>JANXYJ010000017.1 GCA_025350105.1 Terriglobia bacterium | reverse complement strand
GTTAACAGAGCGCGGCGGAATTTGGCATCGTGTTGTGCCCGGGCGCGAATGGTCTCTTTGAAATCATGTGTGAGGGGCATACCTAACCGTAGTCTTTATGGTAACGCATTTGTTACCACAGGAGTCATCGTGGCGTTCGATCACCCGCAATCCGCTATGATGGCTTCGAAGAAGAGCGGAGACGATACATTCGGCGACGGCTTTATGAATGAACAGGAAATGCAGCTTATCCAAAAGCTCGACGAAATTTTTTCACCGGAGCTAAGGAGGCAGCGGAATGAACTCTATCCAAAGGATCCAGATACCGGCATCGTCTGCGCCTCTGCGAAATTCGTTCATTACACGTCGGCGGAGGCAGCGCTTAGCATTATAGGAACCGCGTGTTTATGGATGCGCAACGCGCGATGCATGTCCGATTACCGCGAGGTTGAGCATGGTTTCGACATTTGGAAAAGGTTCCTCCAAGATACCAACAGAAGAGAGACGTTCACCTCCACACTCGACGACTGTATAGAAAATGGGGCTACGGACGCTCTTGGTTTCTTTTATGAAAAGTGGCAATCCATCCACTCCCAGACCTACATCACGTCGATGTCGGTACACGACGCGAGCGAGGACCTCCATGGGAGGCTCTCGATGTGGCGGGGATTTGGTGGCGGCCTCGGGAGGGTTGGTCTTGTATTTAAAATTCCGTGGGGTGAAATCGGTGCGGAGCAATTAGGTTTAATGTTCACTCCCGTGTCGTATCTTAGTGATGAACGTGCGCTTGATAATATCCAGGCGATCCTAGCTAGCATCTTCGAAAAACGGGATTTTCTGAAATCTCAGAACCCTAACTTACTTCGCGCTTTTGTTCAAAGTATGATCCCGGCGGGCGTTACTTGCATGAAGCATGAGGGGTTTAAGGAAGAGCGAGAGTGGAGGGCTATATATGTCCCTGAAATTACTTCGCCAAATTACAAAATGAATTCCGCCACCAAGGTGATCGGTGGTGTACCACAGTTGGTTCACTTGTTACCGCTGGACGGTGGAAAGTCAATCAACGGAGGTACGCCGGAACTGGCCGGCCTGGAATTCGCGAAACTATTCGACCGGTTGATTATCGGCCCATCTCAGTATTCGTTACCAATGAAAGAAGCGTTCGTGTCAGCCCTCGTCAAGGCTGGTATCGCCGAAGAAACTGCGCGACAAAACGTCCTCATATCGGGGATCCCTCTCCGCGCCTAAGGCGCGTTACTTACCAATCCACCCCACCGCTGCGTCCACTACCGCATCGTGCCCGGCCAGCAGCCCTTCCCGCGTGAGTTTCACCTCTACATCAGGAGTCACGCCATTCCCTTCCAGCGCCTTGCCCCCTTCGGAAATGTAGTTCGCGGTTGACCGACATTCGCAAAACTGCGAACATGAATTGGTGCCTCAAACTGAGGTTGTGTTCTACAAAGAAGGCGAGACGGTTCTCTTTGAGCGCTGGTTGAATACGCTGCCGGTGAAGGCGCAGGCAAAGTGTCTCGGGCAGGTTCTTCTCTTGCGATCGAAAGGGCACGAGTTGCGCCGCCCGATTGCTGATTTGTTGCGTGACGGCATTTATGAACTTCGCCCCACGCAGCAGGGTGTGAACTATCGGATTCTATACTTTTTCAGCGGCAAGAACCTGGTTGTCATTTCGCACGGGCTGGTAAAAGAATCCTCAGTTCCGCTGGCTGAAATCGAGCGGGCAATCGAGCGTAAGAAGAAATATGAGGCGAACCCGAAAGCACATGGTTGGAAGGGGTGAATGATGGCTACCGGAAAGAAGGCTTCCAAGAACGACGCGTTAGATCAGCTGATCGGAAAATTCGTCGGCTCTGACACTGTGCGCCGGACGATGCTTGATGACGAAATTGTAAATATTGAGGCTGCTCAACTGGTTTACGATCTTCGTAAAAAAGCCGGCCTCAGCCAACGTGAGCTTGCCAAGAAAGTCGGTACCACGGCAAGCGTGATCTGCCGCCTGGAACAAGCCGACTACGAAGGCTCGCTGGCGATGCTGCGCAGGATCGCTGGTGCGCTGAACCGGAGGCTGGAGCTTCGCGCGGTACCGATAAAGGCCCGAACGACGCGCGGGATTGCGAAGGCGAGTTAGAAATACTATCCCATCACTTACCCATCACCCACCCCGCCGCCGCATCCACCACCGCATCATGCCCCTCCAGCAGCCCTTCCCGCGTGAGTTTCACCTCTACATCTGGCGTCACGCCATTCCCTTCCAGCGCCTTGCCGCCTTCGGAAATGTAGTTCGCCACTGCGTATTGGAAACCGTCGCCGTTGGGCAGGCGCGTGATGACGGAGGGCAACGCGGCTGCCGCGGTTTTGGTGCCGAAAACACGAGCGCGGTGCAGGTCTTGCAAGCCACCGGTGAAAATTTCAGAAGTTGATGCGGAGTTGCCGTCCACCAGTATCGCCACCTTGCCTGTGAAGGCATCCACGCGCGGGTTGATGAAAAACTTCAGGGCTTGCCCGCGAAGGTACATGCTGCCCAGGCGAAGATCCGGCTGAGTTTTTTGTGAAGGATCAATCAGCCAGCCCGCCATGCCCATGGCCATGCCGCCGATGCCACCCGGGTTGCCGCGCAGGTCGATGATGATGCCCTTGCAGTCAGCACAAGAGCGAACCGCTTCGCCAAACTGATTCATCACCCGCACCAGATCCAGAAAAACCGTCAAACGGATCAGCGCGATTTTGTTTCCGGGCCCAATCCGTGTGGCTGAAAACCAGACCGGTTGCGGCGGCAGGTTTCCGAAGCCCGCCATTTCGCCGCGCGGCTTTTGCAGCGTCAAGTCTTTCAGGATGGGCCCTGCCCAATCGGAAAATACAAAACGCCGCGTCACACCCGCCGAACCCGTTACCCGAGCCAATACCGCCCGTGTCAACTGCAGTTCGTGCACGGCGCTATCCGCCTGCAGTTTTGTGATCAGCGGCCGTAGTTCGCGGCCGTCAACACTTATGATCTCCCAACCCGTTTTGACGCCCGCGCGCGCGGCTGCCCCGCCGGGCTCCACTTCAGTGACGATGGCGCGGCCATCCAATACCCGCACGTCGATGCCACTGGTGCCCTCGCCCCCGCCATCGGGATCCACCTCTCCGTAGGACGACGAACTCAGAATGCCGAAGTGGGTTTGATGCAGGCGCCCCAGCATTTCGCGCAGCACTGCGCGGGATTCCTCCATGCTGGCGGCCTGCTCCATGCGCGGGCTGAATTCGCCGTGAATGGCCTGCCAATCCAGGCCTCCGGGCTTTTCGTCCCAGTGCTTATCGCGAATGGTGGTCCAGACCTGCTCGAAGGAAGCCAGGTTGAGCTGATGCTGATTGGCGGTGAGCTGCTGTGCTGGCAAAGCGAGACCGTTGGCCAGAATCAGGCCGAGGAACGCGTTCCAGGTTCTGGCCACCCGCGCTCTTGACTTTTCTGTCGGCACTATTCTAATGTAGCGTTTCGAGTTGTCGGCGGTCCGTGCCGTTCCCTCAGGTTCCTGATTTCTGGGATAGTAATGAGAGGCGGTGGGGGTGACTTGGTATCAGCACCTGAACCAGGCGGCGTGGACGAAGCGATGGAGGAACACACTTTGCAGGTGGAGTACGAATCGGCGCTCGAAAGCGTGGATAGCGCTGAAGAAGCCGTTTTGCGCGAGGCCGAGCCACTGGGCTTCGATGAAGAGGAACGGCACCGCATTGGTATTGCCGTCCGCGAGTGCATGGTGAATGCCGTGGTACACGGCAACCGCTACAACGCCAAGAAGAAAGTCTGGCTGCAGGTGCAGCGCACACCGGACCATATCACCATCCGGATTGAGGATGAGGGCGACGGATTCGACCCGGCTGCGGTGCCGGACCCGTGTGCGGGGGAAAACATCTACCGGCAGTCGGGCCGGGGCGTGATGATGATGCAGGCTTTCATGGATGAGTTCGCCATTTCCCCGCGTGTGCCACGTGGCACGCAAGTGAAGATGGTAAAGTACAAGACTGACAGGTAGATCTACTTTAGATAGGGCGAGGAGGATCGTTTGTGAGTGCAAAATTGACCACCCGGCAAGTGGGTGACGTAACCGTAGTGGATGTAGCCGGAAAGATTACGCTGGGCGAGGGTGCTAGTGCGCTTCGTACCACCCTGCGTGACTTGGCCGCCAACGGGCACAAGAAATTGTTGCTGAATCTGGCCGAGGTGTCTTATATCGATAGCTCCGGCATTGGCGAGCTGGTTTCGGCCTTCACCACGGTGGCAAATCAGGGTGGAGCCGTCAAGCTTCTAAACTTAACCAAGCGCGTCCAGGACTTACTGCAAATCACCAAGCTCTACACCGTTTTCGACGTCTTCGATGACGAGCCGGCCGGCGTTCGCAGCTTCGCCTAGGCCTGCAACCAAGTCCTGCGACCAAGGCCGGCAAGTGATGGAGTAAGGTTTCGATTCCCCGGCTTTGGGACCCCGGGGGTTATTTGGGCCAGTTTCGTTTCATAGCATTTCCCGATTAAGGACCACATTGTGGGGCTGAAAGGCAGGTACTGTTTTGGTACCTGCCTCTCTTGCTCCTCAGGCATCGAATTCAGGAGAATTACTGCGTGGTCGGCTCACTTGTAATGTGTAAGGGGAAATCGTTAACACTCTCCGAAGCCCGCCCGAAACGGTAACTCGGGGCAGCGGATGCCAGGAATGGCGTTTGCTGCGGGATGAGTCCCGACCTGGGTTAGTCCTTTAACCTGGGTTAGTCCTTTAAAAAGTAAGGCTTAGAAACTTAATGGTCCCAATCAGAGAGCCAAAAACATATTCGATTTTGCTAGCCGATGACCTGACGCTGGTTAGGGAAGGCTTGGCGGCCCTGTGCGACGCGCAGCCGCATTTCAAGGTAATGGGTCAATGCTCGGAGGGCGTAGTGGCGCTGCGGATCATTGAAACGCAGAAACCCGATATTGCCGTGCTGGACTTGAACCTTCCAGACTTGTTCGCGCTGGAGATCGCACGACGCGTGAAAGAAGCGCGCCTGCCTACCCGCATCGTCGTTTTATCGACGCGGAAGGATCGCAAGACGGTGGTGGAAGCGTTGCGTGCCGGGGTGAATGCATTCCTCCTGAAGTCCGGCCCCTCCAACCAATTGCTGGAAGCTTTTGATCAGATTTTGGACGGCGGCATTTACGTTTCACCGTCGCTGGAATTAGATAAGATCTTCAGTCCCAGCACCAAGAACTCTCCTGAAGATCCGCTGGAATCACTCAGCGCCCGCGAATACCAGGTGTTTACACTGCTGGTGGACGGAATCCGCGCTAAAGAGATCGCCGCACGGCTGGAATTGAGCCCCAAAACCGTCGACACCTACCGCGCCAGCCTGATGCGCAAACTGGACATCCACGATGTGGCCGGTCTGGTGAAGTTTGCTATCCACAGGGAACTGATTTCGACGCACTAGAACTAGGACCGATCACGCTGCAAACCTCCGCGCCCGGCTGGAGTAGACGACCCGAGGCCGTCTACCCAGGCGGGCGTTTTTCTTGGCGGTGCTGGATCAAATGGAAATCGGGAAACCCTCATCTACTCTCGCCGGGAGTCGCAGCAAGGTGGCAGGCGATGGGAGATTCATCCGCCTCTCGCTCCGAATCGTATAGGGGAACGCGAATCTTCCCTAATATGAGGCCATCGAACCAAAGCCTGGGAGCCAGAAGGGTAGCGTTCTCATGACGAACGTAATCTTCGGTCGCCGTGGTGGGCTTGTAGCGGACGTACCAAACGCGACGGACGTCCCGTTTGACTACTGATTTGTTTCCGAATACGATCGATTCGCTAGTGACTTTCGGTTGCTTCCACGTCCATTGTTCGCCAGTTTTCATCTGAACATGCAAATATTCAGACCCTTGTGGAATCGCTCCCTCTACGTCAATCCACGAACTCCTTCCGCTGTAGATAACGTCCCGCGCCAGCTCGCTTGAGACATCGGTAATGCGAAGGACGGCTGTGCGTGGTATTTCCGCGCTCTTCGACTCGCCGACTATCCAAATGGACTTGCTATCCACTGCGGCCAACATCCCCACCAGACATTTGCTATCACGAGAAATGATCGTGTAGGATCGATCTCGCGTAATGCGTTTGAGGTTCTCCCATCCGTCATCCGATTCCATAGCACTTAGCTGTTGTGTCGATAGAATCGTCAGCGCAATTGCCAATTGCGCAGTCATCAAGAGTCTGATGTGCCCTGCGATCTTGCGCTTAGCTTTTGCCCGCATCACGTTCACTCTATCAAGGTCCCGTCGGAGGTTTCTAAGGAACGCGGGGGAACCACAGTCGTCTATTGGCTCCAAAATGTTATTACAATAGTAATAACTGAGGTTCATGCCATGGTCCAACTCAAGGTCCGCAAATTCGGAAATTCGTTGGGAGTGGTTTTGCCCAAGGAAGTCATTCGGCGTCTGCAAACCGCTGAAGGCGAACACCTGTTGCTGGTGGAGGCACCGGGCGGGGCTTATAGCATTGCGCCAGGTGATGTCACCTTTGAAACCAAGATGGAGAAGGTAAATGACATCATGGATCGCTACCGCAATAGCTTGCGCGTACTGGCCAAATGACCGAACCAATTTGGACGGAGCTTGTCTGGATTGACAAGCGCGATGCGCTGGCCATCCACGAACAGAGCTTGATTCGCCATGGTGGAGCCGGCGGCATCCGCGATGAGAATCTACTGGAATCGGCCCTGGCGCGGCCGCTGCAGCATCACCATTACGGTGAATCGTCCAGCGTAATTGAGCTAGCCGCGATCTACTGTTCCGGTATTGTCCGCAACCATCCCTTTGTCGATGGCAATAAACCCACAGGCTTCATCGTCAGCGTTTTGTGCCTGGAGATGAACGGCTATATTTTCAGCGCCTCGGAAGCCGAGGCCGCTCAGGCCGTGTTGGAGCTCGCCGCCGGTACGGTTGAAGAAGCCGGTTTCGCGGAGTTTTTGCGCGATCATACAAAAGCCAAACCCAGCACTCCACGGAAGAAGAAGTCCTGAGTTTCGGTGATACGGCCCGGCCAACAACCTCGCGTTGGATGAACTGCGCCAAACAGCCCGCTTCCTTCTAGTTAAAACGCCGGCCACTGATGCCGTAAAGCCGGCGGCGTCGCGACAGTGCTGGCGCTGCCGATGAACATCGCTGGCTTCATCCAGGTAATCGAACGCTTTCGGAACATCATGAAAATGGCGAAAAGCGTCCAAGGCACAATCGCCTAGTAGGCCGGCCAATAGTGAAGAATGAGCGGCGTCGCCATATGACCGATAGCCCACGAGTATTCCGGATACGCGGCATGAAGACCTCAAACGCAAAAGGCGTACGGCACCAAAGCAAGCCGCCCGTTTTCCACGGCAGCGGGCTTGAAAACGCGATTGGCTTGCTCCTTCGGAACTTACCCCACAACCTTCGGCATCGACAAGAATCCATGCATTGTATGCCAAAATAGATGCCGGTTCAGGCCGTGGATCACCGAATGCGCCATGCCGGGGAGCACCACAAACTGGCGGTCACCATTGGGAAGCTGGCTGAAAAAGTCCGTCAGATCCGCCATGGTGGCGATGCCGTCATATTCACCGCGGATCAGCAGGACCGGCGCCTGCACTTTCCTAGGTTCCACCAGTGGCAACTTCGACGTCATGTCGAGATAGGTTCCAGTGGGAACCTGATCGCCGTACTTCAGCTCTTCATCGGCCAGGAATTCGGCGATGGCGGGGTCGGTTGTGCCTGGTTTATCGCGGGTGAAAATGCTGCGAATCATGGTCCGGTCCCGCAGGCGGCGGTTGTGGGTACGGTAGTAATCAAGCTGCTTGGCCCGTTCGGTTAACGTCGGTGAGTTGTCGCCTTTGTAGGTGAAGGCCCCCAGGACGATGCGGTCCACCCGCTCCGGTTCTTGCATGGCGTAGGCGCCAACGCGAATGGCTCCGGAGGATTCGCCCATCAAATGCGCCTTGGCCACGCCGGTTTCCCGCGTAATCACGTCCATGCCGGCCTTGATGTCCTGCGCGCCGCTGGCAATATCGGAATTGCTCTGCGTCTGGCTGCTGCGCCCGTAGTTTTCGTGGTCCATGGTCCACACGTCGTAGCCCAGGCCGGCGAAGGTGTTCATGACGGAATATTCTCCCTTGCCAGGCGTGGCCAAATCAAAGGACGAGCGGCCGGAGTTGGAGCTGCCGTGAATCAGCAGCAGCACTGGCAGCGGTTTTTCACCAGCTTTCGGTGCGCTGGCACGCTTGCGGAACATATACAACTTGACACGATTTGAATCTGGACCCTTTTGCGCCCAGTATTCGTTGGACCAAGGTTTGCCGTTTTTCTGTGCGAACACCACATGCGAGACAGCCGCTCCTGCGCCCACCAAAACTCCTCGCCGGCTGATTCCTTGTATTTTGCTCATCTCCTGCCCCCTTTTTGCAGTACTCTCGTGACCCACCCATTATGTCGCGAATACGCGCGGCGAAATGATACCCGAACGTCCTAAGTGGATTCAGCGGAAATTCAGGCGCCGCCTGTTATCCTTAATATTTTTGGAGGCCGTCTATATTCATGCCAAGCTATATGCCAAGACCAATTCTCACGCATCGGATTCTGTGGGTGGCTCTTGCTTTGGCAGCGCCGTCGATCGCCCTTGCGCAAACCGACGAAATCCAGGTGTACGATGGGGAATTAACGCATCCAGGCGGAATCAACCTGATGGTGCATGACAACTTTACCTTCAAGGGCAGTAAGGAGCCGGCGTTTCCAGGCACGGTGGTTTCCAATCACGCCTTGGTGGGCACCGCCGAATGGGCGTTCGGCATCACCCGTTGGTTTGAGCAGGGGCTCTACCTGCCGCTGTATAGCCACTCCGAAAACCTGGGCGGGACTTACAATGGTTTCAAAGTCCGCGAACTTTTCGCCCGGCCGCATGCCGAGGAGCACACGTTCGTCTACGGCGTAAATTTCGAATTCAGCGTAAACCAGAAGAGTTGGGATCCGCGCCGTTACACGTCCGAAATCCGGCCCATCATCGGGTGGCACTTGAAGCCGGCCGACGGAGCCAAGTGGAAACCGGTGGACATCTTCATCAACCCCATCCTCGGCACCGATTACACGGGCGGACTGAAGAACCTGGACTTCGCGCCGTCGGTTCGTGTGGCCTACAATCTTTCGGACAAATGGGCCGTCGCCGCCGAGGAGTACGCCGATTATGGGCCGCTGCGCCAGATCTATTCGGCCAGTGAGCAGTCGCACCAGATCTGGGCGGTGGTGAACCGCGGCAGCAAGAAGTGGGTGGACATTGAGGCAGGGATTGGATTCGGTCTGACCAACGCCTCTGATCGAGTGACGATGAAGTTCATGGTGTCGCGGGATTTGCGTTGAAAAACCAGTAAAAAACCAGCAGCAACTGGCAGTTGCTCATGGTTTCTTTTGGGGGAGAAAAGCGGCAGTTCTGCTAGTATGGGATTATGGCAACCAGAAAGATGACGTTCTCACTGCCAGAATCTTTGGCAGAACGCTTTGTGCGCCGTGTGGGGGCGCGGGACCGGTCGCGATTCCTGGCGAATTCGCTGGAGCGGAGCTTACGGGACGAGGAGCGGGATCTGGTGGAGTCCTGCCTTCGGGCCAATGAAGATATTGATTCTGCTACAGTTCAGAGAGAATGGGCGGCCACGAATGATGACGCGGATGTGAATCCGTGACGCAGCCAGCTCAGTCTGCTCCAATCAAGACGGTTCCGGTTCCGCGGAGGGGCGAAGTCTGGTGGGTTACGCTGGATTCGCCGGAAGGAAGCACCAAAACCAGGCTGTGTGCGGTGCTTTCACGCGATGTCGTAAATGAACACCGCCATACAGTGGTAGTAGTTCCGGTATGGAGTTCTCCGACGGCGCATCCACCCATCCGAGTTCCGGTGATGATCGTGGGGCGGCCTAGCGTGGCCGTGGTGGACCAGATACGGCCTGTATCCAAGGAGCGTCTGAAGACCCGGTTAGGGATGCTTTCGCCGATGGAACTGGAAGCCATCGGTGATGCGCTGCGGCAAATTTTGGAGATTGGGTAAGGCCGTTTCGACGCTCCCTTATGGTCGCGGCTTGGTGTTTCAAATACGAATGATTCATCCGTTGCTTGTCACGGCCGTTTCGGCGTTGCCTTCGGCAGCTACTTCCGGGTCAAACTGGTATACGCCGCTTCGATAAACTGCCCTGTGCTCCAACCGGGGTTGGAGCCATAGAGCGGTTCGTATTCCCGCGCCGGGTGGGCAGTTTGGATCTGTTCGAGGGTCATGCCCTTCTTGATCATGGCCTGCATGCGGTCGCGGATGATGGTGACCATGTCGCGGTATTCGGCGACGTCGGCTTCGTCGCATAATCTACCATGGCCAGGAATGATTAAGGTCCCGCCCTCTTCCTGCGCTTCCGGAATCGCGATGTCCAGAATTTCGTTCAGCCCTTTTAGGATGCCCTGCAGGCTGCCGCCCTTGGCCAGGTCGATCACCGGAAAACTGGCCAGCGTGAAAATGTCGCCGGTGCTCACCACGTCGCTGCGGCGGAAATAGACCATGCTGTCGCCGTCGGTGTGCGCGTTGGGTTGGTGAATTACGCGGATGGATTCGCCGTTGAAATACATGTCATGCTCCTCGCCGAAATAGGTTTCGGTGGGCCAGGCGGCGCTGGGTTCGGCAGCGGTTTTGCCGGTAGGGGCGCTCATGCGGTTCAGCACGTTTTCGTGAGCGATGATGGCCGCGCCTTCGGCGGCGTCGCGGATGGCACCGGCGCCGGGGCCGGCAAAAACCATTTTGCCGGCTTTGCGTAGGTTCTCATTTCCGCCGGTGTGGTCGGGCGCGTAGTGCGTGTCGATGATGATGCGGATGCCGCCGCCGATCTTGTCACCATCGTTGGAGAGCTTACGGATTTGCGCCAGGATTTTTTCAGACATTGCCGCGGCTTGGGTGTCCACCAGCAGCACGCCCTGTTTGCCAATCTGCACGGTGATGTTTCCGCCGGGTCCAGCCAGCATATAGATATTGCCCTGCACTGGGAGAACGCGAATTTCGGAGTCAACTGGCTGTGCCCATAGAGCGCCGGACAGCAGACCCAAACCCACATAGATGCCAAAGATCGTCTTCATGGCTATTTCCTGGTCACTGCTGCGTTCTGTTTGAGAACAGTTTGAAATTCCGGATACATCGTCGCTGCACCGCCGCGTTGGGCGATTTCAGGCAGGTGAGTGTGGTCCTGAAATTCTTTCAAGAAAACATTTTCGCCGGGCAGGATGTGCGGCACGGCACCTGGGGCTCGGGTGGCAACTTCGACAACGGATTCGCAAGGCCAAATCCAATTCACTGCGAAGTGGTCGTCGAGAACGAAGTTGTCGGTTTTCACCAGAGGCTCGGTCAGATAAATGGGGTCGGTCAAAACGCTCATGTGCGTGAGCACGTTGCCGTGGCGGATATAGTGTTCCATCATCGTTCCGCGATCGCTTTGCGGGGCGCCGTTGCGCCGCACCCATCCTTGTTTGATATGGGTGGTGTATACGGTCAAAATGTCGCCCTGCCATTGGCCAGTAGAAAAACCCATCCAGGTGTGGCGAGCGTCTTCGGAAGGATGCGGGCGGCCGTCCATCCAAATGCTTCGGGTTTGCTGATACGTCCCGTGATAGACCTTAATGGCCACCACGTTCTGGGTTTCAGGATCACGTTCCTGCCAGATGCGCACGGGACCGGGGCCGCGGAAAATATAGGGCGAGACGTGGACCATGCACTGGTGTTCCTGAAGGGTCATGCGGCTGGCGTCCCAAGCTTCGGCGTACGCGCGGCCAGCGTCGGAGATGGGCAGACCCAAATAGTCGCCGAGCGCGGGGCCGGGAATGCGCTCGGGTTGATCCTCGTGAACACGCGGACTGTATTCGCCCGACAAATCCATTTGCGCCAGCGCAGGCAGCGCCAGCAGCAGAAATAACAAAAACTTCATGGCAGGTCCTCCCGCCAAGTCTTCAGCAGACTGTGGCAAACGAGTTTAACCCGCTATGCCAGAGGCGCGCAATTTGCCAAAAAGATAGTTCCATTCTGGCCGTGCGGTCCGGCCACTGCCAGGGCGGAACTTTCATCACTGGCGGTATCACTGGGTGATATCGCTGGGTGATATCACTGGGTGACCGGCGCAGAAGTTGGCGGATACAAGCGAAGGGGTCTTCAGGAATCTGGCGTGAATTTTCAAGAGGGCGGCTGCCGGTTCCGCGCCACGCGGCGGAATTGTCTTCATGGGAACTTCATGGGAACTGCATGGGAACTGCATGGGAACTGCCTTGAACTCGATCTTGCCTTTAGCGGGGAGGGATATCAATAGGCGATTCGGTAGTCAGGCACAGTGCGCTTGACTAAAAATAGGCGCCCTCTCTGGGGCTGCTGGCTAGCGCAGTGCCCAAGTGAGAACGCCCACTTCCACGGTTTGGAGGACATTCGTCGTGTATGCTCAACTAGTGTCAGGCCCGCTTAAAAACTCTCAGGCAAAAACAAAAGGTCTATGTTTTGTCTTCTTTCGCGGAGGCCGCTTATGCCTTGTAGGTCTGGGTCCTACGAAAACTCCTGTAATCGGCCGCCCACAGGCGCATCCGTAACAGAGACAATATTTCCAGATGGGCTTTGCCTTGTGGATCGATCAGGATAACGGCGTGGCCTGGGCTCAAGGCACCCACGAATACCGCCCGATGGGCACTGGCGCAATTGCCAGCACAGACCAGTTTCGGCACCGCGATTTCCGGCAGACACGCCGCCGCCCGCCGAACCTGGCTCCCGCCTTCGCAGGATTTTTCGGGTCACTCGAAGAGGTGAACGCGTTCCTGCGCGAACGAAACCGGCGGGGGCTACCAACTAAGCTGCGCGGAACCCCGGCGCATCTGCTCTAGCGGCGCCCCATGGGCGCAAAATAGATGTGACGGAAGATCACTTGCCGACGTCCTTCACTCAACTCCAACACCAACTCATCCGTTCCCGCTTCACGCCGCGGACCTTTTTCACGTTGGTATTCCATGTTCCATGAAAAGGTGTAGACCGCCGTGGTTCCCCAGGTGCGCAAAACTTGATCAGTCTCCGTATAGGACAGCACCGCTGCGTTGCTCGCGAATTCACGATAACTGGCGGCGCACTTTTCACGGCCACGGGCGTACTCGACATAGTCAGGGCCGGTGATGACGGCGTCTGGATGAAAACATTCGTCAAGTCCTGCAAAATGTTTTTCACGCCAGGCACGGTCAACGGTGCCGATAACGTCGCGCACCGCGTCTTCGGAGCTCTTTGGCATAACTTATTGCTTGAATGCGTCCACGTTTCCCGGCAAGTGATCCAGATCAGAATTATTCTCGCCGCAGATGAATTCCATAGGCTCCCAACCTGGGCGCAGATGGATCTCTTGCGTGACGGTGAACTCTTTGGTGTAAGCGCCGGGATCGTCAATCGTCATATCGATCATCATGGTTCCGAAGTTGATGCGGCGGAAGCGTTCTGTGACGTGAAGTTTATCGGTGGTGGGGCGGCCCAGTTGATCCAGCCACAGTTTGCCATTGAAGCCGCGGGTGTCCACGACGAACGCATCGCCGTCCCACTTGCCGGTGGAATAGCCCATCCACGTAGGATTCGCGTTGGGGTCCATCTGGCGGCCGTCGGTGAAAATCTGCCGCCAATAATTGAAGGTTTCGTAAATGATCACCACGGAATTGGGCGTTTCCACCCACTTCCATGGATAAGCGACGGAATCGATTTTCGGCACACCTTGCGGCAGGCAATGCGCATCGGGATCTTCGCGCGAATGGGAACCGTCCTTGCGCAGGTCAAACAATTGTTTGGACCAGGGCTGAAACGGAAAGTCCTCTGGGTTTTTCATATCGCGAGCGATGTTGGTGAGATAGCGGTTGTCTTCCGACGACCACGCGCCCGTCAGATCCGGCTTACCATCGGCGCGCCGGGGCGTGGGCGCTTTCAGATCCACCTGGCCGTTGGCCAACGGTGGAGCTTTAGTCTTGGGAACATTCAGCCATTGGGCTTGTGCGGAACACGCCAGCAGAGCAACAGTGCTCAAGGACAAAATAAGGTTGCGCATTTTCGGCTCCTTTAACGGATCGAAGTTTACCATAGCAAAGCATGGCCAAAAGGCGGAATGCCAGCGAATCGCATCACGCTTCAAAATCCACTTCAATCGGCGCAATCAGCGGCATCAGCCACTGAACCAGTTTTTGATGCGCTGGGTGCGGGCCGTACGCATCGAGCGAAGCTTGATCTTGAAATTTCATGACGCCACCCAACTCGTATCCCTGCCCGTGTGGCGAAACGTTTTTGCCGGCCCAAGTCTCGAGCAACCCGGGAATTTGGCCTTGCAGTCCGCGGATCTCCTGTAGCGCCGCGTTCTTTTGTTCGGCTGTGGTCTCTGGCTTCCAGCGAAAAGCGAACAGGTGAATGAACATCATTAATATTGTGACAGCTGCGCCCGCCGCCAGCGCTCCCCCGCAAAATACACGGCCACGCCCAAAGCAATCAGCGTGCACCCAATCGTGAAGCCGCTGACTGCTCCGCCATCTTCGCTTTTTACAAGCGCGGCGATGATCAGCGGCACCGGCATCACACTGATAACCACCGCGCCGGTCAGCCCACCTGGTATGCGGTAGGGACGCGGCAACTCCGGTTCCTTGATGCGCAGCGCCACCAGCGCCGCAAATTCCAGAATCAGGCTGATACCGTACAGCAGCGCGTCCAGAATCACCAAACGCGAAAAGCCGAAACCCAGGCACGCGGCCCACATTAGGCTGCAGGCGCTAACCGAAAACCACGGGACTCCATTGTTGGGACTTCGCCGCGCGAAGATCGTCGGCAAGTAACCGTCATCTGCTAACGCCGCGGGCAGACGGGAATAGGAAAGTACCAGCGCATTAAACATGCTGAGCGAACTGATCATCCCGCCCAGCATAATGGCGATGCCCAGGCCTCTACCAACGATCATTTCGCCTATATTCACCCAGCTTCCCGTTTCCCAGGCCGCGAGCGGAATGCCCGCGTGCCAGGCAAACAGAATGGGCAATATATAGGTCACCGCCACCAACACAATCGAGCACGCCATCGCCACTGGATACGTTCGCTGCGGGCGACGCACTTCGCCGGCGATGGTGGAAGTGTTGTCCCAGCCCATGTAATTCCACATCGCAATGAGGATGCCGCCGAGCAAGTCAAAATGTGATTTGTGGGCAGCGGCGGTGGCGTGCGCGGGCGGATTCAATCCGGCATAAATGCCCAGGACCGCGAAGGGTAGTAACAACAGTGCTGTCATCCACACCGATCCTTCGCCGACTGTTTTCGCGCCGCACAGATTCGCAATCACGCAAACAGCAATCACGGCCAACCCAATCAGCGTGCCGTTCACGCCACTGTTCGCTCCCGGCCACAGGCGGCTTAAGTAAAAAACGAACAGCGTGGGGTAGATCGCCATATCGAAAATGCTGGCGGCCAGCGACAGCCACACTTCCTGAAAGCCCCAAAATGGACCCAGCCCTCGCCGCACCCAATAGTAAAAGCCGCCTTCCTGCGGCAGCGCGCTGGCCAGCTCGCTGACCATCAACGTTACCGGCAGCGACCAAACAAGAGGCGTGAGCAGCAGAATAAGAATGGCGTCTTTATAGCCCGCCAATTTGACCAGATCTTCCAAACCGAACGGCCCGCCGGCCACCATGCAATAGGTAACGCCGATCAGCGGCAGCAGCGTGAGCTTACTGCGCCTGGCGCGTAGATCGGGTTTGGTCAATTCTCGGGTGGTCTCCTGATGGTGGTAGAGTGCCTGAAGTTAAGAATTTATTCTTGCAGGTATTGTTTGAACGCCGGTGCCGGCTTGACGCCTAATCGTTCGCCTCATCCGATTCCACAAAGCAACTGTAAAATGCGCGATCCAGCACGTCTTCCGTCAGCTCCAAGGGCAGCGATTCGAAGTTCATGATGTCGATAGCGTGCGTGATCACGTCGCGCGGATGGCAGCGCCGGAATTTCTTGCCGCCATGCAGATAGTGTTTTTGCACGAAGCGCTTGGCCAGGCCGCCAGGACAATCCAACTGCTGGCCCTCCGCGTAGCGTTCGAAAATTTGCGTGAACTCCGGCTCCCGCGGACTGCGCATGAACATTTTATACTGAATGCGGCGCAAAAACGCTTCGTCGCCCAATTGTTCCGGACGCAGGTTGGTGGAAAAGATCAGAAACGCTTCAAACGGCACCGTCATCTTGCCGCCAGCCTGAAAGCTCAAGTAGTCCAGTTGGCGCTCCATCGGCACGATCCAGCGATTGAGAATCTCCGCCGGTGACGCTTTCTGGCGGCCAAAGTCATCAATCAGGTAAATGCCGTTGTTGGCCTTCAATTGAAACGGCGCGTCATAGACTTTTGAGTGCGTGTTGAAACTCAAATCCAGATTTTCCAGTTGCAGTTCGCCGCCGGTGATGATGAATGGGCGTTTGCACTTAAACCAGCGGCCATCGTAGGTAAGATCGGTGGACAGGGCCGTCACGGACACTTCTTCGTCATCGATTCTTTGGTGATAGATTGGATCGAACAGCTGAATGATGTTACCCTGGCACTCCAGCGCGTAGGGCAAATAGATGGGGTCGCTTTCCAGGCGGAACAGGGCTTCCGCCACCGCTGTTTTTCCGTTACCCGGTTGGCCGTAGATCAGGAAAGATTTGCTGGCGTTCACCGCGGGGCCAATTTGCGAAAGCAGATCCTCTTCCACCACCAGATGCCGGTAGGCTTGCCGCAACGTGGCCGGCGAAAGCCAGTTGGAACGTAATTTTTGGCGGCGCACAATTTCGGTGTACTGATACAGCGGCACCGGCGCCGGCCCCGCGTATTGGTTATTTTCCAAATATTCGCGCGCCAGATTGCGGCCGGATTCCGTCAGCGCAAAAACGCCAGAGGAGTTGCCGATGCCCAGCGATTTTTTCACGCCGACGAAATGTTGGCGCTTCAAGTTCTCCAGTAGTTCGTCGATCAAGCTGAAGGAAAGCCCCATCAGTTTGGCCAGATCGCGGCCCAACACTTCGCCGCGGAAATAGAGATACTTTAGCGCCAGATGCTCCAGAATGGCGGGCGGAATGCCCAGGTCCGCCGCCGAACGCGGCACCGGGGGAATCACTTTCACGCTGGGATCATTTACCCGTGAGCGCGGCACCAGCGACGCAGCTGCGACCGAAGTTTTTGGGGCCGGAATATTTACCGCAGGCGGAATATTGATTGTAGATGGAGCCGGCGAAGCAGCAGTTTCGCCCGAAAAACCTTTTTCTTGAGACAGGTGTTTTTCTGGAAATAGTCCTTGTGCCGCCAACGCCTGATTGGCCTTGGCTCGCGTGAGGGAATCAATAAGGGCGCTCAAGTTCGGGGAAGCTCCTGTCTAGAAATGGCTGCGATGAATAGTCTTTCTATCGGAGCTTCCCAAGCTAAGCTGCATGGGACGAAGGTGGTAGTGGTTTGTGTTGGTGAATAAACCCGAAAACAGGGGGTTTTAGTACGCTCATGCGCTCTGGTTCATTTTCGCGGAATTCGCCTGGTCGGTGACCACTTTGCCGTCGAACAAGTGGATGGAGCGGTCCGCGTAATCGGCGTAACGGGGGTCGTGCGTCACCATGCAAATGGTGGAACCGGCTTGGTGCAACTCGCGCAGCAGGTCCATCACTTGTTCGCCGTTGGCGGAATCCAGATTGCCGGTTGGCTCGTCCGCCAACAGGATCGATGGATCACCCGCCAGGGCCCGCGCCACCGCCACCCGCTGCTGCTGGCCTCCGGAAAGCTGCGCGGGATAGTGTTTGATGCGATGCGTCATGCCGACGCGATCCAGCGCGGCGTGAACCCTGCGCTTGCGTTCATCGCCGCCCAGTCCACGGTAATGCAACGGAAGCTCTACATTTTCGTAAACGCTTAAATCGCCAATTAAGTTAAAAGCCTGGAAAATGAAACCGATCTCGCGGTTGCGGATCCGCGCGCGTTCGGCCAGCTTCAGGTTTTGTACCGGGTTACCGTTCAACACGTAGGTTCCCTGGGAAGGGGAATCGAGCAGGCCCAGAATCGCCAGCAGTGTGGATTTTCCGCAGCCGGACGGCCCGGAAATGGATACGTATTCGCCTTTGCGGATGTCCATGGCGATGCCCGACAGCGCGTGCGTCTCTACTTCGTCGGTAACGAAAATCTTGCTGACGCCTTCCAGATGAATCAGTGCCTGTTGGTTCCCTGTTTGCTTTGAAGAATCTGCCACATTTCCCCCAAAATGCCCGCTCATGATCAGGTTAATTCAATTTCACGCGCTGATATTGATCCTGCGCTGCCATGTCGGATAGAATCACGCGATCGCCCAGTTTCAGTCCGTCTTGAACCTCAATGGCGTTCACCGAAGCACGGCCGAATTTCACCGCCACCCGTTCGGCGCCCTTGCCATCCGGATCGATGCGGAAAAGTGTCCCGGGGCTATTGGGTTGCGCGAAAATAGGTCGGCCGACATACAACACGTCGTTCAGTTTTTCGAGCTGCACCGTGCCTTCCACACTCTGATCCGGCACCGCGCCCTTGGGCAGCGCTTCATCTAACTTGCAATCGATGGTGCGGGTGCCATTGACGATGGACGCGTCTATGCGCATCACGTGCCCTTTGATGACGCCGTTGCGCGTATCAATTTCCACCGGTAATCCCATGACGATTTCCTTGGCTTGGGTTTCGGGAATTTGCAGACGCGCCATCAGTTTCCACGGCTGGGCCACTTTGGCCAGAATGTCTCCTGGCTTTACCCGCTGGCCGATCTGCAGCGTCATCTCCTGCATACGGCCGCTGATGCCGGCGCGAATGGTCAGCTCTTCGTATAACTTCTTCTTCAAGACGTAGGTTGCGCGCAGTTTTTCCACCTGCACCTGCTGGGCGTCAATCTGCGCTTGGGCGGAATCTTTCATGATGCCCAGCTTTTGCTGTTCCATGGAATGTTTGCTCCGCGCCTGCTCCCATTTGGCTTCGGTCAACCGGACGTTCATTTCCGGCTCCAGTTGTGCCTTGAACAGTTGCTCTTCTTTGTCCTTGTTGATTTCCGCCTGCTTCAGTTCGCCTTGCGACGTGGACACCACAGCCTGTTGGTCAAATGCCTGGCTTTGCAGTCTGACGCGCAAATCCACCAGGTTGGCTTCCGCTTGTTTGGTCTGCCATTGATAGTCCACCACTTCCGCTTCCATTTGCGGATTCGCCAAAACCAGCAGCACGCTTTCCGGCCGCACGTCGTCACCCGAACGCGCCAGAATTTTGTGGACCTGGCTGTCAAACGCCGCCTGGATCCACTGAATATCCTCGGGGATCAAAGTTCCAGTGCCGCGCACGTCGCGCACCATTGGGCCGCGCTTCACGGTATCCGGCCAGATGGTGGCGCTTTCCACCTGGGGAGCCGCGGGCTTCAATAAACTGATGCGCCAGCCGGCAACCGCCAACGCGGCTGTTGCCAACAGAGTGTAGATCACTCTGCGGATCATCTTCTTTTTCGCCACACCCTCGCGCTTAACATCCATAGAACCGCCCGCCATAGAACCTAACCAGGTGGGTTCCATTGCTTGGTTGGTTGGAGGTGTTTGCTTGGTCGCAGGTGTTTGGTGGGTCGGAGGTGTTTGGTTTACAGGAGCTTGGTTTACAGGGACGTGCTTCGTGGCTGGGCTTGGCAGCGTGTCTACTTTTACCGAATTGAATATGCTCGACATGGGTTTCACGGAACCAAACTCCTGCGGACTGTCCGCCGGCGAACTCTGTGGGCTTGGGGCGGAATGGGCCGCTGAAGAATGCTCCCCGTTCGAGCCTGCAGAGAGGGCTTTCGGTGCGTTGGGATTGAACCCGATAAACGGTACGTCTTGGGCGAAACGAATTTTTATGACCACGGCCGGCCTGTCCGTCTTCCCGCGCTGTGCCGCCTGCTGTCAAAAGCGAAGTCATCCGCTAGTTGATCGGCTGATCTTCACAGCAAAGTTACGGGAAAACCAAATCCATCAATTCCTAAATCTTGCCCCTAAAATCCGGGACTCTTAAAGTAGACCGTCAGGTGCAGTGGGTTAGGCGACTGTTCCAGTTATATGATAAAGCAAATACAGGAGTTAATGGAAGTCCTGATCTGGGGACCGCACGGGTTAGCATCGCATTTGGTGAGAGATGTCAGTTTCTGGAAGCGATTGCTGGGCCGAATTCTGGACTCTGGCTGGGAAAAAACCGGTGTTGGAAGCCCTCGTCCTGGTTGATATCGTCCTGGCTGATAACCGGGTGCTGAAATCCCTGAACGCATAAATCTACGCGTAGCGTAGCGGCCAGTTGCAGCGCTTGCGGATGCTGGATTTCGGTCACAACCACTTGCTCACGTCCCTGATTCTTACAGCACGCTTGAAAGCGCCGTCGAAATCGATCAGTGCTTTGGGGTTGCTCTATCTTGCGAGATTAGATCTGCGTCGGGCTCAGTCGCTCGATCGGCAGGGGATGCAACGGCAAGACTGCTTTGGTGAGATGGGGCAAAGGTTACGAAGTTATTTTTGAGCCCCGAGTTTGAATGGAGCGGGAGACCGGGGTCGAACCGGCGACATCGACCTTGGCAAGGTCGCACTCTACCAACTGAGTTACTCCCGCTTATATTGCCTCCGGCGGGGAACCGAAGGAGGAAACTACGTTTTCATTGTCGCGCCTGGGCTGCGGATTGTCAATGATGCTTCTGGTTTGGCTGCCAGTCAGCTGCGCGCAAGTACCTTTGTTGGTGGTGGAGTTTACCTGCTTACCCGGTGGCCGCAGGGAGCTTCCGCTTCAGAAACGAACACAAGTAGAAATGTTTTGTCGGTGTGGGTAACATGTGTAAATGATTGAAAATAGTGTATTTATTTTTTGTATTCCAGCGGGCAATGGTACTAGGGTTTTGTGCTATGCTGATTATCCGCGTGGCGTGATTCGGTCCATAACGATCTTCAAAAAGCGGTTCGGTCAAGCGTAGGGCTTCCAAGTAGAGTAAGCGTTGGTCCTAGTATTTCCACAGCTTGTGGGAATTGTGTGGGAAACGTGTGTGCTGCACAATTGAAACTGGATTGAAATGAAATGAGCCCGGCATTTGGGGCGGCTACGCGGGAGTGGTAAGCGGCTGCGGCGTCCGCAGTGGAGCAGGGAGACAGAGTAAGAAAAGCTGAGTTAGTAGCCTGATGAAATTATGACCTTGGGAAGACAAGGCACGAAGTCCTGAACGTTAAATTCCGGGAGGCGTAAGTGGCGGGAGAAGCTATCGGCGCGGCAAATATCTGGGAGCAGGTGAAAGGCCGGCTGGCGGTTCGCATTGGCGAACGGCCCTACCAGGACTGGGTGGCACGTTCTGGTTTCGATAGTTACGACGGGGATTGCCTCCGCGTGACGGTTCCCGACCAGGTGAGCAAGGAATGGCTGGAGCAGGAATACGCAGTGGATATTCGCCAGATCTTTTCCGAGTTGAGTTTGATGGTCGGGAAGATCGTGTATCTGCTGCGCGTGGAGGCGGTGAGCGGTTATTCGTTTGGGTCCAACGCCAGCGATGCTGATGCGGGCAAAACCGCCGATGGGGGCATTGGTTTTAGTCAACCCACAAATCATGTTTCGAACCACGCGGGTTCAGGCAGTTCAGGATCAAGCGCTCCTATTTTTGGTTCTCCTATTAGTCAACTGAACCGCAAGTTCCGCTTTGACAATTACGTGGTGGGCTCGTGCAATCAGTTTGCCCATGCGGCGGCGCGGGCTGTGGCAAATGCTCCGTCGCGCAGCTACAATCCGTTGTTTATTTACGGCGGCGTGGGCATGGGTAAGACGCACTTGATGCATGCGATTGGCTCCGCGCTACTGGATCAGTATCCAACCATGCGCATCGTCTACACTTCCAGCGAGCGCTTCATGAATGAAATGATCGCCTGCATCCGGTCCGATAGAATGCCAGCATTTCACCGGCATTATCGTTCAGCAGACGTGCTGTTGGTTGACGACATTCAGATCCTGGCGGGTAAAGAACGCACCCAGGAAGAATTTTTTCACACCTTCAATGAGCTGTACGAGCATCAAAAGCAGATCGTTATTTCCAGCGATAGCGCGCCGAAACAGACGCCGGGCCTGGTGGAACGTTTGCGTTCGCGCTTTGAATGGGGCCTGATGGTGGACATCCAGCCGCCGGACCTGGAAACCAAGATGGCGATTCTGGACAACAAAGCCGAAAGTGAAGGCGTGCATCTGCCGGAAGACGTGCGGGTGTTCATCGCCACCAAAACCAAGTCCAATATGCGGGAGTTGGAAGGTGCGCTGGTGAAACTGATCGCCTATTCCTCGGTGTCCGGAGAACCGATCACTTTGGCGATGGCCCAGCAGACGCTTAAGTACTTAGTTCCAGGCCAGGAGCGGCGGATCACCATGGATTCCATCCTACGCGCTGTGGCTGAGCGCTTCAATCTGCAACCGAACCAACTGAAACAAAAAACCAACACGCAGGCGATTGCTTATCCGAGGCAGATTGCTATGTACCTGATTAAAGAGCTGACCAGCGCCTCTCTACCTGAGATTGGGCGGGGTTTTGGGGGCAAGCACCACACTACCGTGCTGCATTCCATTGGTAAAATTGAGAAATTGCGCCAGAGCGACCCCGATTTGAACAGAATGATTCACAGTATAATTGACTCAATCCATTAGAGTTATTGATATTTCCCACAGATGAGCTCCAGCTGGGATGTGGTTTTCTGTGGGAAGTAGGGACAGACGGCGTTTTTGCGAATCGATCCTCGCAGAAACACGGCGGAAACCAACAAGTAGCGATGGCAATAACCCCCCCATCTTGCTATACTTTAGATTAGGTTATCAACGTTTCAACAGGCCCTATGAATACGGTTTATACCTTAACTGTATTTAGGGGAAACCACTAAGAGAAATCGCGCGGGGCAAAAACGCGCAAGCCCAAAAAGAGTAAAACGGGTAACGAGTTCACACGAAGGTACACGCGAGGGAACAATAAGTCATGGAATTCACCATCAGCCGGGCTGACCTAGTGCGGGAGCTGAACTTATCGCAAGGTGTGGTTGAGAAGAAGACGACCATTCCCATACTATCCAATGTGCTGCTGGAGGCCGAGGGCGATCGCATTCATCTGACTGCCACCGACTTGGAGTTAGGTATTCGCTGTTCGTGTCCGGCGCGGGTTAAGAAAGCGGGTGCGGGCACCATACCAGCGCGTCGGCTTTTGGACTACGTCCGGTTGTTGCCCGATGCCGATGTCCAGGTGAAGGTGGGTGAAAATCAGTGGGCAAACCTGACTTGCGGCCGTTCGAAGACGCGCATAGCGGGAATGTCGCGGGATAGTTTCCCGGAGTTGCCCAAGATGCCGGAGAAGCTGGCGGAGATTCCCATTGGTGTTTTGTCGGGAATGATCAGCAAAACCGTGTTTGCGATTTCAAACGAAGAATCGCGCTTTACGTTGAATGGTGCGTTGTTGGTGCTGCGGCCAGGTGGTTTGGTGATGGTATCGACCGACGGCCACCGGTTGTCGATGGTGGAGAGCAGTGGGGAGCTTCCCGGGGTCACAGGCGCGTTCAGGGCGCTTCTCCCTCGAAAGGCCATGCTGGAGTTGCAGAAGTTGGCCGGTGACGCCGACCCGGCCTCTCTGGTGCAGTTTTCCGGGGATGAGAATCATCTTTTTTTTAAATTAGGCGACCGCCTGTTGCTGAGCCGTAAGTTGACCGGCAATTTTCCGGATTACGAACGTGTGCTGCCCAAGGACGCCCCGCTCAGTGTGCAGGTGAATCGCGAAGAGCTGCGTTCGGCGATTGAACGTGTGTCGCAGTTTTCCGATGAACGCTCGCGCGCCATTCGCGTGAAGGTGGACGGCGGCGAAGTGAAAGTCCATTCGTCGGTTTCCGAAACCGGAGAGAGCGAAGACTCGATTCCAGTGGAGTACAAGGGCCCGGCAGTGGAGATCGGTTTCAACGCCCAGTACATGATCGATTTTCTGCGTGCGGTGCAGACTCCGGAAGTGAGTTTTCATTTCAAGGACGGCCAAAGCGCGGGTGAGTTGCGGCCCGCCGGCGACAAAGCCGATGTGTACCGCTACGTGATCATGCCCATGCGGATTTGACGCGGCACATTTGCAGTGCCCGTCTCATGTTTTTTTTTCGATGACTGATCCAACATGCCAACTATTCTCAACGCCAGTGCTGCCGGAGATCCCGATGACGAAAGACCGGACGCGAAAACGGACGCCAAGAAAAGGCTAGGCGCGCCCAGTAACGGCAGTGATGTCTACGATTCCACCAGTATCAAAGTGCTGGAGGGATTGGAAGCGGTGCGTCTGCGGCCCGCGATGTACATCGGTTCCACTGGAGAAGCGGGTCTGCATCACCTGGTTTATGAAGTGGTCGACAATTCGGTTGACGAAGCGTTGGCCGGGCATGCCACCGAAGTCAACGTCATCATCCACGAAGACGATTCGGTGACGGTGATTGACAACGGCCGCGGTATTCCCGTGGACATGCACGAGGAAGAAGGCGTTTCCGCCGCGCAGGTGGTGCTGACCAAACTGCACGCCGGCGGCAAGTTCGATTCGAATTCTTATAAAGTTTCTGGTGGTTTGCATGGCGTGGGCGTAAGCTGCGTGAACGCGCTATCGGAGATGTTCAAGATCGAAATCTGGCGGCCAGGTAAGGGTGAGACAACTTCGTCCACCTGGGAGCAGGAATATTCGAAGGGCATTCCAAAAGGCCCGCTCGAGAAGATGGGCAAGGCGGGACGCAAGACCGGCACCAAGGTCACATTCAAG
Source organism: Terriglobia bacterium (assembly GCA_025350105.1). Taxonomy (GTDB): domain Bacteria; phylum Acidobacteriota; class Terriglobia; order Bryobacterales; family Bryobacteraceae; genus Palsa-187. Next base: position 32,409 of record JANXYJ010000017.1, on the reverse strand, counting down.
CCCGATGCGTCCATCATGGACGCCACCAAGTTTAACTTCGACACCTTAGCCACGCGTTTGCGGGAACTGGCGTTCCTGAACAAAGGTCTGCGCATCACGTTGGCGGACGAACGCGAGGAGCCCACGCGGGAGAGCGAATTTTTGTTCTCTGGCGGCATAGCGGAGTTCATTAAGCACCTGAACCGCGGCAAAAGCGTGTTGCATGACAAGCCGATTTACTTTGAAGGCGAGCGCGACCTGCCCAATGGCGGCAAGCTGACCATGGAAGTGGCCCTGCAGTACAACGACACCTACGGCGATTCCGTGTTCAGCTTCGCCAACAACATCAACACGGTGGATGGCGGCAGTCACTTGAGTGGATTCCGCAGCGCGCTCACGCGAACCATTAACGCAGCGGGACAAACCGGCGGCCTGTTCAAAGACGTCAAAGAAAATTTGACCGGTGATGACGTGCGCGAAGGGTTGACCGCAGTGGTCAGCGTGAAGTTGCCGCAGCCCCAGTTTGAAGGCCAGACCAAAGGCAAGCTGAATTCGGACATTCAAGGCTACGTAGTTCAGCTTGTCAACGAAAAACTGGGCGAATTCTTCGATAAGAATCCGTCGGTGATGAAAAAGGTTGTGGGCAAAGCAATCGACGCGTCGCGGGCGCGTGAAGCGGCGCGGAAGGCACGTGATCTGACGCGCCGCAAAGGTGCGCTTGATTCCGGCGGCCTGCCCGGTAAGCTGGCGGATTGCCAGGAAAAAGATCCGGCGCGTTGCGAATTGTATCTGGTCGAGGGTGAATCGGCCGGTGGAACCGCGAAGGGTGGACGCGATCGCCGCTATCAGGCGATTCTGCCGTTACGCGGTAAGATCCTCAACGTAGAAAAGGCCCGCTACGACAAGATGCTGGGCCACGAAGAAATCCGGGCGATGATCACCGCCATTGGCGCGGGCATTGGCAAGGACGATTTCGATCCCACCAAGATCCGCTACGGCAAGATCATCATCATGACGGACGCCGATGTGGACGGGTCTCACATCCGCACGTTGTTGCTGACCTTCTTCTTCCGCCACATGCAGGAGCTGATCAAGCGCGGCAATATCTTCATCGCGCAGCCGCCTCTGTATCGCATCAAAAAAGGCAAGAGCGAAAAATACATCAAGGACGATAAGGAATTCACCCGCGAAATACTGCGCCGCGCAACCGAGAATGTAACCGTCGAGTTGGGCGACAAAACGGTGCTGGAAGGCACGGAGTTGCGCAACTACCTGATGTCGCTCGACGAGCTGCAGCAGACCTGGCGCCGTATGGAGCGCCGCATGCGCGACGGCCGGGTGATTGAAGCGCTGGCCAATCCAAATTTTTCGCTGGATGGCAAGGCCGATTTCGCGGACAAAAGGAATTTGGAAGCAGTGTACGAAGCTTTGAAGGCCGCAAAGGTGGAGTGCGAATTGCGCCATGAAGAAGAGCATTCCTCATGGATGGTGGTGTTCAAAGATCCCACCAACGCCGAGCGCTTCATCAACCTGGAATTGAGCACGCAGCCGGAGTTCCGGCGCTTGCGGGTGCTGGCGAAATCGGGTGAGAAGGCCAATAAGCCGCCCTTCGTGGTGGTGCGCGGAGAGAATCGCGATAAGCAGGAAAATTGGCGCGACCTGCTGGCCTACATCAAAAACGAAGGCACTCGCGAAGTGAATGTCCAGCGCTACAAAGGCTTGGGCGAAATGAACGCGGAGCAGTTGTGGGAAACCACCATGAACATTGAAACCCGCACGCTGCTGCGCGTGACCCTGGAAGACATCGTGCAAAGCGACTTGATCTTCACCACGCTAATGGGCGAAGACGTGGAAAGCCGGCGCAAATTCATCGAAGATAATGCGCTGGATGTACGGAATTTGGATATCTAGTAAGACCGCTCAATCTGCGCGGCGAAAACCAGCATAAAGCAAGGCTGCGGCTTCCAGCACCGCCAAAACGTAGAAGATATATTTGGTGGCGGGCCAGACGACTATAGGAAATTGATCCACTAGTTTGTCGAGCACGGTCTGATTCATCCGCGTAGGTGCGGCATCATCCTGGGTAGCGGTCCATTTGGAGGACAGCCAGTTTCCACGGATGTTGGCGAACAACAAAGCCATGAAAATAACCGATAGGATACTGAAGCGCCCAGCAATGCGCAACTGAACCAACGCACCAAGTACGTAAATTCCGAAAGCAGCCATGGCCGCGGCACGGCTGCGCTCGCGCACACCAACTGCCGCAAGCAAGTAGAACACAGCGTCTACAAGGCCGGCGTAGGCACCAGTGAATAAACTGGTCAGCAACGTTACGGCGAATATAATGAAGCAAATCCAAAATCCCTGGCGGGTGACGTAGTCGTAGTCAGTGCTATTGCGGATGGTGGGCCAAAATAGGGATCGCCAGCGCGGTTCGGTGCGCGGAGTGGAATCTGACAAGCCCAAGATTTGCATAATGCCAGGAGTCTATCAGAGTTCGCGTATGTGGTCGCGATATCCTGGTGACAACATGCTGGCCTCGACCCATGCCTAAAATCGCTGCGATTATCCCGCATTGGAATCGCCGCGATTTACTGCTCGAATTGCTGGCAAACCTCGCCCAGCAAACGCGGCCGTTCGACGAAATCATTGTTGTGGACAATGGCTCTACGGATGATTCGGTCGCGGTGGCTCTTGCGAACGGGGCACAGGTCATCAAACTGGAGAAGAACCTGGGTTTCGCCGCGGCTGTGAACCGCGGAATTCAGGCCTCTCATACATCGGCCCAAGGGGACTGGATCGCAATCCTGAACAACGACGTTACGCTGGCGCCGGACTGGCTGGAAACACTGCTAGCCGCAACGGTAACAGCCGACTTCGCCGCCGGCAAAATCCTCCGCGCGTCGGATCATCGTGTGATTGACGGGACGTTCGATCTGGTATCTGGCGGCGGCTGCGCTTATCGTTGCGGGGCGGGGAGGCCGGACGGCCCGCTGTGGAATCAGCCGCGCAATATCTCCATAGCACCCATGACCGCAGCCATCTTCCGGCGCAGCCTATTTGACGAAGTGGGCCTGCTGGACGAACGGTTTCAATCCTATTTAGAGGACGTGGATTTTGGCCTGAGGTGTGCGCGCGGCAGTGGACTGTACGTGCCAAGCGCCGTGGCGTATCACCGTGGCAGCTCGACACTGGGTACGTGGAACAAAGACACGGCTTTCTTAATTGCGCGCAATCAGGTGTTCCTGGCTGCCAAGCATTTTGCTGGACAACCGCGCTGGCCGATAGTGGTGGGTCAATTGCTCTGGGGACTGGTGGCGCTGCGTCACGGGTGTGGCTGGGCGTATGTGAAAGGCAAAGTGGCCGGACTGCACGGTTGGCGCGACATTTCAGCCGGCAACGCTGTTTGTGGTGGGTACACGATCGTTCAGGAAAAGGAAATTCGTAATCTTGCGCGGCAACTCTCAGATGCGGGCGGACAAATCGAAACCTATTGGAGGCTGTACTTCTGGCTGTCACGGCGGTAATTGTTACCTACAATTCGGCCGCGGTGATCGACGATTGTCTCCGCGCCTTGGTGACCATGGCGCCTGAGGCAAAGGTAATCGTGGTCGACAACGCCTCAGTTGACGGTACGGCGGCAGCGGTGCGCCGATGGCCGTCAGTCACTCTGATTGTCAACCAAACCAATCGTGGTTTCGCTGGAGGAGTGAATCAAGGGGTTGGACAAATAGAAGAGCACCAGACTGTCCTATTGCTGAACCCGGATGTCCAACTCCTCACGCCCATTGATAAAGTGATGTCCGCCGCCAGTGAATACGGCCTGGCCGCCGGAAAATTGCTCGACGCCGACGGTGGCGCCCAAACAGGTTTCAATGTTCGCCGTTTCCCGACGCCCCTGAGTTTGATATTCGAAAATCTGGGCATCAACCGGTTTTGGCCCGGAAACGCCGTCAACCGCAGATACCGTTATTTGGACCGCGACCCTGACCAAACTGGCTTTGTCGAGCAACCGGCCGGAGCATTCCTGCTATTCCGCCGCGATGTGTGGCAAAAAATCCACGGTTTTGACGAGCAGTTCCATCCTGTGTGGTTTGAGGACGTGGATTTCTGTCAGCGGGCGGTGGCCGCAGGTTATCAAATCCGCTATGAGCACACCGTGCAGGCGCGTCACCAGGGTGGCCATTCTGTGGGGGAACTTCCCGCGGTGGACCGTGCAACCTATTGGTGTGTTAGCCTATTAAGGTATTCTCACAAACACTTCGGCCGTTTGGCATATCGCTGTGTCGCCGGCGCCGTGGTGCTCGGGTCCATGGCAAGGATACTGGTAGGACCGAGGTTGCTGGCAGGACCCAGGTTGCCGGTAAAGCAGGGGTTAACGGCAACAAGCAAACAAGAGCGACGATTGACGCCACAAATCGGGTACCTGAAAATCATGGGCTTTGCCAGCGCCTGCCTGGTGTCCCCAAGCCGTCTGGGGAGGCCTATCTAAGTCCATGGCGCGAAAGTCTCAGACGGCCGTAAAACGCTATTCTCCCGGCTTGGTTTCGGTAACCCTGGTCAGCTATAACAGTGGCCGCTTCATCCGGCGCTGCCTGGAATCCATTCTGGAGCAGGATTATCCCAGTTGTGAGGTGATCGTCATCGATAACGCCTCCACTGATGGGACTGTGGATATTCTGGAACACTTTGAAGAGCGTTGTTCCATCCACTACAATGAGGAAAATATTGGTTTTGCCGCAGCCCAGAATCAAGCCATCGCCCTGGCGAAAGGCGAATGGATTTTCACGTTGAATCCGGACGTGCTGCTGGCCCAGGACTTCATTGGCCAGTTGATGGAAGCCGCGGAACTGGATCCGCAGGTGGGTACGGTGTGCGGCAAACTGCTGAGTATTAGCGCCAGCTTCGATATTCCTGCCAAACAATTGGTGGATTCCACGGGCATTTATTTCACACCCACCCTGCGGCATCTGGACCGCGGCAGTTTGCAGCCCGATAACGGTCACTATCAGAAATTTGAGTATGTCTTCGGGGCTACTGCCGCGGCGGCATTATACCGGCGCAAAATGATTGAAGATATTTCCATCCAAGGCGAATTTTTTGATGGCGATTTCTTCGTCTATCGTGAAGATGCCGACGTCGCCTGGCGCGCACAACTTTTGGGCTGGCGCTGCCTGTATTCGCCCAACGCGCTGGGCTATCATGTGCGCAGTGTGCTGCCGGGCCGCCGCCGCGCGCTGCCCGCGGAAATCAACATGCATTCGGTGAAGAACCGCTTTTTGATGCGCATGAAGAACATGACCCCGCATCTTTATCGCAAGAACTGGTTGGCCATTACCGGCCGGGATCTGGTGGTGATTGGCGCTTGTCTGGTGCGTGAGCACTCGTCATTGAAGGCTTTTGGATTTGTCTTGCGCCACTGGAAACAGGTGATGGCCAAACGCCGCGAAATTATGCGACGACGCCGGACCGATGATCAGTACATGGCGCAGTGGTTTGCGTTTGAGCCGCAGAGTCAACCGGTTGCCGAAGCCATCATGAGGGTTCCCAAAACGCGCGCGGCGCGGCAAAGTTAGTCCCCGAGAATCTCAGTGCGGTTTGCAATTTTGGGAACACGCGGCATTCCGGCGCGCTACGGTGGTTTCGAAACATTCGCCGAGGAGTTGTCAACCCGGTTGGTGGCCCGTGGCCATCAAGTGACGGTTTACTGCCGGGAAAAACACAGCGAAGCAACCTATCGCGGTGTAGATCTCGCTTACTTCCCCACCATCCGCCACAAATATTTCGACACCATTGCGCACACTTGTTTTTCCACTGCGGGTCTATTGTGGTCACGTCTATATTCAGATGGCTATGACGCCATCCTTTATTGCAACGCCGCCAATGCCATCTTCACCTGGTTGCCACGCGTGTTCGGAATGCCGGTGGCGTTAAACGTTGACGGACTGGAGCGCGATCGAAAAAAGTGGAATCGCGTGGCCAAAACCTGGTATCGCATTTCTGAATGGCTGGCCACCTGGATGCCCAATGTGATCGTCACCGACGCGCACGCGATTGAGTTGTATTATCAGGATCACTACCGGCGCAAATCGGTGATGATCCCCTACGGCGCGGAACTGGGGCCTGTGCCTACGCAGGATGTTTTGGAAAAGCTGCAACTGAAGCCAAAGAAATATTTTCTGTACGTCAGCCGGATGGAGCCCGAGAATAACGCTTTGCTCGTGCGCGAGGCTTTCGAGAGGCTGGCTTTCGCGGGACTGGAGTTGGACGGGTGTGACACTTCCTTGAAGCTCGCGCTGATCGGGGATGCCCCCTATGCCGCCGAGTACATCGCCAAGGTGCGGGACACCAAACATCCGGGCATCGTCATCCCGGGTGCGATTTACGGCCAGGGCTATCACGAATTGGGATCGCATTGCTTCGCCTATATTCAAGCGACGGAAGTGGGCGGCACCCATCCCGCGCTGATTGAAGCTATGGGCCGCGGCGCGCTAACGTTATACCTGGAGACCCCCGAAAACGTGGAAGTGGCCGGCGACGCGGGCATTCCGTTCACCCGCTACAATCTTCCGCGCGTGCTGGAACAAGTGCTGAATATGGGTGAGGAAGAACGCGAACAATATCGGGCGCGGGCGCTGAGTCGCGTGCGGGAACGTTATAGCTGGGACGCGGTGACCACCGCGTACGAGAATCTGCTCATTGGTCTTGCGGGTAGTGGTCTGGCCGGAAATAGGAACCGATCATCATGAGGAGTTGGGTGGAGGTGTCCCTGGGGCGCATTCGCGCCAATTTCCGCGCCGTGAAGGAATTGGTGGGACCCGGAGTCGAAGTGATGCCGGTGGTAAAAGCCGATGCATATCGCCATGGAGCGGTGGCCGTCTCTCATGCCTTGGAGTCGGAAGGCGCCAAGTGGCTGGCTGTGTCGAATCCCGAAGAAGGCGTGGCCTTGCGGCGCACAGGCTCGCAATCGCGCATTTTGGTGATGGCGGATTTTCTCGCAGACGAACGCGAATTATGCGCCACCCACCACCTTACCCCGGTGATCCATTCGCTGGACGATCTGGCGCACGTGCGCATTCCGTATCATTTGAAAATTGATTCTGGCATGGGCCGTTTAGGCACGCGAGCTGCGGCCGATGAGATTGCAGTGGCAGTGAAAAAAGCCGCGGCCCCGCTGGAAGGCCTAATGACGCACTTCGCGTCTTCGGGAAACTTTGAGAATCCGCAAACCGACCAGCAGATTGCGCGCTTTCAAAGCGTGATTGACGGCTTGCGGTCCGCGGGCATTCAGCCGTCCTACATTCATTCATCGAGTACCATTCCCATCGCTTACCGGCGGACCGAGGCGTGGGGCAATTTGGTGCGGCCCGGCCATGCAATTTATGGCTATGTTTCCCCGGCGCGGGGTGGCCCAGCGAATTCATTGAAGGTAGCGCCGGCACTCACCTGGAAGGTTTGTGTTTTGGAAGTGAAAGAAGTTCCAGCCGGTACATTGATCGGCTATGGCGGAATTCACCGCGCCGTCCGCCCCATGCGCATTGCGATTCTGGCGGCCGGTTACGCCGATGGAATTCCGCACCGTTTGGGTAATCGCGGCCAGGTGATCGTCCAAGGGAAATTGGTGCCAATTGTCGGGGCTGTGTCCATGGATCTAACCACCGTTGACGTCACCGGCTGTGACGAAGTGCGAGTGGGTGAACCCGTTTTGTTGTTGGGTTCGGAAGGCAGCGTCAGCATTGACGCGCAGCAAATGGCGCGCTCGGCTGGTACGATCTCTTACGCCGTACTATGCGGAATTCATGCCCGCGTGAAACGGGTCTACGTTGATTAGGTGAATATCAGATTCACCTGTGCTACGGTGTTGGGCTGGGGCCGTTATCATGGTGTCATGAAGCGTTACTTTGCGATGGCTGTCTTGGCCTTGAATGTTGTGGTGATGGTTGCCTCTGCAGCAAACCTGTCCGAGGTGAAGACGGTCTACCTGATGCCGATGGCCAATGGCCTGGACCAATATCTGGCAGTCCGTTTGTCGAGCCTGGGAACGGTACAGGTGGTTACCGATCCGCAGAGAGCGGATGCGTTGCTAACCGATTCTGTAGGTGCCAGCTTCGAGGAAAAAGTGGAAGACCTGTTCAGCAAAGACAAAGCAGCCGCGAAATCGGGCCAGTCGAATAACGATACTCCGGAAGTCGGGCGGGCTCGTGTGGGCGGTGGCAGCCGGTCGCGCGGAACCGTGTTTATGGTGGACCGCAAAAGCCGGGAATTGCTATGGAGCGTTTTTGAATTGCCTAAGGGCACTAAGCCCGACGACCTAAACAGCACCGCCGGCCACATCGCGGATAAATTGGGTAAGGCTGTCAGTATTAAGAAATAAGCAGGGCGCCAGTTTTCCGGGCAATTTCAGTTCGGTAGCAATCGACCAGGGCGACGGTCATCTTGCGGATATCGCGGTGGGTTTCGACATATGCTCGGGCCCGCTGCGCCATTTCGCGCGAGCGGGCAGCATCGTGAAATAGCGTCAAAATCTTTTGTGCAAACGCTTCGGGTGTTGTGGCCAGTGCGCAAATGTCGCCGTCGCCGTCGGTTAATCCTTCGGCGCCCAGCGGTGTTGACACCACGGGAATTCCTGCCGCGAAAGCTTCCAATAATTTCACACGAACACCGGATCCACTGAGAATCGGGCACACGAAAATGGCATAGCGCGCCAGTACTTGATTCAGGTCCGCGGCGAATCCGGCCAAGTCTACTCCAGCAACTCCTGCAAGTGGATGGCGGGCCGGCGGATCCGATCCGACCACCACCAGTCTCGCTGTCGGTTCGCCTTTTAGAATGATGGGTAGTACTTGGCGTGCGAACCAATCAAGTGCTTCGTGATTCGGCCCGTGTCGAAAACTACCCAGGAACAACATCGTGAGTGGTTCCCGGGCCCCGCCATAAAAAGGATAAAGCGACGGATCGATTCCCGCCCGGTATTGGGTGTCGATCTTCGGTGCCAACTTTGGCACGAACGATGCCAGGTAGTGGCCATTGTCCGCGCTGCAAACTTGCACGCGATCAAATTGCGGAAGGGTCTTCAACTCGTAACGCAGGGCAGCCAGATATTCCCAGCGCGCCGCCAGTTGCTCAGGCAGTTTTTGAATAAAGGGGATGCGGCGTCCCACAGATTGGAAATAGACATCGTGTTCGAACAGGATGCTGACCAGCCGGCGGTAACCCGTCCCATATTGTGCCAGCGCCGCGTATTCAATCTGCAGCACGTCGATATTGTGCTGGTATATGTTTCGCTGTACTAGCCAGTGCAATTCCGCGCGTTGAAATTCACGCACCGCATGGGGGGTGAGGGTTTGTGTTCGCCGATGAGCTTCGTGCGTGCGCACATAATAGGTGACCGAGGCGCAAATCTGGTGCATTTCTGTGTGCGCTGCGCGTTGGTCCGGTGTTTCCAAAATCACCAGTAAGTGAAGCTCGGTTCGCGGCGCCAGTTCGCGCACCGTTTGATTCATGAAAACGCCGCCGCCGTGATGCGGTGGACAAATAGGATAGGGTGCGAGAAAGAGTACGCGCGGTTTTGCGGATGACGGAGTGGGTAAAGGAAAGCGGTCCCGGAAGTACCCAGCTTGGCTGCGCAGTAGAACTTCGCTGTCCGTGATTCTGGAAGACTGTTGCGAGCGGTTGCGTGATCGTGCCGCCGCCGGTAATTGCATTACGGCGCGGGCAAGGCCAACCAGATTGCTGCGCTGCGGCGAATCGCCCGCAAGCCAACTGAACAACGCACCTGCCCAGGCGAACCAAAAATGCTCCATCAATCGGCGCGTTTCGTGAATGTTTTTCCAGGTGAACAGCAGGTAGTTTTTCTTCAGGACGCCCTGGATATACTGCGGGCTGAATTTGCGGCCAATCGTCCCGCGGTGTTCGTGATAAACCACGCTCGCGGGCGCGTAAAGGTTTTTCCAACCGCGCTTCCATGCCAGATAGCCAAGGTCGGTGTCTTCCAGATAGAACGGCTCCAGCAGCGGATCGAAGCCACCGAGTTCAAGGAATTTGTTTTTGTCGTACGCCGATGACCCCCCGCCCGGATAGAAGCACGGAAATATCCTGGTGATTTCCGGATCGATGCGATGGCCCAGCCGAAAACTGCCGCGCTCCCAATGGCCTTCGGTGAGGCCAGTTTCCTCCCTTCGTTTTTTGGAATCTGACAAAAAGATTTGGCACGAAACCGCAAACACGTTTTCGTCGGTGAAGCCAGCGATCAGAGGTGCAAGAAAGTTCGGCTCCACGCGCATGTCGCTATTCAGCAGGACGACGATGTCATGTTTGGCCGCGCGAAAGCCAGCGTTCGAGCCGCCACCAAACCCCAGGTTTTGTGGCAAGGCGAGGACGGTCACCTCCGGATGATTCGCGCGCAAGTATTCCGCGCTGCCGTCTTCGCTTCCGTTGTCGACCACAATGATTTCGCCCCCTGGGAGTTTGGCGGCTGCCGTTATGACGGATGGTAGATATTTCTCCAAGAGATCGCGCCCGTTCCAGTTGGGGATCACAATGCTAACCGCGGTGGTGTCGGGGAACTGCGACGGTGTAGGAGTTTTACGGCCGCGAAGTTTGCTGAACAGGTCCGTTAGCAGCAGCGTGATGACAGCGGTGACGATGAAGAAGGGCGACAACAGTGCCAGCGGCAAGCCAGCAGCGATGCGGCCAAATGCGCCGCTGGATTTCGGCTGGTTCACGGGAGACTATGTGTCCTTTTTCGTCTCGAGTGAAGGATATTGTGGACCTAGACTGAGTTTTCGCCCTAATCGCATCCAGCGCGAAGCGTCGCTTGCGGATTGCCAATGTTGAAGCAAGTCACGATGGCGTGCCAGTTCGTGGGTCGCGCTGGTTAGGTGCTTTTCTAATTCTAGTGCCCATGTGGTTCGTTCTTCGAAAAGGCTGTGCAGGTGCGCGTGTTGTTCTCGCGCGGTGGTCAAATCTTTTTCTAGGTGCAGGGCCCAGTTGTTCTGTTGTTCTAGGTGACGCTGAAGGTCAACCACTTGTCCGGTCGCCTGTTCCAATTGTTCTTTCATGTCGACGGCCCACGCCGTTCGTTCCGTTAGTGTTGTTTGCAGGGTTTGGTTCGCGCGATCAATCGCCTCATATTGTGCGATCTTTTCCGCGAGTTGCTGCTGCAGTGCGCCAATGTGCCGTTCGCGTTCGCGCAAAAGGTTGGATGCTTCCGCTACATGAATGTAGCTGGCGGTGGGAAGCGGCGTTTCGAGGGAGCAGCAACCCAAAAAGAAGTAGGCCGTGTCCGTTTGTTCGGTCGCAGTCGCTTGAGCAGTTTGGAGATGAGACGTGCCAGGAGCCGTGGTTTTAGGGAGATAAAACGCGAACGCATCCACCCGGTTCTGCAAAAGGATTTGAGTCTTGGGAAAGTACTCAGCCAGCGCGCTGGCGAATTCCTGGTAATCGAACTCGTGGACGTGGAAGGGGTTCGCGCCGGCTCCCGCCCGGCTTTCGGTGTAGTAGTTTCGATTGGGCGTGGATACCAAAAATAGCCCGTATGGCTTCAGCACTCTGGCGGCCTCGCTCAACATATCGCGCCAGTGTCCCAGGTGTTCGATGACTTCAAATGCGGTGATCAGGTCAAAACTGTGCGCTGGGTACGGAAGTGCCGTGGCTGACGCTTGGGTAAATGTGAGATGTGGTGCGTTGTAGGTTTCTTTTGCGTGACGAACGGCGTCGGCGGCGAAATCCAGTCCCACAGCGGAATTTGCAGTGGTTGCCAGCAAGGCGGTTCCATAGCCGGCGCCGCATCCAATGTCGAGCACAACACGTCCGCGGGCGTATTGCGCTGCGTAATCATAGCGCGAAATGTGTTCGGCCCAAAGGTCCGCGTTCACCTTGCCTGGAACCAGGCGCTCACCGGTAAATTCCATCACAGCGACGTTGCTCCCGTGCTGCTGAGTGCCGGTATGACTGAGGTTTCTTTCCCAGGTGTGTCAGGGGAGTTTACTTGCACGCTGCACTTGAAGCGCAGTTGGCCGAAAAGGGCCCCGGCCGGCTGCGACATTTCGAGAACAATGGCGTTGTCGATCCAGTCGCAGACAGCGTGGCGGTCTGTAGTTCCGTTTGCAATCGCGGGCGAGAATGCCAACGACGAAGAATACAAGGTGGGAATTTCCAGGAGAAAATCCACCGTATAGACTTGCCCGCTTTGCATTCCCGGTAAGGGCGAGGATAGTGGATTGCCATCATTGTCCGTGTTCGCCCCGGCCAAGTCCTGGCCGCGCTGGTCCCGGATGATCACGCCAATAATCGGGCGGTCCAGTGGTTGATTGGCCCGTGCGCTAATGCGCACCAGGATTGTCGATTCGGGCCGGATGCTGGCCAGTGGTTGGCCGTCGGGTTCGGTGACGCTGATGCCCAGAATCTCGGCGCGCTGATTGCCAAAGCGGTGGTCAATATTGGGAATGCTGGTGACGATGTGCGTGGGCGTCGGCAGGACGTTTTCGGGATGTTGCAGGACGTCCAGGTTTTGATATTGCGCGTCCTTGGTGTTCATCGCGGCCAGGTATTGGGAGACGACGTTTTCGGGATTTCCAATGGCTCGGATCCTTCCACGATCCATCCACATCGCCCGGTCGCCCAGTGCTTTTACTTCGCCGGTGGCGTGGGTGACAAACAGGATGGTGACGCCTCGCGCCCGTAGTTCGTGCACTTTGCGCATGCAGCGTTGGCGGAAATAGATGTCGCCCACCGCCAGCGCCTCGTCCACCAGAAGAACTTCCGGATCTACGTTGATCGCAATGGCAAATGCCAGACGGACAACCATACCGCTGGAGTACGTTTTCACCGGTTGATCGATGAACGTTCCGATTTCGGCGAAGGACTCGATGGCAGGAAATTTGGCGTCCATCTCGGCTTTGCTCAGACCAAGAATGGCTGCATTTAAATATGCGTTGTCGCGGCCGGTGAATTCAGGATTGAATCCAGCGCCCAATTCCAGCAGTGCCGCGATGCGGCCTTGGACATTCACCGTTCCCGTGGTTGGTTGCAGAATGCGCGCGCAGATTTGCAGCAGCGTGCTTTTCCCGCAACCGTTTTCACCAATAATGCAGAAAGTTTCCCCGCGGCGGATCTCGAAACTCACATCCCGCAACGCCCAGTAGTCTGTATGGTACTGGCGGCTGTTAAAGGTGGCCAGTTCCAGTAATCGGCCCCCGGGTGTGGCGTAGATGGAATAGCTTTTGGAGACTTGCGATATTGCGACGGCGATGTCGGCCACTGCTTCAAATTGTAAACTAGAATGCCCGCAAAGTAAGTAAGATATAAAAAGATCCGATAATATATTTACTTGACACTGGAGCCCCCAGCCGAATACGCTGGAGTGTACGCCGGCGTAGCTCAGGTGGTTAGAGCGACGGTCTCATAATCCGTAGGTCGTAGGTTCGAGTCCTACCGCCGGCACCAGTCAGTCCCACTCTACGGTTTCCCAGTCATGTGCTGGAATAGCCGGTCCAGCTCCTCCTGCGAGTAATACTCTATTTCAATCCGTCCCCGGTTCTCGTTCTTTTCCACAATCCTGACCCTGGTCCCCAGTGCCCGCTCTAGATCATCAGCCGCGGCCTTTACGTTGGGATCTTGCTTTACCTCCGTTTTTTCGGCCTCCCTGGGATCCGTGAGGCGTTTCTTTACCAGCGCCTCCACTTGCCGGACCGAATGACCCTGCGCCGCCGCCTTCTCCGCCACGTCGATCTGTTCCTCGGGCGTGGTCAGACTCAGAACCGCTCGTGCATGCCCCATGCTCAAACGATGTTCCGCCAACAGCAATTGCACCTGTTGTGGCAGTTTTAACAACCGCAAAGTATTGGTGATCGACGTCCGGTCTTTCCCCGTCCGGTTGCCGATTTCCTCTTGCGATAGGCTCAACTCCTGCGCCAATCGCTGATACGCGTGGGCTGTTTCGATCGGGTTCAAGTCTTCGCGCTGAATGTTTTCGATCAGGGCCACTTCCAAAAGGTGAGCGTCATCAATATTCTGCACCACCACCGGAACGTGGGTGAGACCTGCAATCCGCGCAGCCCTCCAACGCCGTTCGCCCGCGATCAGCTGATATTTTCCGTCGTGGTGCCGGACCACGATGGGCTGGATGATCCCATTGGCTTGAATCGAGGCCGCCAGCTCATGCAATTTCTGGTCTTCAAATACGGTTCGCGGTTGAGCCGGACTGCGTTGTATGTCGTCGATCGGTAGCATGGTTGGCCCCTTGGCAACCGGCGTTTCTTTATTCAATGCCGCCAACGCCGCAGCATACCCGGCAGCGTGTTGTTGGGCGGCAGACTCATTGTTCGCCGCTTGTTGGCTTGCACCGGTCGCAGGTTGACTGGGCACAACCGGTCTGGGCTGGAGCAGTGACGATAGCCCTTTACCGAGCGCTTTCCGCTGCTGTGGTTTGTCGCCTTCGTTGCTCATTTTCTAAGATCTCCTTGGCCAATTTGATATAGCTCTCAGCTGCACGTGAGCGCGGGTCGTACATCAAAATCGGTTTACCGTAGCTGGGCGCTTCGGCGAGCCGGATACTGCGGGGAATTACCGTCGTCAGTACTTCGTGGTTGAAGAAATCCTTCAAATCTTCCGCAACCTGGCGCGCCAGGTTGGTTCGATCATCGAACATCGTCAGCAGGATACCTTCTAGTGGCAAAGGGCGGGAGAAGGATGTCCTAACTTTTTCGATGGTATCCATCAACTGGGAGATGCCTTCCAGCGCAAAGAATTCACATTGAATAGGTACCAGCGCCGAATCAGCCGCAACCAGTGCATTCAAGGTAAGGAGGTCCAGCGACGGCGGGCAATCGATCACGATGTATTCGTATCGGTCGCGAATCGGCGCCAGTACCTCAGTTAGCCTGAATTCACGATTTGGGAGGTCCACCAGATCAAGATTGGCGGCCACCAGGTCCTTATCGGCGGGTACCAACTCCAGGCCCTCGCAAAGCGTCTTCACAATCGCGTCTTCAATGGAAACGTTCTGGATCAAAGCTTCGTACAATGTGCGCTTGTTTTCCAGACCTTTTTCAACACCGAGGCCGGTTGTCGCGTTACCTTGGGGGTCGGAATCAACTAAAAGAACCTGAATATCGTTCGCGGCCAGGGAAGCGGCCAGGTTTATGGCCGTTGTGGTCTTACCCACCCCGCCTTTTTGGTTAGTTACGGCAATGATCTTGGCCACGATATGGATGATAGCACGAGAGGCCGTTTTGGATTGTTCCACGTGGAACACAGCCCCTACTTTTTCTCAAGACTCAAAAGATCCGGTCCCAATAGCCGGGTCAATGTTTCACGTGGAACCTTTCACTCCAGCCAGATGGGATTTCTAGAAACCGACACACAAAACTGCCCGCTTATCGCCCCACGGAAGCGGAGCCCCCTCTGATCCAAGGATCATGAACCGCTCCGAGATCCGCAACGCCAGCACCTCTTCCGGACGAACCGCTCGGGACACCACCAAATCAAAGCGGTCCTTTATCGTCTCCGCCCGCTGAGCCACCACCATGATGTTCGGAAGAGCCCGGGCAGATTCCCGTAGAAAAACCGCTTTACGCTGATCCGATTCCACCAGCGTAACTGCCAGATCGGGCCTCCAAACCGCTAACGGAATCCCCGGAAAACCTGCCCCTGATCCAATATCCGCAACACTTTGCACGCCATCAGGCAGCTTGCTTGCCGCAAAAAGGCTCTCACAGTAATGCAACCTCACAGCCTCCGCCAATTCCGTGATCCGGGACAAGTTCATCCGCCGGTTCCAGCGAATCAATAACTCATAGTGAGATTGCAGTTGCCCCAACTGCAGAGTAGACAACTCCCCATACGGTCGGAATTCAGACGCGAGTAGGGACTTGAAGTCAGACATGAGACGCGCTCAGGATGGCAGCGCCGCAGCGCTTCTTCGTCCCGATAGAGAAAGGTACACATCCAAAACGCTGATCGCTGCCGGCGTCACTCCTGGAATCTTTCCCGCCTGCCCCAGCGTCAGTGGCCGCACACGCTCCAACTTCTCGCGAACCTCGCGCGAAAGACCCGGAATTCCTTCATATTGAAATTCCGCCGGAATCGGCCGCCGTTCCGCATCCAGCAAATGTTGGACTTGCCGTTCCTGCTGTGCCAGATACCCGGCGTATTTGATTTCAGTCTCAACCGTGGTCAGCACGCCACGAATGAATTCCGTACCCAAACCAAATTCCGTAATCTTCGTCTCTGGGCGCCTCAGGAGGGCCGCCTTAGCCGGGTTGTTCTCAAAAAAGGCGCGCACGGATTCTTTCTGGCGCTGCTTTTCCTCGAACAAAACCCAGCGCTCGTCCGACACTAGACCAATCTTCCGCCCAATGGGAGTCAGCCGTTGGTCCGCGTTATCGATGCGAAGGTGCAGCCGAAACTCCGCCCGGGAAGTGAACATGCGATACGGCTCATCCGCCCCTTGCGAAATCAGGTCCCCGATCAAAATGCCAGTATAGCCCTCCGTACGGCCGATGATCACCGGCTCAAAACCCCCAATACTCCGAGCCGCGTTAATACCAGCCATCAGACCCTGGCAAGCCGCTTCTTCATACCCCGACGTACCGTTGATCTGACCCGCCAGAAACAATCCGGCAATCGACTTGACCTCAAGCGACGGCCTTAGCTCCCGTGGATCGATGGCATCATATTCAATTGCATAACCCGGCCGAATCATCTCAGCGTTCTCAAGACCGGGGATAGACGCGACAACTTTCTGCTGGACATCAATCGGCATACTCGTCGACATGCCGTTGACGTAAATCTCGTGTGTATCCAACCCCTCCGGCTCCAGGAAAATCTGGTGACGGGTCTTATCCGGGAACTTGACGATCTTATCTTCAATCGACGGGCAATACCGCGGTCCCACCCCTTCAATCTGCCCACTGTAGAGCGGCGACCGCGAAATGCTTTCCCGTATCACTTGGTGCGATTCGGGCGTGGTATAAGAGATATAACAAGGTACCTGTTCTCTCTCTATCTTATTGGTAGTAAAAGAAAACGGCTCCGGATTCGGGTCCCCATACTGGGCTTCAAAACGTGACCAATCAATGCTACGCCCATCCAACCGAGGAGGGGTGCCGGTCTTCAGACGCTTCCAGTCCAGGTTCAAGCCGCGAAGTTGATCACCCAGTAAATTAGACGAGGCCTCACCACTGCGCCCGCAACTGTAGGTCTGTTCACCCACATGAGCCAGGCCATTCAGGAACGTACCAGTGGTGATAACCACGGCGTCGCTGTCGATGATCCGGCCATCCCGCAAAAGAACACCGCGGACACGTTTAGGTCCTGTGGATTCCTCAGAGAATACCAACTGGGCAACCTCCGCCTGCAATATGCGGAGATTCACCTCTTTTTCTATTTCTTGCCGGACCCGGTTCCGATACAGTTTCTTATCGCATTGCGCACGCGGGCTCCATACTGCCGGGCCGCGGCTGGTGTTCAGCAAACGGAACTGAATGCCCACCGCGTCGGTAACCTCGCCCATCAAGCCGCCCAACGCATCAATCTCGCGCACCAAATGCCCCTTCGCGATTCCACCAATCGCCGGGTTGCACGACATCTGCGCAATCAGGTCCAGGTTCATGGTGACCATGGCGGTCTTCAAGCCCAAGCGGGCGCACGCCCGCGCGGCTTCACAACCAGCATGGCCGGCGCCGACAACAATCACCTGATAACGGGAAGTCATGATAGGAGGGGACAGCAAGACACACGTGCCCTCCCCCTATTATAAGGACGGGAGATTATGAGGACGGGACCATCTGGACCGACAGAGAGGCTACTTCACGTGGTCGTCCAACACAGCCGCTTCCATCTTCGCCAGCGCCGCCATCTCTTCATCGAACGTCGCAATGTGCCCGTGCACCGGGATGTCCTTCGCGAAGTGAATCTTGCGCATGGCCAAATTCCTGCGATCGTTTTCCGCCCAGGGATGCTGGCTCCACCCCATATCAATCAGATCACCCTGCACCAACATGTTGTCGCGCAGTCGATAAAGCACAACTTCCAGGGCACTGTCCTTGAGAACCAGCGTGTCCTCCATCCCGATACATTTGAGTGTTTTGCCTGATTTGCTCAGCAAATCCGGCTTCAGTGTGGATTTGCGCGAGGTCATCTCACGGGTTGCACGTCAACTGCAATCATGGGCACCGGCGCCGCAACGCCCTTCACACTCGCCGGAGCCAACAAATCGCCAACATTTCCGTTCAGGACATTCTCTGAGACGTCCCAACTACAATCGGCACACAGTCCAGTACTCGCCTAACCCAACTAAACGAGGCTCCCACCCATTCGTCACTGACCCGATTACGCCCGCTTGTATATAATTGATGAGCTGCACTGCGCGCCTTGCGCCGTTGCACGCACCTTTAAGGAGATTTTGCATGGCGACTGTACAGAAGGCGTGGGATACCGCCTACGAAAAAAAGGCAGTGATCCTACTGGGTTTGGCGTTTGGTTTGGTGGGCCTGGATCGTTGGATCATCGCGCCGCTGCTGCCCAGCATTATGAAGGACCTGCACCTGAACCCTCAGGACGCGGGCAACATCATTGGTATTTTGGGGCTTTCCTGGGGCTTTTTCGCCATCATCATGGGCGGGTTGTCGGATAAAATCGGCCGCCGCAAAGTCCTGCTGCCCTCCATCATCGCCTTCTCTGTTCTTTCCGGCATCTCCGGCATGGCCACCGGTCTGATGAGCCTGATCGTCATCCGCGCCATCATGGGCATCAGCGAAGGTTCCTTCTGCCCGACAAGTTTCGCGGCCTGCGGCGACGCCTCGCATCCCAGCCGCCGCGGCTTTAACCTGGGCCTGCAACAATGCGGCTTCGCTTTGTTTGGTTTAGCCTTCGCCCCCATCATCGCCACGCAGTTGCTGAAATTTATGGACTGGCGCTACATTTTTGTCTTGGTGGCGGTGCCGGGTCTGATCCTGGCTGTGTTGATGTACTTCATCATTCGCGAACCGGAAAAAGGCACAGCGAGTGATGCCGGCAATCCTCATGTACTGCCCGCCGGAAATTGGGCGGACATCTTTAAAAGCCGCAACATTGTGGTTTCCATGGTGGCTCTGTTCTGCGCCATGACCGGCGTCTTCGTGCTCAGCGCCATGCTGCCCATCTATTTGACGGACTATCTCAAACTCTCCACCGAACAAATGGGCGTGGTCGCCTCCGCCGTTGGCTTCGGCGGATTTGTCGGACAGTTTGCTCTGCCCGGAATTTCGGACACCCTCGGCCGCCGAACAGTTGCCGTATTGGGCTTCATTGGCGCTGCCATCATGTTGTACATTTTCCAGCAGACCGGACCCAACACGACAATGCTTTTCATCCTGCTCTTCGTCGCGACGTTCTTCACTTTGGGCCTGGTCGCTTTGTTGACCGGACCCATCGCCACCGAAGGCGCACCCGCCGGTTTGATCTCATCTGCAATCGGAATCGTGGTTGGTGCCGGCGAGATATTCGGCGGCGGCGTGGCCCCGGCAATCGCGGGTGCCGTTGCGAAAAACTACGGCATCCAAAATATTCTATGGCTGCCCTTAGGCGGCGTAGTCCTGGGCATCGTGGTCTGCATGTTCCTGAAGGAGACCGCGCCACGTAAAATCAACAGCGGTTCTGCGCAGCGCGTTGGCGTAACGGCGTAAATTCCCCCGCCTGCCGCTTCACAAACCCGCTGGTTCCCTGAAACCGATCCCGGCACGAGCGGGTTTCACACACTCGACTGCGCAGCCGCGTACGCCGATGGAACTTCACCGACCCCATAAGCCCGCTCACTGGCAAACAGCACCAAGGTAATCCACAGCGCATCGGCTATCAGCAAATGCACTAACTGCATGGCCAGCGGGGCCCGCAATAGCAGCGTCACCGCACCGGCAACAATTTGCGACGCCACTAACCCCAGCAATACCATAGACAACCTCCGTATTCTGGCCCCCCCCGCGCGCAAACCCGGCATCGCCAACACCACCAAATACGCAGCCGTCGCCAGTGCCAACGCCGGATGAATCACCCGCAAACGAACCAGGAAACTGGCGCCCGCGGAAAAATCCTCCGCCATGCCTGCTGCCAGCGAACTTGCCGGAAAAAGCGTATCGCCCAACGCCGTGATCGCTCCGGCCACCGCCACCAGAACCACGGAGCCCAACGCCAGCCAAATCTTAAAAGAAACATTCGCGACGCGGCGCGGCGGATCACTCACTTTTACCCCATCAACCACACCGGCCGATCTCGCCGTCAACGCCAGCGCGGCCAGCAGCGCAAACGTGTTGATCAGGTGCAGCGCTAACGACACCACACGCCCGCCCGATTGGTCCTTCGACACATAGCCGAATAACACCAGCGCCGCCCCCAACAGGGCTTCCGTCAAAATAAGTACGAGAGACCACGTTGCCCAGCGGCGCGCCGGATGGCCTTTCGAAAATCCCCTCCAGGCCGCAACGAATAGGGCTACCACTGCCAGCAGCGCCACTCCGCTCATCACCCGATGGATAAATTCAATACGCGTGGCGGCTTGTGTAATCAGCGGAAGTGCCTGACCATTACAGAGCGGCCAATGGCCCCCGCATCCGGCACCCGAGCCCGTGGCGCGAACCAACGCCCCCCACAAAATCACCGCGATGTTATAGATCAACACGCCCCAGGCCAATGCCGGAAAGCGTTTACTGACTGCCATATCTTTAGAATAACTCCCACCTAAACCGGCACCGGATTAGTACCAATCCCCACGCCATCGTAATACTGTCCGTAAAGCGTTACACCCATTCCGCCGATTGCACTCATGGACCCAATAAGAAACCCAGAACCACTTTCAGCCCATGGCCAAGCGGCGCAAACCCATTACCGTGCAGCAACCCAACACCCGGGCGCGAATGGCCACACTGACGGTCTCCTCCGTCCTGTTGGCTGCGGCACTCTGCGTCTTGATGGTGCGGGTGGACCCCACCGCCAGCGCGGGCCATCCGGTTTGGTTTCCCTTCGCCCTGTTGGGCGCGGCTGTCGTTTCCATTACTTACGCGGCTTATTGGGGTTTCAGTCCACTCATCCGCCAGCGTGGGCACGTGGCAAAAGTGATTGAGCAGACCCTCGGCATAAAACCCGGTGGCCTCGAAACCCTTGCCGAAGCCAACCAACGCAAGAAATTTCACCAACAGGCATCCAAGCGTTTCATCTTTAAAGTGGTGGCTACCGGCTTTCTGGCCTGCGTCGCCATCTCCATTCACCACGTGTTTCCCCGTCAACCCTTATGGTTGGGCGCGGCCATCTTCTATTGCGGGATGATCACCTGGGAACTGGTTTTCAGCCACAAACAATTTCGCGACCGCGCTGCCCATGCCAGTTTCTGGGCGCTGTTGTTTCTCACCAGTTTTGGTGGCGATGTTCTGCCTTCCGAATCCGTTTGGAAAACCGTTACCCCGTTGATCGGCCTGGTGGCGTTGGCCGTGGTTGCCTGGCGTCAAGCCGATGCCATTCCTTCGCAAAGCATGCAGTCGGTGATGGAAGCCTACCGCAAGGGTGACTATCAACTGGCACTGGAACGAACCGATAAGATTGACCCGGCCTTCAACGATCGTTTCGGCGAATTCCGGATCCGCGCCACCATTCACTACCGCCGTCAAGAATTCGACGAAGCCGAAATCATGGTGCGCAAAGCATTAGTTGCCCAGTGGGACGCGCGCCGGGCTTCGCAATTGCTGGTGTTGGTCTCCACCGTGCTTCTTGAAAAAGGCCAATACACTGAGGCCGACAAAGCCCTGGACGGCGCTTCGGAACTTGACCGCTTGAACGGCAGCGTGGACCGCATCCGCGCTCTGCTACTCCTTCGCCAAGGTCTCGAACCGGAGCGTGCATTGGAACTTTCCCAAAAAGCATTGGTCTGCCCCGAAAACGAAAAGGGCCTGGCGCTGGGCGTCCGCGCCTGGGCACTGGGCGAGAACGGCCGCGAGGCTGAAGCCCGCACCGCCATCGAACACGCCTGGGATCTGCCCTCCACTAAAGCCTCCAGACCAGACATGGCGGAAATTGCCTTTTATGCGGGCCAGGCTCTGCGCTACTGCGCCGTGTCCATTTCCTCCGAACGCTATTTCATCAAGTCGGTGGAGGCGGATCCCCATGGCTTGTTCGGCGCCCTCTCCAACCTGGCTTTGCAAAACTACCAGACTTTTGAAACCCGCGAAGAACTGTTCGCCAAAAACACCAAACCGATTTCCCAGAACTGAATCACACGCACTGAATCAATATGTGGCGCGGCAAAAAAGTGGCGGTGGTGTTTCCCACCTATAACGAAAAAGATTCCATTCGGGCGGCCACGCTTGAATACTTCCGCACGCAGTTGGCGGATGAAGTCATCGTGGTGAACAACAACGCCGCGCCCGGCACTTCCGACGAAGTGGCCGGCACCGGTGCGCGTGAAATCTTCGAAAACAAGCAGGGCTACGGCCATGCGCTGTTGCGTGGTATCGACGACTGCACTGCAAACGGTGTAGACCTGATCGTTCTTTCTGAACCCGACGGCACCTTTAGCGGCCACGATCTGTTAAAACTTCTGGCTTACTCCGACGACGTACCGGTGGTCTTTGGCACCCGCACCAGCCGCGAATTTATTTGGGCCGGCGCCAATATGGGCTGGTTCCTGCGCTGGGGCAACTGGGCAGTGGCCAAGATGACGGAGTTGCTGTTCAACACCACCATCCTCACCGACATGGGCTGCACGCACCGCCTGTTCACGCGCGAAGCCCTTCAGTTGATCCGCCCGCATCTCACCATTGGCGGATCGCACTTCGGTCCGCAATTACTGATGGAAGTGGTGGCGCACAAAATCCCGTTCGTCGAAATTCCCGTCAATTACCGGCAGCGCATTGGCGAATCGTCAGTCACCGGCGATCTTTGGAAAGCCTTTCGCCTGGGTATGCGCATGATCGGCCTGGTGCTGGAATATCGCTTTGGCTTTGTCGCCCGCGACCGCACCATGTGGACGCCCGTCCCTCCGCCGCCTCAGGTACCCGCGCTCCCATTGCAGACCGACGAACTTCTTGCCCTGGCAAAATCACTGGAAGCATCAACGCAAGAAACAACCTCGGTGCAAGAAACAACCTCGGTACAACAAACAACCACGGCGCAAGAAAAGCCGCTACTCCGGTAACCCAACGGAAGCATGATTCGCATGCCTATCCCTTCAACCCCGGCCATCCACCCAGAGTCGGAGCCAATCTCACCGCCCGCAAAATCGCTTCCGCAACCGCTTCCGCCGCAGCCACGCCTAACGCATCGATGGGTGCATGAACAACCGGCGCCTTCAGCACACCGTGAGACATCGCCACCACCAAATCCCCGTCCGACATCGTGTTCACCGGATTAATCGTCCGCACCAAACCGATCTGCCCAAACTGAGCCAGCTTCGTCGCCTCAACCTTAGTGAGGCTCGCGTTGGTGGCCACCACCACCAGCGTCGTATTCTCCGGCGAAATTGCTCGCGTAAAACCTGTGGGCCCCGCCCCTTTCATGATGCGCGCCCCGTCGGCGAAATCTTTACTGCCAGCAGAAACACGGGCCCCCGCAATAATCCTATTCGTCGCCGGATCCCGCACATCGCCCACCGCGTTAACCACCGCCAGCGCCGAAACCATCACACCCGCGCTGCGGCCTTCCAGGTTGACGGTGAACGATCCCACGCCGCTCTTCATGCCTGTTTTCGGGCCGTTTAACTTGCCTACGGTCGCACCCGTGCCCGCGCCCACCGCACCCTCCTGGACCGCTTTATCACTGGCCGCCGCCGCCGCCGCTTCCGCCATTTCCCGCGTGGGACGTACCCCCGGCTTGGCGAATCCCAAATCATACAGAATCGCACCCACCACAATCGGCACCACACCAGCGCCGGTCTTGAAGCCCACGCCTTTGTGCTCCAAAAAACGCCGCACACCGCTGGCCGCTTCCAGCCCAAACGCACTGCCGCCGGCAAAAACAACGCCATGAATCTGCGGTGTTACGTGCATGGGACTCAGCACATCCCACTCCTCCGTCCCTGTGGCCGACCCGCGAATATCACCCCCCGCCACCGCGCCGTTTTCGCACAAAATTACCGTACAGCCCGTCAATCCGTCATAATCGGTAGCGTGGCCCACCAGAATGCCGGGGATATCTGTTAAGCCCTTCATTTTGAAAACCTCATGCTAGCATCTACTATTCTGCACGTTTTGCGCCAACTGACACGCCACGGCAGAATTCCGCGATCAGGAGACATCGCTTGTTCGATTTCCTAAAAGGCCCGGTGGAGACGTTTCAGGAATTTCTATTCCTCAGCGCCCGCGCGTTCCGCAACGTGTTTCGCTCGCCCCACTATGCCAGTGACATTCTGATTCAAATGGATGTAATCGGCGTCGGCTCGCTCTTCATCGTCAGCCTGATCGGAGTCTTCACCGGCATCGTGATGGCGTTGCAGATGGCCCGCGCGCTTTCCACCTACGGTGCCAGCGGCCAAATCGGCCAAATCGTTTCCATCACGCTGGTTCGCGAGTTGGGGCCCGTGCTCACCGCCATTCTGGTGGCCGGCCGCAACGCCAGCGGCATGGCCAGCGAACTCGGTTCCATGAAGGTGACCGAGCAAATCGACGCCATGCGCGCCCTGGGCACCGATCCTCTGCAAAAACTGGTCACTCCGCGCTTGATCGCCACCGCCATTGTGTTGCCGCTGCTCACCATCATCGCCGACGCACTGGGTATGGTCGGCGGCTACTTCATCGCCGCCACCATGTTGAACATCACCCGCTCCCAGTATTGGACCAACGCCTGGCAAATTCTCGAATACAACGATCTGCTGCAAGGCCTGCTTAAACCATTTCTGTTCGCGATTGTGATTGCGCTGGTCGGCTGTTTTTACGGCCTGCGTACCAGCGGCGGCACGCAAGGCGTAGGCCGCGCCACCACCAAGGCCGTCGTCGTGGCCAGTGTCTGGATCTTCGTCATTACATCCATGCTGGACCCGCTCTTTGTAAACCTCAAATAGTCCCTGAACGAATCTATGACCGGCGCACCCCAAAATCTAGCAAGGGAAATTGGTCCCGACATCCTTCAGTTTGAAGACGTCAGTCTTCACTTTGACGATGTCGCCGCGCTCGATCATGTCTCTTTCGAACTGCGCGCCGGCGAAACGCTGGTCATCGTAGGCGCCGCCGCCAGCGGCAAAACCATGCTGCTTAAAAGCGCAGCCGGTTTGGAACACCCTCAGTCAGGCCGCATTCTCCTCTTCGGCCAGGACATCCTCAAGATGGGCGAACGCCAACTCATCCAACTGCGCAGCCGCGTCGGCATTCTGTTTCAAGAGGGCGGTCTGTTCGACTCGCTCACCATCGAAGAAAACGTCGCCTATCCACTTTTAAACTCCGGAATTACCGATTCCGGAGTGGGCCACAACGCCACTTCTAGCAACGGCGATAGCAATCACCAACCCATATCCATCGCTGAAGCCGAGGCCCGGGTGTTGAAGGCCCTGCGCTTCGTCGAACTCGAAAAGACGCTCGACCAATTTCCCAACGAACTTTCCGGCGGCATGCGCCGGCGCGTCGGCATTGCCCGTGCCGTGGTCACCGAACCCGCCCTGGTGCTCTACGATTCCCCCACCGCCGGTCTTGATCCCATCACCGCCAACACTATCATGCGCCTGATTATTCAGGAACGCGATTTGCGCAACACCGCTACCATCATCGTCACCCATCGCTATCAGGACGGGCACATGATGGCCACTTTTCGCTACAATCCGAGCAGTGGAGCCGTGGAGCCCTCAGCCAAAGTGGAGCCTTCAGCCAAAGCCGAGCCCTCAGCCAACGCTAAATCATCTCCGGCATCCAGCGGAGACCAATCGCAAATCACCACCCGTTTCCTGGTCATGCGCGAAGGACAATTAATCTTTGAAGGAACCGAGGACCAGTTGAAGGCCAGCCGCGACCCGTACGTGCAAAAATTCGCGAAAGCAGGGAGCTCCTAACCACCCATGGCACTGCAAACCAAAAAGAAATGGGCCCAGCTTCGCGTCGGCTTGCTGGCCATCATCGCACTTGTGCTGCTGTCGTTCCTCATCTTCCTGCTCACCAGTTCGCGCGGTCTCTTCACAACCCGCACGCAGGTCTTCACATTTTTGGATGATTCCGCCGCCATTGCCGACGGTTCTCCCGTGCGCTTGAACGGCATCAACGTCGGCCGCGTATCGAAGGTAGCGCTGTCCGGTAGCGACCAACCCAACCGCATCGTTCGCGTCACGCTGGAAATTGAAAACGGCTTTCTCCCATCCATTCCCACGGACTCCCAGGCAGCCATCGCCGCCGAAAATTTGCTCGGCACCAAATACATCAACATCAAAAAAGGGAAAGCCGCCAACGCCATCATGGCTGGAGCGGAACTCAAAAGCCTGGACACTCGCGAATTCGACGACGTCGTCCAGCAAGGCTACACCGCGCTCAACTCGCTCGATGGCATCTTCAAAAAATTAGACGGAGTCCTGAACCAAATCCAGGTGGGCAAAGGCACCATCGGCAAACTGCTGGTGGACGAAACGCTCTATAACAAACTGGTGGGCATTACTACAGACACCAATAAAATAGTGTCCTCGCTCAATTCCAACGACGGCACTCTTGGAAAATTGATTCACGATGACGCCCTCTACACCGACCTGCGCGGCACATTAGCCCGCGTGAATTCCCTGGCCGATACCATCCAAAAAGGCGAAGGCACCGCCGGCAAACTTCTAAACGACCCCGCCCTTTACAACGACACCCGCGCCACCATCGGCGACTTCCGCCAACTCCTCGCCGGCCTGAACAAGGGCGAAGGCGACGCCGGCAAATTTCTAAAAAGCGACGAGATTCACAGCGAACTCAAATCCACCATGGGCCGCCTGGATACCTTGCTCGATAAAATCAACAGCGGCCAGGGCACTCTCGGCCAACTGGTCGTGAACCCTTCACTCTATCAATCGCTCGATGCCACTACGCGCGAAACCAACGCGCTGCTCAAGGACTTCCGCGCCAATCCCAAAAAATTCCTCAGCATCAAGCTGGGCCTGTTTTAAAGTGAAAACACTGGTCGTGAATGCCGACGATTTCGGCTTTACCCGCGACGTCAATCAGGGCATCGTCGAAGCCCATCAGCGCGGCATCCTCACCGCAACTACTCTGATGGCTAACCGCGATCTAAATGAATCGGCTTTCAATGACGCCCTCCGTCTGGCCCGGGAAAACCCTTCGCTCGATATCGGCGTCCATCTTGTGTTGGTGGGCCAGCCCGGCTTCCCGCCCACCGTCGCAAAGTTGATTCAGGCCGTCGCGCTCCACCGCATTCGTATCTACGATCAATTAATCGCCCAGGTCCGCCGCATCCTTGACGCCGGACTCAAACCGACTCACCTCGACACGCATAAGCACACGCATCTGCTCCCGCCAGTGCTGGACGCTGTGGCGCGCATCTCTGAAGAATGCAAAATCCCCTGGGTGCGCCGCCCCTTCGATTTTCCACTCACCGGCCAGCGGGTTTCATTGAAGAAACGCTTCACCAGCCAGGCGTTTAACATCGTTCGCCCACGCTTCACACGCGTACTCGCTCAACATCATTGCCGCACCACCGATCATTTCGCTGGCTTCCAGATCACCGGCCACTATAACGCTGCTGATCTCGCCCACCTTATCCGCAACCTTCCCGAAGGCATCACCGAATTCATGTGCCATCCAGGAATTTTTGGCGACGAGTTGCGCGCTGCTCCTACGCGTTTGAAAGCAAGCCGCGAACAGGAATTGCGCGCGCTCACCTCACCAGAAGTCCGCACAGCACTGGCAGAATCAGAAGTCACCTTGAGTGCTTACCCGCAGCTTTAGTTCAACGCCGCCCACCGCGTGAACGCAAACAAGCCAAACTCCGTCGCGTTGTACGCGGCATGCAGCAAACACGATGCTGCGGTCGATCCAGTCTTATACCGCACGATACCGAAAATCACGCCCGCCACTGTAATCAACAGCACCGGCTGCCAAGCCCAGTGATTCTGCGCGCCGTGTAACAGCCCGAACGGAATCGCCGTCAAAACAATTCCTAACCATGGCCCCACGCTTCGCGCAACCACCGGAAACAAGAACCCGCGAAACACCAATTCCTCAAACGCCGGCGCGATAAACACGCCCCAAAACATCCACGCCGCCAAGGCGCGGCGCCCTGTAAACAGATCCTCCAATGCCGAGGTCTGTTGTGGCAGCTTCAGGAACACGCTCGCACTCGCCAAACCAATCGCCAGCACCGGACCCATCATCACCAACGCAAACGCATGTGGAATCGGCCACCGCCAGCCCAATGATCGAAAAAATGGTTCCCGGTACCGCCACGCCACCACCAAATACAGCGCCCCCACCAAGAACACATAAGCGAACGCTTGGAACAACAGCATTTTCCAGGTCTCGCTCACCAGATGACCCGGCGCGATCATTCGTCCCACGCGCAGCAACAAGGCACCCAATAAAAACGACGGCAACACAGCGCCCAGAAATAGCGCTAAATCGCCATAGCCCCAAAAGGGCTCCCGGCGCTCCGGCGCCAATGGCGTAATTTCGTCTGCGTTCAGGTTCAATCTTGGCTCTCTATGAGTGCCGCCGCCAGCAGCGGCACCATCAATTCATGATGACCGGTGATCTGAAATCCGCGGCCTCCCGACTTCGCATGCGGCCGGTCCACCACATTCATCTTAGGCCGATAGTGCTGCAGAAAATCCAGGTTCACCGTCGTGAAATTGGTCAACGGATATCCCAAATTCCGCACCACTGAAACCGCCTTCAAAAACACTTCCGGCAACACCACCGCTGAACCCACATTCAAATACACGCCGCCGTCATTCAACCCGCGTACCAACGAACACAACAAACGAAAATCGCGATGCGTGGCCGCGCCAATGTCATTTCCGTTCGCTGCCGGATGCGTATGCGGCGTATCCGTCCCCACCGCCACGTGCACCGTAATCGGAACATTCGCCTGGTACGCCGCGGCCACGATGCTGTGCGCCGCAAACTCGGGCTTCGCCAATTTCTCCAAACTTCGCCCCAATGCTTCGCCCATGCCCAACCCATCGCGATTGCCCTCGCTAATCGCCACGTTCATCTGGCGGCCGGTCTCCTCTGCTGCGCCAAAGCGCCCATCGGGCAGCACCGCTTCCACGTCTTCGCTGGTTTGCCCCGCAATCGCAATTTCGAAATCATGGATCGACGCCGCGCCGTTCATTACAAACGCCGTCACCCATTCGCGCCGCATCAAATCGAGCAAAACGTCCCCTAGCCCGCACTTCACCACGTGCCCGCCCATGCCCCACAAAATCGCCCGCTTTTGTCCGCGGGCTTTTTTTAGCGCCTCCACGATTCCGTGAAAAGACTCCACCGCCAGCAGTGCCGGCAAAGACTCCAGCAACCCCGCCACGCCCGCCCCCTTTTGATAGGGCTTCGCGAAGTGTTTCACCTCAACCTTGCCGCCGCGCTCCGCAATCGGCACGGTCTTCAAGGCATCAAAGGTCAGCGGTTTTTGCTCGTATTTACTCAAGACACTTTCCTCTTCGTGCGCGACGGACTCTTCACTTTCACTTCCATTCCTGGCGCTGATTTCCGCAGCGCCTGCGCCGTGTAGCTGGCATCGGACTTCATAATTTCTTCAGGCGACCCGCATGCCACAATGTTTCCGCCGCGCTCGCCGCCTTCCGGCCCCAAATCAATTACCCAGTCCGCTGTTTTAATCACATCCAGGTGATGTTCAATCACCACCACCGTGTTACCCAACTCCACCAGGCTATGCAACACGTCCATCAATTTGCGAACGTCTTCAAAATGCAATCCCGTGGTCGGCTCATCCAATATATAGAGCGTTTTGCCGGTTTGCCGCCGGCTCAACTCCCGCGCCAGTTTAATTCGCTGCGCTTCCCCACCCGAAAGCGTGGTGGACGATTGCCCCAAATGCAAATATCCCAAACCCACATCCACCAGCGTCGCCAGCCGGGCCTTAATTTGCGGGATATTTTCCAGCAACTTCAGGGCATCTTCCACCGGAGCCTCCAGCAAATCCGCAATCGAATTCCCGTCGTACTTCACCTGCAGCGTTTCGTGATTGTAGCGCCTCCCGCGGCAAATATCGCACGTCACATATACGTCTGGCAGAAAATTCATCTCAATGCGCTTTTGCCCATCGCCCTGGCACGCCTCGCACCGCCCACCCGGCACATTGAAACTGAACCGCCCCGGCTTGTAGCCCCGCGCGCGCGATTCCGGCAACCGCGAAAACAAATCGCGAATATGCGTGAACACCTGCGTATAAGTGGCCGGATTCGATCGCGGCGTTCTTCCTATGGCCGCCTGATCAATCTCGATCACCTTATCGAGAAGATCCAACCCCACAATCGATTGATGCGCGCCCGGTTCCGCCCGCGAACCGTAAACCGCCTTCGCCGCCGCACGATACAAAATATCGTTCACCAACGTGGATTTCCCGCTCCCCGAAACCCCGGTCACCACCACCAGCAAACCCAGCGGTATTTCCACGTCCACCTTTTTGAGATTGTGCTCCGTCGCCCCGCGAATCACAATCCTCTGTTCGCCCGGCTTGCGCCGTGTTTCCGGAATCGCAATCTTCAACTTACCCGACAAATACTGGCCCGTGAGCGAATCCGCGTTCGCCTCAATATCTTTCGGCGTCCCTTGCGCCACCAAATGTCCGCCCAATCGCCCCGCACCCGGACCCAGATCAATCACATAATCGGCGCGCTCAATGGTTTCGGCATCGTGCTCCACAACCAATACTGTATTACCCAAATCGCGCAAATTCTCCAGCGATTCCAGCAATCGGTTATTGTCGCGCGCATGTAAACCAATCGACGGCTCGTCCAATACGTAAAGCACTCCACGCAAACGCGATCCAATTTGTGTGGCCAATCTTATACGCTGCGCCTCGCCTCCCGATAGCGTCGTGGCGGACCGCTCTAAACTCAAATACTCCAGCCCCACATCGATTAAAAACTTCAAACGGTTGCGAACTTCCTCCACCGGCCGCCCGCCAATCGCCCGTTCGCGGTCGTTCAACTTCCACTGGCCCACGGTTTCAAATCCCCGCGCAATCGACATTCCGCTTAAATCCGAAATCGTCACGCCCTTCAGTTTCACGGCCAGGCTGGACGGCTTCAATCGCTTGCCATGGCAATCCGGGCAAACCGTCGGCGATTGATAACCCAGCATCCATTCGCGCGTGTTGTCGTTGGCATTGTCCTGATCGTAATAATGATCCAGCGCGGCCACCAACCCGTCCATTAACGCCGTTTGCGATTTCTTGGGCAACTTGTCGAACGGCTTTTCGATCGGAATCTTCAACCGCGCTGCCAGCAATTTCAAATCGCCATTTACGTAGGTTGAATTCGCGCCAATGCCCAACGCCCCATCCAGCATCGGCCGTCCGGGATCCACAATCACCTTCATCGGATCCCAACTCCAACGGCTGCCCAACCCGTTGCAGGTATCGCACGCACCAAACGGACTGTTGAACGAAAACGACCGTGGCTCCAACTGCGGAACACTCGTCCCGCATTCCGGGCACGCCAGTTTTTCCGAATACAAACGCTCCGGCCCATCCACCTGCGCCACCAACACAAGGCCATCCGTCAATTTCGTCGCGGTTTGTATCGAGGCCTCCAAGCGCTTTTCTACTTCAGGCTTCACCACCAACCGATCCACCACCACTTCAATGGAATGGTTCTTGCGCTTGTCCAGCGTGATCTCTTCTTCCAACTGCCGTAGCACGCCGTCCACACGGGCACGCACAAAACCCTGGCGGGCCAGCTTTTCTAACTCTTTCTTAAATTCGCCCTTACGCCCGCGCACAATCGGCGCCAGAATCATCACGCGTTCCTGGCTGCCCAACTCCATCACCTGCTGCAGAATCTGCTGTTGCGATTGCCGCGTGATTTCTAAATTGCACGTCGGGCAATGCGGAATCCCAATCGCCGCATACAGTACGCGCAGATAATCGTAAATTTCCGTGATCGTTCCCACCGTCGAACGCGGGCTGCGGCTGGTGGTCTTTTGTTCGATGGAAATCGCCGGACTCAGCCCATCAATCGAATCCACATCCGGCCGCTCCATTTGATCCAGAAACTGCCGCGCATACGGCGAAAGCGTTTCCACATAACGCCGCTGCCCCTCCGCGTAAATCGTGTCGAACGCCAACGAACTTTTGCCGCTCCCGCTCAACCCCGTAATCACGGTCACCGTGTTGCGCGGAATCGTCACGTCGATATTTTTCAGGTTGTGCTGCCGCGCGCCGTGCACGGTGATGTGTTTGAGCAACTGGATTCCTTACTTCAGAGCGACGCTTCTAACGACGACTGCGGACCGCGAACGTCAATCTTTCATTTTCCCA
>JANXYJ010000005.1 GCA_025350105.1 Terriglobia bacterium | reverse complement strand
GGGTTCAGTGGTGGGTTTAGCTTTCCGTCCCTCGCCTGCGCTCATCATTATTTCCGCCATTATATTTCCGCCATTATTTCCGCCGCTTACGCTCCGCAGTCGTCGAATACCCTCGATCCCGGTCGATGTCCTGCACCCACACCGTGACCGACGCTAAGCCCCGCACCGGTAAGTCAGCCATGAATTTGTCGATTTCCTCGCCCAACACCCGCGCGGCGTTCGCTCGCACGGCCGCCGTTCGCCCCGGCGTGTCATTGCCCGCAGCGAAGGTGGCGTGCAGAAATCGTTTCTCGCCATCGCCTCCGGTATGGGCATAGTACAGCGGAACAATCGCGTGCTTCAAATTACTCTGGTTAATCAGCGGAACCATCTCCGCGGCATTCGCCGGGTTTGCCATCCGCAAATTCACCAGCGTTTCCACCAGCCGGTCCAATAGTTTTTTCGCAGCGAACCCCGTGGCCAGCCGAAACTCTTCGCGCAGCCATTCCTCGGGCACTTCCAATCTCAAATGGGGCATCGTTTCATCTTACCGATCATCTTCGTGCGAATCATGTTGGCAAAACATGCTATCGATAGAGAGCACCGTCTCCGTATCCCCATGAACACCCATATGGACACTCACGCGCCCCCGCTCACCCTGCGCCAACAATTCGGCGACATCGATATCTACGTGTTCGATCAGCTCCTGCGCGGCCGCATCACCCCCGGCATGCGGATCCTGGATGCCGGATGCGGCGGCGGGCGCAACCTGGTGTACCTGCTGCGCGAGGGTTTCCAGATCTTCGCCGTGGATGCCCACGCCCAGGCCGTCGACACCGTGCGCCGCATGGCCCCCCATCTCCCCGTCGAAAACTTTCGCGCCGAACCCGTAGAGGCTATGTCCTTCCCTGACGCTTTTGCCGATGTGGTGCTGAGTAGTGCCGTGTTACATTTCGCCCGCGACGACGAACATTTTCTGGCCATGCTGCATTCCATGTGGCGCGTGCTGAAACCCGGCGGTATGCTGTTTTGCCGCCTGGCGTCGTCCATTGGGATCGAAACGAAAGTGCAGAAACTCGAAAACCGCCGCTTTCTGCTGCCTGATGGCTCGCAGCGTTATTTGGTGGACGAAGAAATGTTGATGCGCCTGACCAAGAGCCTGGGAGGACACTTGCTGGATCCGCTGAAAACCACTGTGGTTCAGCAGCAGCGGGCAATGACCACTTGGGTGGTCGGTAAATAAATGACCGCTTGGGTAGTAAGTAAATAAATGACCACTTGGGTGGTAAGTAAATAAAAGCACCTCGACGCAACCCAACACCATGAGCTACCTGGACAATCTCGAAAACAACCTGAAAGCCCTGGAAAACCAGGAACAACGCGATCCCGAAAAGGTAAAACGCGAACGCGAACGCCGTGACGCGGACCGCAACGCCGCCCTGCTGCGCGCCCCTCACGTCGAAGCCCTTAAGACCTCGCCCTTCACCTCTGACCTGCTCACCCACTGCCGCACCATCGGCCGCGGGCAGCGCGTGCTGGTGCAGTTTACCTGGCTCGACGAAATTCTGCGTTTGGACGCGAAACCCAAACGGATGGAACTGACCCCCACTGCCGACGGCATTGTCGCCGTCTTTTCCAACAATGGTACCGAGACTGCCCGCGAAACTGTGAACCCGCAATCCGACGACCCTGCGGCCCTTGCCCAACGCTGGCTCACCGCCCCTTGACTCCCGCGCAGCGCCATTGATTCTGTTTTCGGTATGTGCCGCGGCAAACCACCCTTCAGAAATGCGGCTTTCCTGCCGATAAAAAGAGCGTGAAGCACCCGCACATCAAAGAACCGCTGCTAAAACAACGCCGGGAAAGCCGCTTCAAACCGAACCAGAGCGCCACCGTGAGAGTACTGGGGAAAGCCACCGGCCTGGCGCCTGGACCCATCATGCAAGCCTGCATCCTCGACTATTCCGGTAGCGGCATGCGGCTGCGCTGCAAACTCCCGGTTCCCTGCGGCGCCCAAATTTCCGTCGACGCCAACTCCACCCTGGTGCTGGCCCACGTGGTTCGCTGTGAGCCCGCCAAAACGGATTACGAACTTGGCGTGCAAATCACCGAAATCACCGCCACCAGCGAAGCCAGGTAGTGCAATCGCGAGCCTAATCGCGAGTCTTGTTTGACCCGACCCCCGCCATGTGTTAGCTTTAAATTCCCTGAGGTGTCCGCGCCAGGTGTATTTCTAACCACGCGGGTGAAAAGGGAAGCGGGTGAAAGTCCCGCACGGTCCCGCCACTGTAAGCAGTTAGCGGCCGGCAAAAGTAGCCACTGTTCTTCGGAATGGGAAGGCAAGCCGGCGCAGCCATGATCTGCAAGTCAGGAGACCTGCCTCGGGAAGTCGGCTACAATGCTTCGGACGAAAGCAGATCGCGTGGAAACCCACCGCTTTACGCGGCCGGATTGTCCTATCCCTTCTTTTTCGCGTCGCCCTGTGCCCGGCTTTTTGATCCGGGTGATGAACCCGGCTTTTGAAAATGAGGCCCGGACTCCTCGGCAACGCGAATGCTCACATACTACAACCCTAATTACGAATTGACCTCCGCTGCGCGTAGATCTACTTTGATCCATTCGATGGCGGGCGCGCTGCCAGCGTCAACTCGCCGCGCCGTCCGCGCCTGGCAAATCCTTACCGAAGCACCGCGCACCACCATCCTGACCAAACATGTTATGAAACATCTGACCAACCAACTCATTCCCCTTTCTGTCCTGCTTTCGCTTTCGCTTGCGCTGGCCCTCGCTCCGTCCACCGCCAACGCCCAATCCGGCGCGGCTGTCAGCGGAGCGGTGAAGGATCCCCAAGGGCGGCCCGTATCCGCGGCAACGCTTACGCTGTTTTCAAGAACCGGCACTGCGGGGAGGTCCACCACCAGCAACTCCACCGGGGAATATCGTTTCGCGGGGCTATCCGAAGGCGACTACCTTCTGCGTGCAACTGCCCCTGGCTTTGCACAATTTTTGCTGGACGATCTGCATCTGGCCGCCGGCACCAACACCACCCAAACGGTTGACCTTGCCGTCGCGGGCGTTCGGGAACAGGTAATCGTCACTGCCTCCAGCACGCCGCAGACGCCGGAACGCGTATCCAAGGCGGTTGACGTAATCGATCGTGCCGACGCAGAAGCGCGCGATGTAGTCGCGGTCTCCGAGGCAATCGCATTAACGCCCGGCGTGCGGGTGCAACAACTGGGAGGACCCGGTTCGCTCACCACCATTCATATCCGCGGTCTGCGCGCGCAGGATACCGCGGTGCTGGTGGACGGCCTCCGGCTGCGGGATGCGTCGGCCGTTCAAGGAGACGCCACCGGATTGCTGGAAGACCTGTTGCTCGCTGACACGAATCATATCGAGGTGATGCGTGGCTCCGGCTCGTCTCTCTATGGCACCAACGCCATCGGCGGCGTCGTGAACATTATCACCGGCGAAGGCGGCGGGCGCACCCGCGGCAGTCTGTTGGCGGAGGGCGGTTCGCTGGGAACCATGCGCGGCCGCGCGCAGCTGGCCGGCGGCTGGCTTGCCGATCGCCTGCAGTACGGCCTTGGCTTAGCGGAAACCGATGTGACCAGCGGCGTGGGCGGTTTTCTGCCTTACCGCGACTTCAGCGCCCAGGGCCGCGCGACCTATCATTTCTCACCCTCGCTGCGCCTAAGCGTGCGTTTGTTCGGCGCGGATTCGTTCTCGAAACTTGCGGCAGAGCCAGACACGCTCGGCAATCCCACCGGGTCGGGAATCGTCGCTGCAACTCCCTTGCGAACGTTTCTTCCAGCACCTGATAACCCGGATGCCACGCGCGCGGGACGCTTTCTTTCTTCCGCGTTGATCCTGGCCGGCCAGCTTGCGCCGGTGCTGCAATATTCGCTCAGCTATCAATTGCAAGCCAACGGAAACCGCTTCTCTGACGGCCCCGCCGGTGCGGGCTTTCAGCCCAGTGGCAATACGCGCACGCTGAACGACGGACGGATTCACACGCTCAATGGCCAGGTCCATTACCGGCTGGGCCGCTTCCATCTGCTGAGCGGCGGATACGAGTTTGAAAGCGAAACCTATGCCAATGACTTCACCGATTCCAGTGACCGCTCCGCGGCGTCCGGTGTAAAAGTCACGCAAAAAAGCCATTCTGTTTTCGTGCAGGATCAAGCCCACTTCTTCGCCAACCGGCTGCAGCTCTCCGGTGCATTCCGGACACAATATTTTTCGTTGAGTGCACCCGCTTTTCTTCCCCTCGCTGGCGCTCCCTACCAGCGCATGGCATTCGCCGCCCCCTCGGCTGCCTACACCGGAGACGGCTCCGCTGCGTATTACTTTCGCAAAACCGAAACCAAACTACGTGCGCATGTGGGTCGCGGCTACCGCGCACCGTCTCTGTATCAACGCTTCGGCTCCGGCTTCGATTCGTTTTTTGGCTACACGGTTTACGGAGACCCTCGCCTGCGGCCGGAGCATTCGATGAGCCTGGATGCCGGCTTCGATCAAACATTTCTGCATGATCGCGTGAAGGCCTCGGCCAGCTACTTTTACACTTGGCTGCAGGATGTGGTCGCCTTCGACACTGCGGGCGTGGTGAATCCTTCCACCGATCCGTTCGGGCGCTTCTTTGGCTATTTCAACAGCAAAGGCGGCATCTCTCGCGGCGTGGAGTTCAGCGCCACCGCAGCACCCACCCGTTCGCTCCGCATCACCAGTGCCTACACCTACGCTAATGCGATGGAGCGCACACCGTTGGTCGCGAAGATCCTGCAAAGCTTCATTGTTCCCCGTCATCAGTTTTCCATTTCCGTCACCGAACAGGCCACTCGGCGCCTGTTGCTCAGTTTCGATACGCTCGATTCCAGCAGCTATCTGGCGCCGATCTTCGGCTCCGCGAACTTCGTCTCGCAAACCTATCGTTTCGGCGGGATTCGCAAAGTGGACGCCGGCGCCAGCTATCGTATTCCTATCGCCGAATACCAGGCGTTACGCTTGTTCGTGCGGGCCAATAACATTTTTGGCCAAACCTATTTCGAAAGCGGCTTTGCTACACCCGGCCGCACTGCGCTGGCTGGCTTGCAGTTTGAATTTTGACCATGCTACGGGGCACTCTACTTCTCTTCTTACTCGTCTTCAGCAGTGCCGCGGCGGACCTGCCGCAGCGCATCGTCTCCCTGTCACCGGACCTCACGGAAATGCTCTACGGCGTCGGCGCGTTTCCACGCATCGTTGCCATTTCCGATTTCGATACGTACCCGGACGAAACCGCCAACCTTCCGCATCTGGGCCGCCTGGATAATCCCAGCTTTGAAAGACTCGCTGGCGTTCGGCCTGATCTGGTAGTGATCAACAGCGCGCAAGCGCCCTTTCTGGAACCTGCTTTGAACGCACTGGGGCTCAAGGTTTTGAAGGCGTCCAATCGCACCATCGACGAGGTCTACGCGGCAATGCTGCTGATCGGCCGGACGACCGGTAACCAGCTGGCGGCGGAAAAGCTCATTGGCACCACACGCCAGGGCCTGGACCGCATCGCCCGAAAGACAGCCGGTCTCGCGAAACCTCGCGTTGTCATGATCATCGATCGCACTCCCGGAACCCTGCGCGATCTCTACACCGCCACTCCGGGAGCCTATCTGGCGGAGCTGGTTGAAATCGCCGGCGGCCGCATGGCCCTGCCGCCAGCCAAATCCGGCTACCAAAAATTGAATAAGGAGGACCTGCTAGCGATCAACCCCGATATCATCCTCGACTTTCTGCAAGCGCCCGCCAGCGCGCTTTCCGCTGACCCCCTCGAAGCCTGGCGCCAGATGCCCGAATTGAGGGCCGTTCGCGAACATCGCGTCTACCCAGTCAACCAGGACTTCGTCCCCCACGCCTCGCAGCGCATGGTACAAACGGCAGAGCTGTTTGCAAAACGCATCCATCCAGAACTTCGCTAATCCCGCACTTCACTAATGATGCTTCTCAGCGCGCAAAATCTCGATTACGCTTACGCGGCTGGCCCGCTGGCGGTACGACGCGTATCGCTCACCGCGCCTCCCGGCACCATGACGACCGTGATCGGCGCGAATGGCTCTGGCAAATCCACGCTCATCCGTCTATTGGCTGGTTTGCTGAAACCGCAAGCCGGAACCATTCTGCTGGATGGAACGCGCCTTGCAGATTGGCAGCCGCGCCTGCGTGCCCGCCACGTCGCCTACGTGCCGCAAAGCACGGCCACCGCGTTTCCCTTCACCGTAATGGAGTTGGTGCTCAGCGGCCGCACCCCACACACTTCGCGTTTTCGTTTTGAGAATCAGCACGACCAGCAACAAGCACAGCACGCACTGGAGATGACCGGCGCGGCGCACCTTGCCCAGCGCCCTTTTATTAGCCTCTCTGGAGGCGAGCGCCAAATGGTAATCCTCGCCCGTGCCCTGGCGCAGGAACCGCGTCTCCTCTTGCTCGATGAACCTTCGTCGTCTCTCGATCTCAACCACCGCGCAGCATTGCTACGCACCTTGCTAAATCTTCGCCGCACCAAACAACTTAGCGTCATCATGATCACGCACGATCTCCAATTCACGGCCGCCTTCGATCAGGTGATTGCTCTGCGCTGTGGTGAGGTCACAGCCACTGGCACGCCCGATGATGTCCTGCGTGACCAGGTTCTCCGCGATGTCTACGGCGATCCGCACATTCATGCGCAGCGCATCGGCGATCAAACGCTGGTCTGGACGGATTTGTAATGCGCGGCAGAGTCCTAAAAGCCCTGGCCATTCTCACGCTGGTACTTCTCGTATCCATCGCTATTGGTTTGGCCGTCGGCAGCCAGCGCATCACACCGGCACAACTGTTCGCGGACTCCTTTTCGCGCGCACTCTTCTTCCGCTTGCGTCTGCCCCGCGTGTTGCTAGGCCTGGTGATCGGTGCGTCCCTTGCCATTTCCGGCGGTACCCTGCAGGCTCTGTTCCGAAACCCTTTGGCCGACCCTTTTACGCTGGGCGTATCCGGCGGCGGCGCACTGGGCGCCAGCATCGCCATCGCTCTGGGTTGGAGCGCGCAACTCGCCGGCGTCCCTCTCGTCTTCGTCGCCGCCTTCGCGGGCGCGATGCTGGCGGTTTCAGTAGTGCGATTGATTGCGCGCACCGGCGCCGTCGTCATGCCGGGAGCGCTGCTGCTGTCTGGCGTCGCCGTAAACCTGATCGCCGCCGCCGCCGTGCTCACGGTCGAATATCTTACCGACCCCAGCAGCGCGCTCCGCATTTTGCGTTGGCTAACGGGCAGCCTGGACGTGGTCGGCCTCACGCCCATTCGCAATATGCTCCTTGTGTTGGTGCCCGCTTGGATCGGCCTGCTGGCACTGTCCCGTCAGCTGAATCTTCTGGCCATCGACGAAGATACCGCCGCGACATTGGGTGTGAACGTCCGCCGCTGCGAGACCATTGCGCACGCGCTGTGTGCCTTGATCGTTGGCGTTACCGTTTCCGCCGGCGGCGCCATCGGCTTCGTCGGCCTGATCGTTCCCCACACCGTTCGCATGCTGTTTGGCGAGGACCTCCGCATTGTTCTCCCCGGCTCATTGTTGTTGGGCGCAGCGTTTTTGATTCTTGCCGACGCCTTGGCACGCACCGTGCTACCCAGCGGTGAACTCCCCGTTGGCGCCATCACCGGTCTACTGGGCGGTCCCGCGTTTCTGTGGTTGCTCCGCCGGCGGCAACAATACTCAGCGCTGTAGATTCATTTCCTGGGTGTGACTATTTTTGGCGGTCGCGCCCCTGCCCATCGGTTTCCGCTGTCCTGGAAACTCACCCTGCGCGACACGATCCGCGAAATCCCCGGCCAGCGCGCGTTAAGGATCAAACGCCAAGCATCCGTCGCCAAAGGCTCTTCTGGTGTGCCTTGGTCTCCTCGAATTGCAGGGGGTCCGGATTGTTCGCAGGTTCCGCATCCGTAAACGTTGCCAGATTTAGCTTGGTTTGATGTCTGACAATTTGATCCCTCTGCGCCAGTTCCGCCTCTGGCCGCTCTCCCAAATATCCTTCTCCGCGAATGTAATACCCCTGCTTCGGCGCCGCAGCCAGATCCGCTGCTCTCTCCTGTGGGGTTTGCAGCGTCTTAGCCCGCGCCGCCCTCACTGCAATTTCCTGCGCGGCCTCCCGGCTCTCGTGCCATTTCGTATAGCCCTCCAACAGCCTCGGATCGGACTCAAGGTTGCGGATCTCTGGAATAACATTTTCTAACTCTCCGCGCTTAACCGGCATCAGCAGGCAAATGGGTTCGTCTTTTTCGAATTTAACGGTCTTTAAAGGCTGCGTAAAACGCCAATTCATGGTAAAAGGATAGGGCAACCAATCGGTCTCCACCACGGCATCAAACGGCACGATAAAGTTCTTACTCGCATTGCTCGGGCCGCGCACATACAGGTTGTACCCGGGCAGCGTGCGAAAAATGTAAGGAATGCTCCACGTAACCACGCCATGGCCAAACATGCTCTCGGCGCTTGCGCTTCGGCCGTCTTGGGTCAGAAACTTGACACTGTCCAGCCCCGGCGTCCCCCCCCAAACCGCACGAAATTCGCGGTCGTTCAGGATTACCCAACCCGACTGATTGGCGATTTTCAACGGCAGACACCGGTTCGCCCAGCCCTGTGTGGTTACGTCCATCCACTTTCGGTTCGATGAAGCTGGTTCAATTTTCAGGTAACGCCGCCCAGGAATACGGTAGGCCGTAAGCGTTGCATTTCCCGCTGGAATCGCCGAAGCTGGAGCCGGTCCCGCCATATAGAATCCTCCATTAAATCTTACTTATCACAATTTACCTAAAACGATCTCCGGCGTCCAGCGTTGAAAATACTCAGCGATCAAGCTTAAATTGCGGCTAAATGCAAAGCAGGCAGGAAAATACTCTGTTCAGAGTCCGCGCATTGTTTGCGGAATGTGGTATTTCTTGATTCCTAACCTCAACCGGATGTCATTGCCAGCGGCCAGCCTTGCGGCACCTCCTCTGCCCTTCGTGCGGAAAGCCGGTCACACATCAAACATCGCCGCGAACCAGTGCGTAACCGGTTGCCTCAGGGACACGTAAAATAGACATATGCTGCGCGCGTGTTGTGTCCTGCCGATTTTGCTGGCCGTTATTTCTTTGGCGCCGGTTCGCGCGCAAACGTCCGCCTTTCCCTTGGAAAACTTGCAAATCACTCGCCCCGATGGCAGTCCAACACGCATCAAAACCGAACGTATTGTTGCCGTGATCGGCCTGAAAATCGGCCAGCCCGTCACCAAAGCAAGTTTCGACGTTGCCCGCGAGCGCTTGCTGGCCTCCGGTGCTTTCGAAAATGTTGGCTACGAATTCAAACCCAGCGCTAAGAAGACTGGCTACGACGTCAAATTCGAACTGATGGAAGTCCTCCAGATGTATCCCTATCGTTTTGAAGACTTGCCCGCTCCTGACGACAAACTCCGTGCCGCCATCACCAACCAGGAGGGCATCTTTGACGGCCAGATCCCATTTATCCCCGGCGTCATCGACAGTTTCGAAAAGATCCTGGCAAAGGTGGTCGACAACAAGGTAGAAGTCCACGGCGGGCTGAACTACTCGAACCCCGACCAGCCTGTCATCGTCTTCCGCCCCCCCGGCGACGCCCCTCGCATTTCTGAAGTCCAGTTCATGGGCAACAGCGTGCTTACCACCGAACAGCTTGCCGCGAGATTCATTCAAGTGGCTTTCGGCTCTGAATACACGGAGGCCAAGGTCCGCGCGCTGCTCGCCGCCAACATTACGCCGATGTACGAGGCCAAGGGCCGCCTTCGCGTCGCCTATCCCAAAGTCAGCGCCGCCACCTCCACCGCGCCCGAGGTCGTGGCCGTATCCGTCAGCGTAAGCGTGGAGGAGGGGCCAGAGTTCAAACTGGGCGCCATTGCCTATGCGGGAATCGATCTAAAAGACGCCAAGCTCAAGAAGGAAATCGATAGCCTCACCGACTTTAGAACCAACGAAACCGCCAACTTTGACGATATCGAAAAATCCCTGGAGCGCCTTCGCCAGCGCTATCGCCGCCGTGGCTACGTCCATGTGAATGTGCAAGCCGAACGCACACTAAGGGAAAGCACCGTCGATTTGCTGGTCAAAATCGAGCCCGGCCCTCAGTTCGTTTACGGCAAGCTGGACATCAAGGGTCTGGATATTTTAAGCGAACCCCCGCTCCGCCAAATGTGGGGGGAGCGCACCGGTAAGCCCTTCGATCCTACTTTTCCCGATGCGTTTTTGAAGGAAATTATGGAGGATCGGCTGTTTGACAACCTGCGCGAAACCAAAAGCCAAACCAAACTGAACGAAGACAACAAGACCGCCGATGTCACTCTCGTGTTCACCGGCGGCCAGCCCAACTCAACGCCAACCCGGCGCCAGCCGGGCCAGCGGTAGCCAACTCTTACTGCTTCTTGGTTGCAGATGACGCGGGCGGGGCGGCCGCGGAACGCGGGGCCGTTGACCCAGGAGTCCCCGCCGGTGCCGCCGTGCGTACTGGCGCGGGAGCCTGTCTTGTCGCGGGCGCCGCGCTGGTGGTCGGCGTGAACACCGTCTTGTCGTACAGGTCAATCACTTCTTTGGTGATGTCCACTGAATTGGACGCGTACAGTACCGGCGTGTTCTGGTTGCTGACATCCAACACCACGCCGTAACCATTGCTTTGCGCGTACTTGTCCACCACCTGCATCATCTTCTGGCCCAGCACGTTGATGATTTTCTGCTGTTCCGCTTCCAGTTCCGCCTGTGCATCTTCAATGTCGCGGTTGTAGCTCTTGGTCTTGGTGTCGATGCCGCGGGTGAGTTCATCCTTGGCGCTATCGGAAAGCGTCAGGCTACCCTTTTGCAGCTTCTCTTTCATGTCGTTCAGCTCAGCCTGTTTGGCTTCCAGCTCTTTCTTGCGCGGAGCGAACTTGGTTTCCATCTCCGCCGCCGCCTTCTGGCCTTCCTTGGTAGCCGCCAAGGCGCTTTGGATCTGGATGACGCCCACCTTGGTGCCAACCGCAGCCGCCGCAGCCGGGGCCTGGGCGGATACCAAACTTGTGCCGGCTGCCATCAGCAGCGCCAGAACACCAACCCCATATAGATTCTTTTTCACAACCACACTCCTCTACTAATTTTTCTCATGCTAACATTTTGCGGTAGCAGTTTCGTGAAGCCGCCGCCCCGCTCACGTCGAATCCCTTAGAACGTCCGCCCCACCGAGAAGCGGAACAGCGTGCGCTTTTCGTAGTTCAGCGGATAGGTGGCCCCCACCTGTGCCAGTGCGTTCGCAAAGTAGTTCCCGCCCGAAAACGCACTTCGGTCCGCCAGAATCGGCGGTTGGATGTTCTCGTTCAAAATCCACGGATTGTAGGACCAATACACGCGGAACGGCGCATTCACGACCGGCATTAACACCTGAAGTTCCAGCCCGGTGGAGGCGCGAATCACCTGCGTTCCCGCCGCAATCACCGCCTTGGGTTGGAAATTCGCACCCGTCTGCTGATCCAGGGTCTTAATCCGATCCGGATTTATTTGCAGCTGGTTGGTGTTGGTCATCCGGTTCATGCCCGCATCAAAGAAATAAGCCAGCACCACCGGTCCAAAAATGGGTATCCGGTATTCGAAATTGGCCACCAATGCCGTATCGCCGCCCGGTTGTACTAACTGGTAGGACGGAATCACTTTTTGCGAACTCGGACCAGTGGCCACCGTAGCCGTCGTAGGCACAAACGCAATCGGCCCAATACTAAAGAAGTTAAACCCGCGCACGTCGTTCTCGCCGCCCATATAAAAACGATTGAACGGAGCCGCCGTCTTCCCTCCAAAGCCCGTCAAATACCGCCCATTGAAATGCATTCCGACAACATGCCTGGCCGATAGTCCCTTGTGAAAATACTTGGCATCGATGGTCGGTTCAATCTGATTCAATGTCCCGCCCAACGGCCCGCCTGTGAAGGCCAACGCGAACGACAAGCTCTTACCGGCGGTGGGCGTA
Source organism: Terriglobia bacterium (assembly GCA_025350105.1). GTDB lineage: Bacteria > Acidobacteriota > Terriglobia > Bryobacterales > Bryobacteraceae > Palsa-187. The sequence goes on along the minus strand of JANXYJ010000005.1, from coordinate 15,171 downwards.
ATCGGGTGATTCACCGTGTTGTAAGTAAAGCTGGGCGTAATGCTAGAGGACTTAATCCCGTCTAGCGAATTGGGCCCGTTGATTTGCAGGAAGTTCAAATACGTGTAGTAGTCGGTGGCCGCCGTGGTCAGCGTCTTAACATTTTGAATGGTGTAACCATAGCTGATGCCCAGGCGCGCGAAACTGCGCTTCAGCGGGTAGCTCATAAACGCCGTGAATCCGCGTGAATTCTGAACGTAGTTCAGCAGGTTCTGCTGGCCCAGGCTGTTGTAAATTCCCGTCAAGTCGCGGCCCGCAAAAATCGACGCTTGGCGAGCCTGATTGTAGTCATAACGCGTTGTGAAGATCGTGAAGCCCACCTGCATGGGCCGTCCCAGGAAATAAGGCTCCGTGAATCCCAACTGCGCGCTGCGCTGCAGGGTTCCCAGCGTGGTCGACAAACTAAACGTTTCGCCCAGCCCGACCAGGTTGTTGGTGGAATACGACGCGCCTAGAAAGCTCCCCGACACGCCCGACACGCCGCCATTCAGCTGAATCGAATTCTTGCCGCGCTCTTTCACTTTCAACGTCAAATCCACGGTGTTGTTTTTGGTGTCGCGCTTCACGTCCGCCGCGTCTTCTTCTTTCAACGCCTCGAAATAACCCAACTGGTTCAGCCGCAGAATACTCACCTGCCACAGGCGCGTGTTGTAGACGTCGCCTTCGTCAATCAACAATTCACGGCGGATCACGCGGTCGCGCGTCGTCGTGTTCCCCGAAAAATCGATGCGCCGTACGAAGAACTGTTTGCCTTCGTCCACGTTCAGTGTCAGGTCCACTTTGTCGGTATTGGGAATCGGCTCAATGTTGGGCTCAGCGACAAAATCGATGTAGCCGAAACCTCCGTACAGTTTACGCAAATCCTCAAATCCCTTACGTAATTTTGAAGTTGAAAACGTGTCGCCGGTTTGCATGCCAAAAATCGGCCGCATCAACGTTTCCGGCGTACGGAACAATTTCACGCCCACAAAATTGATCTGGTTCAGCTTGAACAAACGCCCTTCTTCAATGGCGATTTTCAGATTCGCATTCTTGCCCGGCTTGTTCTGCAGAATCAGCGGAAGTTTAAACTTGCCACCGCCCACATCCACGATGCTCACATCAGCGTTGGTGCTGCGCGCCATGAAGTAGCCGTTGTCTTTGTAGAACTGCTCAATCCGCTGCTGGTCTTCTTCCAGTTTGGTGGAGTCGAAACTCTTGGGGAAAATGCTCTCGGCGTAAATGGACCGCGGCACGCCAATTGGTTTCAGATTCTTCATCGAACGCTTGATGATCAGCGGTTTGTAAACTTTGTTGCCGCTGAATTCGATGGCCCCCACCTTCACCTTGGGCCCTTCAGTCACGTTGAAGACAACTTCCAAAGACGACGGCGGCACTTGTCTCAGTTCCGGCTCTACCGTGGCGAATTGCCTTCCGCGCTCCGCCAAATACTCCTGCAACACGTTGCGCGCACGCTGCACTTTATTGGGATCGTACTGCGACTCCACGCTCAAACCCACCTTGCGTTCTTTAAACCGGTCCAGAATTTCCGATTCCGTCACGCTCTTGTTGCCGTTATATTTTATCGACCGGATCACGCGCCGCTCCGCCATGGTGTAGCGGATGATCCATCCCGTGCGGCCCATTTCGCGTTCCACTTTGATGTCGTCAAAGCGCCCCGTATTCCACAGCGCCGTAAAATCGCGATGGACGGAATCCTCGTCATATTTATCGCCGCGCTTGGTGTAGATCAACGCCCGCAGCGTATCCTGCGGCACACGACGCACCCCGCGAAACTCAATCGCTTCGATCACGTCTTCAAAAACTTCCGGCGCCGCCACCGGCGCTGGCCCGGCCGCATTCGGTGCCGCCGGTGCGGGCGTTGAATTCGGCGCGCCAGGACGATTCGGCAGCTGGTTAGCAGGAGGTTGATTTGCCGGCGATTCGGGAATCGTTTCAAAAGGATTGTTGCGCGGAGGCGTTTGTGGAGCCGTTTGCGCCGGTGTCCGAGCCGGTGTTTGTGGAGGTGTTTGTGGTGCTGCCTGCCGGTTTTGTTGACCCGTATTTTGCCCGGCCGCCGCAGCCTGCCCCGACATCGGCTGCTGCCACAATCCCAGCGTCACGGCAAGTGAAACCAGCGTGACAGCGGAAGCAGTAGACGACGTTGCTGATCGTTGCAACGCTGACCCTGCCCAAGCTAGAAACGGCACACCCGCCCCCACGCTTCTCGCGTTTTCTGTTGCAGCCATTCGTGCTGTTTCTGTTTCAAGCCGGTTCGTTCTCAAACAGATTCCTTTTCAAGCAGCGCTTGGGGTGAGACGTGCCTGGTTTATATGAAGTTTCGCTAGAAGTGCGCCAATCGGTCTTGGGGGAGATTCACCGGCGGGTTCCGCCGCTTCATGCAACGCCAAGGCCATGCAACGCCAAAAACTATCCATTCTGGTTTGCAAATTTGGTTCACAAATTTTGGTATCTACCGTCTCTCGTAGTGATCGCCATCGGGATCCTTCTCTGCTGGTTGCGTTATGCAGAAGTCCTTTTTCAGCCAACCACTTGCGGCAGCGATCACAGGTCACCGCCTCACACGGTTACTCCGGGGCCCCCACTCGCAGGAACTATTCTAACGCAACCCGGACGGATCATGTTTGCAGACCATTTCTGCAAGACAATGTTGGCGGACCTGCCTGGAATTTTCGAGCGTTCGAGACCTCTCAGACGAATCGCCCCCGCAGCCACCCGTTTCCTTCCGCTAATCGTCTTCGCGCTGCCCGCCTGCCTCGATCTCGCCGGCGCCCAGTTCTTCATCCTTCGGTGTGTAATAGGAATGATAGTAGGTGTACTTGCTGTACAGTTCCCCGCGCCGCGCGGCGTTGACCACAATTCCCAACACGTTGTTGTTGCACAGCGACTGCATGGCCCGCGTCACCGAGTCAATCGTAGTGTGGCCGATGCGAACCACCAGCAGCGGTCCGTGGCACAGCGTGGACAGCAGACTCGCGTCCGCCGCGAACAGCAGCGGCGGGCTGTCCAAAATAATCCAATTGAAGAGGCTGGGCAGGCGCTCCAGCAGCAGTTTTACTTCACGCAGATTCAGCAGTTCCAACGGGTTCATCACCGCTTCACCCGCCGGCATCAAATACAAATTGGTGCCCGCCACTTTACGGATGGCCTGATGCAAGGGAATCTTGCCCATTAAATAATCGGTGATGCCAGGGCTGCGCTCCATCCCAAACAGGGTGTGAATCACCGGGCGCCGGAAATCGAAATCCGCGAGCAATGTGGTGTTCCCCGCCAGGTGTGCCTGCGCCAAAGCCAGGTTGGCGGCCGAAAGCGATTTTCCTTCCGCCGGCGATGGGCTGGTGACTACCACGGAATGAATCGGCTGCAGCGTCTTCATGTGATTCAGCCGCGTGCGCAAAGTACGAAACTCCTCCATCGGAGCCTCATGCGGACGGTTGACATCAATCAGCAGCGAATCCGTGGCCACCCTCAGCGGAATCTCCTCCACTTGTTCCAGCAGCCCGGCCAGATTGGGTCCGGCGTCCACCATGGCCCCGTTGGAATTGGTCCCGTTGCCGGCGCCCCGCATTCCGCCAGCCCGCAAAGGCGGGTTCACCGGCGGCGCGGTGCTACCCGTTTGCTCAGCCCGGCGCAGGGCGTCATGTACTCGGCTCATTCCAATTCCTCCGGTCTTCGCGGTTCTAAATCTTAGCTTGAACGCTTTTGGACTTAAACGCTTCTGAACTTAAACTTTGGTCACGTAATAATATGCTACCGATGCCGACATCACCACCACCGCCGCCACACAGGCCGTGGTCCAACCCAGCCAAGTCATCCGGCGCCGCCGCCGCACCACGAAATCGTTTTCCAGCAAAGGCACGCTGCCCAAAATCGCCATTTGCGTATACGCCCGCACATCTTTCAGATTCTTCAGCGAGGTATCGCGCAACTCACGTGCGCCCGCCATTACGATCCCCATCAGCAATCCTAGCGCCGCGCCTACTGAAATCACCACCAGGCGTTTGGGCTCAGTTGGCGTGGTGGGCAGCGACGGCGGATCCAGCAATTCCAGCGTTTCGCCTTGCTTGCGGCCTTCCATTTCCTGGGCAATCTGCGCCTTCTGCAGCTTGCCATCCAGATCCACGTATTTCTCTCTGGAAATATCCCGCTCGCGCTGCAAATCGCTGTACTCTTTTTCTCCCAGCGGAATGGTTTCAATCCGGCTTTGATAGCCGCGCATCTGGCCGCTGGTCCGGGTCAATTCCTTCTGACTGGTTTCGATCTCCAGATCCCGCGCCTGCACCGCGCTTTCCAGGCGCCGGATATTCGCATCCAGTTCGCGAGTCTCGCGCACCACCGCCTGGCTGGTCGGCGCTGCTCCCGAACCCTTGGCAGCCGCCTCTTCACTGGCAATGTCTTCCTTGCGCTTGCGTGCGGTCGCCAATCGCGAAACCGCGTTCTGCACGTCCGGGTAGGTATCCTTGTACTTCTGCCGCAGCGCGCTCAGCTGGCTTTCCCAGGTTTGCACGTCCTTTTCGGCTTCCGCCAAGCGGTCGCTTTTCTGAATCACCACCAGCGAGGCCGGGTCCTTCGCCAAAGCCAGCATCTGGTCTTTCAAAATCCGGATATTGGACTCAAACTGCATCTTCTCCTGAGTCGCCCGGTTGATATTGCCGCTTAAATACGACACCTGGGTTTGCAGCGCCGTCAGTTGCCGCGTGTTGCCGTCCACCTGGTCCGGCAGCTTGCCGTTGTTCTGCACGCGAAACGCCGCCAGTTTGTTTTCCGCCTCGTCTAACTGCTTCTTGGCATCGTCCACCTGATCCTGCATGAATTGTGTGGTGGAAAATGTAGCATTGGACCGGTTCCGGATATTCGCATCAATGAATCGGCTCACCAGATCCTGCACCACCCGCTGCGCCACCAAGCGATTCTCGTAGGAAAACTGTACGGCGAAAGCGGGAATCTTTTCCGCCGGATTGGTGGCCTGATTCGGATTGGCGATCGGGTTGATTTGCACGTTCTTCTTCATCAACTCAATCACGTCTTCAATCGGCATGCGGCCGCGTTCACGCTTATACAGATCGAAGGTATTGATGATCGTCGTCAGCACCGTGCGGCTTAATATTTCCTGCGCCATGGAGTTGATGCGATCGCTCATTTGTTGATTGATGGCCGATTGCACCATGTTCGTGGGCACCTGCTGCGGGACAATCTTCACCACCGCCTGTGATGAATAACTATCCGGGTACAGATACACGCCTACCACGCTGGCCACCAAAGTCAGCAGAAACGGTCCAAAAATCCAGCCTTTGTGACGCCGGACTACATCAATGTAATCCTCCACATCCAGCATTCTTCTCGGTACGCTGTAGCCATCACTGGGTTGCACGGTTATTCTCCAACGCTATTTTCATTTTGTTTTGCCGACGCCATTTCCCAAGGCGATACGGAAGGCTCGAACGAGGCACTTCTGCTTGCGATCACTCAATACCCGCGGGCGCAAACCCGCAGCAACGACTACCTATTCAACGACTACCTATTCAACGACAATCGTATCGCCGTTCTGCAGCAGTATGTTCTGCTCCAGATTCTTGCCCCGCAGAATGTCGATGTAGTTAAACTTCAACCGCTCGGCCCCGCGAATAATCACGATCTTCTTCTTATTGGCAAACTCACGGAAGCCTCCCGCGTTTGACAGCGCATCGAAAATCCTGGTCGGCACGGCCAAGGGAAACTCCCCGGCATGATATACCTCGCCGGTCACGAAATACTTCTTGCTGTTCACCTGGGTCACTGTCACGGTGACGTCCGGGTTATTGATGTAATCCGATAGTCCTTGCTTCAGTTGGGCCGCCAAGCGTTCCGGAGTCAACCCCCCGGCCTGCACATCACCAATCAAGGGGATGGTGATTTTGCCATCCGGCCGCACCGCGTAAGGGGCGGTGAAATCCGGTTCGCGCCAAACACGTACGTAGATTTGGTCCTGAACACCAATCACATAGGTGGTAGGATCCACTGCTAATCCAACCGAATCTCCGCCAGCTGCGTTCGGTTTTGCCTGGGTAGTACTAGCTGTGGCCGCAGGTGCCTGCGCGCTCACAGTCTCCGTTAATGCCATTCCGCATAGAAGCACGGGTACCAGAAAAATAACAGGTCGGATCAACTCGTCCAACTCCTTCCGCGCCGCCGTTCCCCGGTTTGCCGTGCTACTAAGCACGTTCTGCAACTAAAAATAAATGTCCAGCCCGGGCACGCGACGCTCTATTATCATTGTACATCGCCCACGGCACATTAACCATGTCCGTTCGGTTGTCATGGGACTCTACTTCATAGCAAAAGATAAAACTCATGAACTATTTTTTAGCCAAATCCGAACCCGGCACCTATTCCATAGACGATCTCGAAAGGGATAAACGCACCATCTGGGACGGCGTGAAAAACGCCCAGGCCGTCCGCGCCATCCTGCAAATGCAAGCAGGAGATAGGGTTTTCATCTATCACAGCGGCGGCGTCTCGGCCATCGTCGGCTGGGCCAAGGTCTACGGCGCCGGCGTGCCGGACCCCAAAAATCCCAAATCGGCAGTGGCGGGTTTCGAATTTGGCGGACGGTTGGGTGACAGCACAAACAGCCCCACCACGCTCTCCGAAATCAAGCAGTCCCAGCTTTTCGACGATTGGGCCCTGGTCCGCCAATCGCGCCTCTCCACCATGGCCGTGCCCGGCCCCTTCGTCGAATGGATGCGCAAACGCTATCCGAAAGCTGGCTTATAAGCGAAGAAAAATCCAAAAAGACAGGTCTTAGAAAGTTAGAGCGATGCTCACTTCCATCTGCCGTTTGTTGGACTGTGTCGAATTGGAGTTAAACGCCTGGCCCAGCCAGTACGTATAGCGGAATTCGGGCGTAATGCGAATCTTAAAATCGTCCAGAAATTTATAGCCTACCCCTGCCACGGCTCCAACAACCTGTTGCTTGTCCGGGGTGTCTGGTATGGAATCGCTGGTGTTGGTGGTTACGGTGGGCGAGGTATAAGAAAACGTGTGCGCCGAGGTAACGTTGCGCGCCACGCGAAAAGCCCCGCCGCCGTTCACATACACTCTCGAGAAAATGCCTTCCGAGCGAATCCGGTTGTAGCGCAGCATCAGCGGAAAATCGTACTCGGTCAACTTGGTAACGTCGGTCCACTTCTGGCTAACATTGCCGGTGAAAATGGTGGTATCCAACTCCTTGTTTTGGGTGAACCCGGCGTGATGCCAAGTGCCTTCCGCCACCAGCGTGAAATGTTTGTAGACCGGAAACTCCAATACCAGGCCCACTCCGGACTTGCCCGTCTTATCGGTCGTCGTGTATTGCCCGGTGGTATTGATGTTCGCCGTTCCAGTGGTCTGCCCTGGGAATCCCGCACCAATAAAGAAAGGCACCCGGACCCCAATCGAAACCCATTTCACCCCCAGCGGCCCCTTGGGAAACCAGTCCTCTTCCGGTACTGTCGGTTGCTCATTCTTGCTGGCTGTGTTACCCGCTTGCGCGCCACCACCCTTCGCACCTTGCGTCGTCCCCTGCCCCTGCGCAGCCGGCCCCAAAACCAGCATGGGAAACACCAGCATGGGGCAAACCAGCATGGGGCAAAACAGCGCAGCCACGCGCACCACGTTCTTTTGCGTATTCAAAGTCTTGTTCAAATCCTTACCATCCTAAAATATCGAGCGGCTCCCACGTGAGGAACCGGGCAGCAGAAGCAAAAACGCAGGTGATACCTTATGACGCCACACTCTTGCGGGCGGTTGCACTAGTTTAGCGTTTCCCGCTGGCTTTTGGATAATCCCCTGCCGCTGTTCCTGGGACCTTGCGTTTCCGATCACCTTCGCGAGGCCGCTGCGGATTCTCTGAAAGTGACGGACTGACCCCGCTGGCACGGCAAACGCTTGCTACCATAAAACTTCGCACATGCCACTCAACACGCCACTCAACAGCTACACCATCACCCAGGGCCGCGACCGGGCTCCGGCTCGCGCCATGCTCAAGGCCATCGGCTTTACGGACGAGGACCTGAAGAAGCCCATCATCGGCGTCGCCAATACCTGGATTGAAACCATGCCGTGCAACTACAATCTGCGCGAGCTGGCCACGCACGTCAAAGCCGGCATTCGCGCGGCGGGCGGCACGCCCATGGAATACAACACCATCGCCATCAGCGACGGCGTCACCATGGGTACCGAGGGCATGAAGGCGTCGCTGGTCAGTCGCGATCTGATTGCCGATTCGATTGAGCTGGTCGCCCGCGGCCATATGTTTGACGGCGTGGTGGCGCTGGTGGCTTGCGACAAAACCATTCCCGGCGCGGCCATGGCGCTGCTGCGCTTGAATATTCCCAGCGTAATCATGTACGGCGGCAGCATCATGCCCGGCCATTACAAAGGCAAAGACCTGACCGTGTTGGACGTCTTCGAAGCCGTGGGCGCGAACGCGGCCGGTAAAATGTCGGACGAAGATTTTCTGGCGATTGAGAATCTAGCTTGCCCCGGCGCCGGTGCCTGCGGCGGTCAATACACCGCCAACACCATGGCGACGGTGATGGAGATGATTGGTTTGTCACCAATGAACACCGCATCTGTGCCTCAAGTTGACCCGCGCAAACAGCAAGTGGCATTCCGCTGCGGCGAAGTGATTATGGATGCAGTGAAGGCAGGACGCAAGTCGCGCGACATCGTCACGCGGCAGGCCTTTGAGAACGCCATTGCCTCGGTCGCCGCAACCGGCGGATCCACCAACGCCGTTCTGCATTTGCTCGCCATGGCGCGGGACGCAGAAGTCGATCTGACGATCGAAGACTTCCAGACGATTAGTCAGCGCACACCCTTACTCGTTGACCTGAAACCGGGCGGGCGCTTCGTCGCGGTGGATGTCGACAAAGCTGGTGGCTGGCCCGTGGTCGCAAAACGCATGGTGGACGGAAACTATGTCCATAAGGACGCGATGACGGTGACTGGCCGCAGCTTTGCTGACGAGGCGAACGATGCGGTGGAAACAGCCGGCCAGGAAGTAATCCGGCCTTTGTCGAATCCCTTAAAGGCTACAGGTGGTCTGGTGATTTTGAAAGGCTCCCTGGCGCCGGAGGGCTGCGTCATTAAAGTGGCCGGGACCGATCGCAAGGAACACAAGGGCACGGCCCGCGTGTTCGAACGCGAAGAGGACGCCATGAAGGCCGTCACCAGCGGGCAGATCAAAGCGGGCGATGTGATCGTCGTCCGCTACGAAGGCCCCAAAGGTGGACCCGGCATGCGCGAGATGCTGGGCGTCACCGGCGCAATCATGGGTGCGGGCTTAGCCGACGTGGTCGCGCTGATCACCGATGGCCGTTTCAGCGGAGCCACACGCGGCTTCATGGTGGGCCACGTGGCCCCCGAGGCTGCAGTAGGAGGACCCATCGCCGCCGTTCGCGAAGGCGACATGATTTCGATCAACGTCGCGAACCAATCAATTGAGCTGGAAATTACCGCAGACGAAATGGCCACACGCATGAAAACCTGGACCGCGCCAGCGTTGAAATACAAGACTGGTGTGTTCAGTAAATACGTGAAGCTGGTAGGCAGCGCCGCGCAGGGAGCGGTTACGGGGTAGGCTTTGGTGTGTGTGTAGGACAATGGGGGTGACTGAGCCCCCACAAAATACGTCGAATATGGGGCCTATCCCCAGATCTGCGACCGGGTTAGAATAACGGGTATCACGTAGGCCTCGACCTCCCGCCGGTGTAGGACAGTTGCCAATTGCGCAGTCTCGCGCACTTATCGTACACTCTGGGTACGTAGAAGGTCCTCAAAGGTTGGCCGCTATTTTCTGTTAGAACCTTGCGGTTACGGGTTTCGCGCCGGTCGTTTCCTCAACAAAATAAGTCCTTTGAAGCCAATGTCTCGAGGCTTCTCTCCCAGATTAATGAGATTCATTGTTCGGCAATTGTCTGCCGAACATCTAACCTGGGGGAAGGTTTCACAATGGCGGAAAGCGAAGACAAGGAAATGGCGTCGGTCGCCCAATCGATATCAGGCCTTCAGAACTTGAAGTACTCAATCGCCTCAATTGTCGAGGATCGTTCAGAGTACCGCTCACTGCTCGAACCGCTCACTCGTTGGATCGAATCCCATCAACACTCGACGATTGATCCTAGAGAATTCGTCCAGGCGTTCCCCACCGTCGACCCAAGGACATTGACAAAAGTGTTTCGGCTGATTGCTCAATCGGGCGGGTTTCGCAGGGTATACAAAGTCATCACGCCGAAAGGCACTCTTCCGGAGGAATACAGCGAGCCGCCGGTGCGCTCACAGATTCTCGGTGTCGCTGAATACGACATCATTCCGCTGCTCGTTTCCAAAGTCCGGTAAATGGAACCAGCTAAGCTGCGGAGTCTTCTATGGGAGGCTCATCTCGAAGTGTCGGCTGATCACAACGGAAACGCGAAAGCACTGGCTTATCGAAAGCTGAAGCAGATTGATCCAGAGGAAGCGGAAAAGTTTATTGACTATGCTTCTTTCTATGCCCTCATGGATAAACCTGCTCCGACGGTGATTGTAAACGGGGTGGTGGGGAATTTGAATTTGGGTACGCAGGTCGGGCACATTGAAACGGCGCTAGAGGTGGCCTGGAAGCAAGGTATTGAGGGCGCGGACTTCGCAAACGCTCTGAAAACGATTACCGATCAGGTTCTGGCGTGCAAGGACTTGGAGGATCAGCGTAAGAGTGAGATCGTAGACTCTCTCGCGTTTATCAGCGAAGAGGCACAATCTCCCCCCGAAAAAAGAAAACTCGCGGTATTGAAGTCTGTCATTGAATCCATACCCAAAATTCTTTCATCGGCGGCATCACTATCGACGCTTTGGACGAAATACGGGCCTTTCATCGCGGGCTATCTTGGGTTGTAAAACAGGGCGGTTGTAACAACCGGGCTGCCACAACCCGCGACGGGCAGCTCCGCCCGTAGCATAAGCGCAACGAGAAAAAACGAAGCGGAACGCCGGTGGGCCGGCGTTCCGTGGCAAGCCTCTATTTAGAACAAATCCCCAATTTCCTTCGCCGCCGAGCGCGCTTCCAAATGAATCAGTCCGGCGTTTCCGCCTTGCGGGCTGATCACGGCCAGAACCGCTTTGCTTCCCGCTGAATAGACGAACAACGCGCCCTCTTCGGCTTGAATCGAAACTTCGCCGAGCGCGCCGGCGCTCATGGTTTCGCTGATGCGGCGGCCCAGACTGCTGGCGGCGGTGGCCATCGCCGCAATCCGGTTGGGATCGGCCCCGTTGGTGAGTGCGTGCGCAATCGGCAAGCCTTCGTTCGATGCCAGCAACACCCCTTTCAATTCCGGAATCGCGTTACGCAACGCTTCAAGTGTGGCCTTTAGTGCTTCGCCTTTTGCCATTGATATTTCCTCCTGCTAAATGCCTGCGCAGTTCTGTCTAAACTTTGGCCGACCCGGGCGGCTTACCTGCTCGCTGACCTAAGTGAAGATTCTGCTCAATAGGTCCATCGGCGGATAGGAGGGAAACTTTAGTGCTGCCGTACTGTTCCTAAAGGCAAAGCATAAATAGACCGGCCGGCGAGAAGCCGGTGAAAATGCACCTGTTATGCGGTCTATTATCAGGAAGGTTCCACTCACCGGCCGAGGTCAGGCCGCGGTACCTCACCGGAACTTGCAACGGGAAGTAGTAAGGCAATTTTTGGAGCTCCGGCCCAGCGCGAGACGGCTCCCGATTGGGACTCATCTAAGGTCTTTCGCTTGGATGGGCCTAAGGCGCGGGCCTGAGTTTTCCGCGATAAGCGCTTTACCTCACTTAAAGTGGCGGCAATGGCCTTTAGTATCTGCCATAAACGCCGATCAAAAACCCATGCGGTGTCTTCATTGCGGAAAGGAGCTGGCTCTCTTTAAGCGTCTTACCAGGGGAGAGTTTTGCTCCGACGAACACCGGCAGGCGTATCAGCGGGAATACAGTCAAATGGCCTTAAGCCGTTTGTTACAGGCTAAGCCGCCCGTCGAGAAAGAGCAGCCGGAGGACTCACAGGCGTCAGATGATGGCCGCCTTAAAAATGACCCCCGGCAACTTGGTGACCGTTCGGGCCGCCTGCTTACCGGAAGCATGTTGGGACTAGATCGCCCTGCACTCCCGCCGGCACCTGAACGCCCCTCCCGCGCTGGCGCACAGAAACGTTTACCGGCGCCTGAGGGTGGTACACGCCCGCCAGCGGGTGCACAGACCAACAAAGCTGGGTTGAATTCCGCTCCGTCCTATCCAGATCCCGCAGATTCAAGTAGCTATGAATCCGGCGCAGATATGAGCCTGGCTCACGATCTGGTGGGGAATCGTGGTAAGGACGGGAACGGCGGGCTGCGTGGCGCAAGCAACAACGAACCGGAACTTTCCATTTTCCGGGATCCGCTTGAAGGGCGAGCGCATGAAAAGCGTGGGCCTGAAAAGAACGATCCCGTTGACACGGTTAACCGGAAAGACGTTTTTGCGGGCCAAAACGATCGTGCTCAAAGCGGCGGCGTGCCAGCATCTTCGGCAAGTACAAAATCGTCTGGCCCGCTCCATGCTCCTGCTCCGCTGGCACAGGCCGTACCGGAATTGCCGGAAGTTGCCAACTTTGAATGCAAGCCGGTGAGGATTGATCCGCAGCCTGCGTTTGCCCTGTCTTCGGTTTCATCGTCTTCACCCTCATCGTCTTCACCCTCAACATCTTCGCCCTCATGGTCTGGCGAGGAAGATGCTTGGCCGGATTCGCCGCCGTCCAGCGCGTCCAGCCAACCAACCCTTCCGTATTCTTCGTTTGTGGAATTTCCTTCTTTCCATGGTTCACGGACTTCCGTAAACGAGGCTTCAGCGACCGAGCAACGTTTGACTGAGTTACAAGCAACTGAGCTGCCGATGGCCGAATCCATGCAGCGATTGCAGGCTGCGGTTGGCGGTACGGCGGAGAAGAATGCCGCCAGCGCCGCAGTGCTGGTTGAGCCCACAGCGGAGGCGTTTCCCTGCCCTCCGCGTGTGATTCACCTGGATATTTCTCTGGAACTGTCCTGGAAGCCGAAAGCATTTACTCAACCGTTGGAGGTTCCGCTGCAACCACGGCTATATCTGCCAGAGGGCGAATTGTGGCGCAACCGCGAGTATCCGGTTGGCCAATTGCCGGTGGTGGTGGGGGACCTGGCGCGCTTACGCTTTCCCACCGCAGAAGTAGACGACGCTGAATCGCGCCGGTATCGCAAAACACGGGCACCCCGCCCGGTGGCTCTCGCTCAGGGACATCAGCTCGCCCAGGGACAACCGGAAGATGAGGCCGTTCCGGTGGGTTTTGCCGGTTCGGGTTTCGGCTCCGATGGGAACTATTCGCGCAATAGCCCAACGCAAGGGTTGCCGCCTCGCTCTGGCTCTGGTGCCGCGCACTTTCGTTCGGGATCGGGTTCGCCGGGTCAGGGTTCACCAGCGGGTGAGCCGCCCTCGCCTTCCTCAGACGCTACGAATTCGGCGCCTCCACGTGCGATCCAGATCGCATGGCCAGCCGGTGATCGCCGTGCGCACGCAGGGGACAGGCGAGTGGGGTCTGGTGATCGCAGACAGCAACCGCGGCGCATTCCATTGGAAGTGAAGGATCCGCTTCGTGACTCTAGCGGCGCGCATCGGCCGCAGGCGGCCACCAGGCCAGTTCCAGCAAACGGCAACGACACAAACGGTAACGACACAAACGGTAACGACACAAACGGCAACGACACAAACGGTAGAGACACAAACGGCAACGGCACAAACGCGAGAGTGACAACCACCAAAATTGAACCGGTGCACCAGGCCGTGCCCGGTGGATACGATCTTGCATCGCAAATTGCCGCCGCCGCGATCCAGCCCGGCGGTTTTCCTTCCGAGACAAAGGCGGGCAAGACGAAGGCTGAGGAACCTGTAGCGACGACAGAATCATCCCCCCGGGAAAATGCAACACGGAGCCCGCATGCGGCTTCGGCAATGAATTCCGCCCCACCGTTGAATTCTTCTCCGGGAATGAATTCCGCTTCCGGAATGACGGGAACCGCTCCCGTCCCTCCGCCAGATCTTGCCGGAGAAGCAAACGGGGATGCGCCGACAAGTGATCCGAATTTGTATACGGCTCCCCTGTTCACGCAACTCGACAGCGATAAGGCCCGGCCCGGAAGCGTGTTGGCCAAGATTAAGTCCTTGCTGGGGCCGGTTCCGGTGGTGCTGCTGGTTTTGCACGGCCTGTCGCACGGCCCGTTGCACGGAATGTTGCACGAGGGGGTGCACGCAGCCGTTCCCTTTTCGAAATCCAGCGCTCGGTTACCTTCGGGGGTAGAGTCGCGGGCAAGCCACATGCCATCAGGTGCGACGGAACTGCCGCGATCCAACCCTGGTGTTTGGGGAAGAGACGGCTTAGCGCGAGAGAAAGCAGGAGATTAGAAGCCCGATGGCGGACGACCTCACAGCAAAGAAGGATCAGCAGGCCCTGGTAGTAGATGACGATCTCATCGAGCGGCTGTTGCGCGGAGAAAGCCCAGCGAGAAGCACGCAGTCCGCAGCGCCAAAATTCAAGCCTGCAGCACCGAAAGCAACGCCACCACAGCCCGAGGCCGCGCCGTTAAGAGAGGAATCGGCCGAGGTTCCATTGGCCAGGGCTCTTGCTCCGGGGCCGCTGCCGGAACCCCCGCAAGGCCCTACTGCGGAAGTTATCAAAGGTGACACCAGCGTTAACACCAGTGTTGACAGCGGCAGAGTTGACAGCGGCAGAGTTGACAACGACCGAGTTGAGAGCCACACAGTTGACAACGACAAAGCTACCAGCAATGTCCCGCCCGCAATCAACCAGATCACTGTGGCCCCGCTGGAATCGGCTCCCTTACCCAACCCTGCAAGCTTCAGCAAGTCGATCCAAGAATCCCAGTGGTTCAGCCCTCCGGCTTTATCTGATTTCGTCTTTGACGGGCCGTTCGCCCCTGAAGCACCCGTCAGCGATCTACCGGAAGTTTCAAGCCCTGTTGGTGTCCCTCTTGCAAGTCTGGATGTTGCAAGTCTGGATGTTGCAAGTCTGGATGTTGCAAGTCTGGATGTTGCAAGTCTGGATGTTGCAAGTCTGGATGTTGCAAGTCTGGATGTTGCAAGTCTGGA
>JANXYJ010000179.1 GCA_025350105.1 Terriglobia bacterium | reverse complement strand
CCATGGTCTTCACATCAACGGCGCGAGCCCCAACGCGATGTGGCCCGGCGGGATTATTCTTGTGGTCGCTTGTCTCGTTATCTTTTTTCTGGGGCAGAGCCATGCCGGCGGGGATTTCGATCCATTGGCGGATGCGGTCTTCGTGCGGAATGACGAAGGCGCCCTTCTTCTTCAAGCGGAACTCGCCGACGACGGTGACGTGTGCGCGGCGAAGGACTTCGACGATTTCGCCGTGGGCGCGGCCGTCAGCCTCTACGCGTTTCACACGCACGGAAACGCGGTCGCCGTGCATACCGCGCTCGGCGTTCTCTTTCGAAAGATAGATATCGCCCTTGATATTGGGCAGAGGTACGTCGGGGATGACGAAGCCGAAGCCATCGCGATGCACGCTGAGGCGCCCTTCGATCAGGCGCGGGTTGTTCGTGCGTTGGGAAAAGCCCCGCTGAAGTTTGTTTTTGGGCGGCCCGTAGTAGGGCGGGCCTTTATGACGCGACACGTTTCATTATAGTGAGGGGATGGAACTTCACGCAGTGCGGTTGGTGATTCCGGAAAACGGAAACGTGATTGTTGGGCAAAGCCATTTCATCAAAACGGTGGAAGACATTTACGAAGCGATTGTGGGCACGGTGCCGCAGATGAAGTTCGGTGTGGCTTTCAATGAAGCATCCGGCGCGTGTCTGATTCGGGTGGATGGCAATGATCCCGAGTTGCAAAGCATCGCCACGGAGAACGCCCAGATGATTGGCGCCGGACACATTTTTGTGATCGCGATGCGCGACGGTTATCCCATCAATATTCTGCCGCGCATTCGCGAGGTGCCGGAGGTCTGCGCGATCTATTGCGCCACCGCCAATGCGTTGGAAGTGGTCGTCGCGCAGACGGAGCAAGGCCGCGGGATTCTGGGCGTGATCGATGGCAGTTCGCCGAAGGGAATTGAGGGGGAAGCCGACCGCGATTGGCGGCATGGGCTGCTGCGGAAGATTGGGTATAAGCGGTAAAACGCATTTTTGCGGAACAAAGCTAATTTGCGTTGGCGGATGGGACGGCCGGTAAGAGCGGCGGGCAACGGCATGTTAGGGTGAGGCGTATGTGGAATTTGTACGTGGTCCTCAGACTCGTGCCGTACGTCTTGTCGTTTATTTCGGAACTGTGGATCAGGACGCTCACGAGTCGGTGGCCCACGATGCGGGGAGCCGTGCTAACAGGCAGCATCGACGGACAGTCTTATCCGTACACGGCAAACCTAAAGTACCGGTACAGCGTCGAGACGTCGACGTTCGACGGATCTTTGGTCCGCAAATGTCTGAGACGCCGTTCTGCCCAAGCGTTGGCTGAGCAAGTCCCGGGAAGCACAATTGACGTGCGCGTTAAGCCTGGTAACCCTGCGCGATCCTATGCCCCGCTTCCTATCGGATGGGGTGGTTTTGTGGTCGCCGGGTTGCCCGTATTTGGCCTTGCTGCCCTTGTCGGGTTCCTCACCTACGCAGTAGTTGAGAAGCGCTACGTCGACGCACGCGACGCTATCCCGGAGTCTGAGTGGCAACTATTGGATGCGTCTAGGGCGTTCCAGTTGGAGATGCCAGGGACGGCCACGGCAACATCTAACCCTCTATTTTCCCTTGAAGTCGGAGGGGGGCTGCCACACGTACAGGCATGGCTGGTCGGACGGAGCGGTGGCTACTTCTATGCGGGAGTTCTCGAATATCCGCCGGGCTCAAATCTTAATGGGCAGACTTTGGATCACGTCCTTGCCGCCATCAAGAGTCAGAACCCGGAACGGTACGTGTATCAAGACGAACTTATTACGCGGCAGCGAAGAGTATTTAGAGAGTTCAGGTTTACCCGACCCTACACAACGATGCGGGTCCATATCGATCGAGAAAGACTTTACGTAATGGCAACCACCTGGAATGTTCAACACGACGTGTCGAAGTTTTTTAATTCCTTGCGCGTGACCGAGTGATTCCCCGCCTTACTGGCAGTGTTCGAGCGCAGGTGAACTTGATGAAGCGAGGCTATCTGCTAACCACCATAATCATAAAGCTATCCGGCAGCACCGGCGGGCGGCCTTTTTTGTCTTTGTCGCCGGTGCCGTACTCGGCTCCCGGGAGATAGAGCTTGTGGGCTTTGGCATCGGCGGCGATGGTGCGTGCGCTGCGCTGGGTTGTGATGGTGCTGACAACTTCCCATTTACCGGGAGAGGTTTCGCCCACCATGGTGATGTTGCCGTCGGCTCCGTTGGCGCTGAAGGCGTAACCGTCGTCAAACGCAACACCGTCGGCGCCCTGGCCGATGGGTAACGTTGCCAGCACTTTGCCGGCGGCCGGATCGCTGACGATCATCAATTTGTTTTCGCAGACGGAAAAGAGCAAACCTTTGGGCGAGATGGCCAGGCCGCTGGGGCTATCGCACGGCGCGATGGAATAACGCTTGGCGATCAAGGCGTTCTTCGCGTCCACTTCAAAAATTTCGGCCTTATCCTCGTTGTTGACGTAGATGTGACCCTTGCCATCGATCTGCGCGAACTCGGGTTTACCACCGACCGGAATGGATGCGGCAATCACGGCGTCGGTAACGGCATCGATCGCGGTGGCGTCGGCGCCGCGGCCGTTGAAGGTGTAAACGCGCTTAGAGACTGGCTCATAGATAATGGCGTCCGGGTTCTGGCCGGTCTTCACTTTGCCGAGGACTTTCAGGGTTTTCAGATCGAATACGGTGACGTCGTTGTCGCCGCCATCGCTGGTGAAGCCCTTGCCCAAGTCATTGGCAATGGCCACGCCGTGCACGCCGGTGGTGCCGGGAATGGTGCCGATCACTTTATCGGTAGTGGTGTCGATCACTTCGGTCTGGTTGGTGTGGGAGACGTAGAGCCGGTGATTGGCGGAATCCACATACGCATAGTCCCAGCGGTTGGCGCCGCCAATCTTAATCTTGTTGGTTACCTTATAGGTGGGTGCCGCGGCGAAGGCAATGGCGATCACGGTGAGCGCGGCCAGCACCAGGAGCAGAGTTTTTTTCATAATCTTCGTGGATCCTTTCAAGACTTGGTCAAGACTTTGGGTCAAACGCTTGGCGTCGCTTCATGGTAGCGCGCGAATCTTAATGCTTTGTCCATTGTTACGATTCGTCGGTTTGCTTCAACAGCCACATACCATCCCATATATAACAATAGCGAAATCAACTGAGGATTGACTTAGACCCGGGCGGGCGCTTTGGCCGCGGCAATCTGGCGTTCGGGCTCGGCCAGGCGGGCGGAGAAGACCACGCGGAATATTGAGCCCTGGCCTTCCGCGCTTTCCACTTCAATGAAAGCCCCGTGGGCTTTGGCGATGCTTTCGGCCAAAGGCAAGCCCAGGCCGTGGCCAGCGTCGTGGACTAAAGTGACGGGAGTTGTCTCTGGCGCGGTATCGGCGCGATAGAAGCGCTCAAAGATACGCGGTAAGTCGGTCTTGGGAATTCCGCGGCCAAAGTCCTGGATCGAGACCGCGACCGTTTCCCCGGCGTTTTGGATCGACACGGCAACGCGGCCACCAGCAGGCGAATACTTCACGGCGTTGTCGAGCAGAACCAGAAACAGGCGGTGCAGGGCCGGCCGGTTAGCGGAGATAGTCGCCGCGGTTTCGCCGAGGTGCGTTTGAATGAAAATCTGCCGCGAATCGGCCAGGTGTTGGATTTCGGCGCTAACATCCTGCAGAATTTCGCGGGCGTCCAACGCTTCGCGCGGCATCTGCGCCACTTCGGCGTCGCTGCGGGCCAGAACCAATAGTTCTTCCACCAGTCGGGTCATCCGTTCGGCTTCGCGGACCACATCGTGCAAGGACTCGCGATAGGACTCCGGTGTGCGTCCACGGCGCAGAGCCAATTCCGCGGTGGTGCGGATCACAGCCAGCGGCGTACGCAATTCGTGGGAGGCGTCCGCTACAAACTGGGAAAGCGTTTTGACGGCGGACTCCAGGCGCGCCAGCATGGAGTTCAACACTTCAGCCAAGCGCGCGATTTCATCCCCGGTTTGCGGGACGGGCACGCGATCGGAAAGATTTTCGATGCTGATCAGCAAAGCCGCGTCGGTGACGTCCTGCACCGGCTTCAGCACCCGCCCGCTGAGCCAGGCACCCCCGGCGCAAGCGATGGCAATCACCACCGGGATCAGGCTCCACAGCAAATAACGCAGCAGTTGCAACACGCGGGCGACATCTTCGGTGGGTTCGCCGACTTTTAGATCAAACGCGTTGTTATTGAGGGTGAAGCGATGCTCCACCATGCGGATTTCCGAAGCACCGCCACGCTTGGTTCTATCGATCTCCGCAGCGGCTTTGCCTGCCGCGGCCGCGCTGCTATTTAGCACCGGGTATTCAAATGAGAAGCCGCCGGCGCCATGCAGGATCACGTAGCTGTCCGGCGAAAGCGCCTGGCAGAATTCCTCCAATTCGTCTGGCAGATCGACGCCGGGCTTAGCCGATTCGGCGCGGAAATAATTTTCCAGACGATTGGCGCGGCCTTCCAGTTCCCGTTCGATATCGGCCATCAACTGGTGGCGCAAGGAGACCCATACCAACACGCTGAATAGCACCAGGCCCGCGGCCAGAACCGCGGTGTACCAGACCGTCAAACGAAATCGGATAGAGCGGTAACGCATGCCTTTAGAATCTTACGGCTCCCGCATAATGTAGCCGAAGCCGCGAATGGTATGAATCAATTTGTGTTCGCCGGTGTCCACTTTCAGCCGCAATTGGCGGACGAACACCTCCAGATTATTTTCGCTGACTTCGTGATCAAAGCCCCACACCGATTGCAGGATGGCGTCGCGGCTGACGGCGCGGCCACGATTGCGCAGCAGCAGCTCCAGTAACTTGTATTCCCGCGGCGTGAGGTTCACCACCTCGCCCGCGCGGGTGACGCTATGGCTGGCCGGGTCTAATCGCACCTCACCCAGTTCCAGACAAGCGGAGCGAGGAACGGCTCCGCGCCGGCTGACCGCGCGCATACGCGCCAGCAGGACGTCGAGTGAAAACGGTTTGGTAAGATAATCGTCCGCTCCCGAATCCAGGCCCTGCACGATGTCGGCGGAGGAATCGCGGGCGGTCAACATCAAAATAGGCGTCTGATTCTTGTATTCTCTAAGTTTGCGCGCTACGGTGAGGCCATCCATGCCGGGCAGCGTGACGTCCAGAATAATCATATCGAAGGGGGAAGAGCGGGCGATCTCAAAACCGGCGCGGCCATCGTTGGAAACCACCACCTGGTGGCCTTCTTCCTGAAGGGTGCGGTCCAGCAGTTCGGCCATCCGCTGCTCGTCCTCGACGACCAGAACTTGCATGCCTCAAATCGTAACAAAACACGCTGAGAGAAACCTGAAGAGTCGTCTCAGGCGATCTTCAGCCGGATAAGACACCATAGGATGATTGCATGTCAGAGAGCCAAGAAACGTCAGGGACCAGCCATGAGTGACCGCCGGCGTGAGAGCGGGGATGCCCGTTGGGCTCTTGCTTGGGGGCTGCTGGCCACCTGCCTGATTGGGCCGAAGGGCTTTGCCCAACCAACGCCCGTGGCGCTGCCGCCGACGATCACACTCGCGGAGGCGTTGACCCGCGCGCGGCAATTTAGCGGGCAGATTCAATCCGCGAATCTGGCCACGCTGCTGGCCACCCAGGATCGATTGCAGGTGCGCGCGGCACAACTGCCTTCGGTGAGCGCGTTCAACCAATTCATTTATACCCAGGCCAACGGAACGCCCTCCGGCGTGTTTGTGGCCAACGACGGCGTGCACATCTATAACGAACAGGCCGTGGTGCACG
The DNA here is from genome assembly GCA_025350105.1 of Terriglobia bacterium. Taxonomy (GTDB): domain Bacteria; phylum Acidobacteriota; class Terriglobia; order Bryobacterales; family Bryobacteraceae; genus Palsa-187. The sequence goes on along the minus strand of JANXYJ010000179.1, from coordinate 16,930 downwards.
AAGAAGTTTTGGCGTGGATCCGCAAAGGCGAACTGCAAAGGGCGATGGCGGCGGAAGCGGTGACCAGGGCGAAAACGGATGTGGCGGCACGCGGGTTAACTTCTACCGTCGTGCAAAATTATTATGCAATTGTCTTGGCCCAACGCAAGGTGAAAAACGCGCGGATCAGCGTCACCCAGTCAGAACGTTTTCTTGACATCACGCAAAAATTGGAAAAGGGCGGGGAAGCCGCGCGGTCTGACGTCGTCAAAGCGCAGATCGACTTGCAGCAGCGCCAGCGCGATTCCCAGGAAGCCATGCTGGCGGTGGAGAAAACCAAAATTGCACTGGGCGTGCTGATTTTCCCGGACTTGAACGTGGACTTTTCATCCGGGCTGGAAGCGGTGGATGATTTGCAGCCGGACACATTGTTGTTGTTGCTGCCGCCGGTGGCAGACGCGCAAGGGCAGGCGATGGCGACCAGTCCTGATTTGACGGCCGCGCGGCTGAGCATCGATCAAGCTGGCTATGACGTACGGGTCTCGCGGTATGGGTATTTGCCGTCACTGGGGATCGATCTGTTTTATGGAATTAACGCGAATCAGTTTGCGGTTCACAGCCGCATTCCGGGCGTCACCGGAGAAGAGCCGTTCAATCGTCTAAATCTTGGCTATGTGGCGCAGGCCACGTTGAATATTCCGGTGTGGAACTGGGGTGCGACGAAGAGCAAGATCAAGCAGGCGGAGTTGAAACGCGACCAGGCGCAAAGGGATTTAAGCCTAACGCAGCGCGCGTTGCAAGCAAAGCTGGCGGGGCTGTATGCCGAGGCACGGGTGGCGCAAGTACAGTTGGAATCATTGCGGCAATCGGCGAATTTGGCGGCGGAGAGTTTGCGCTTAACGCTGCTGCGCTATCAGGCGGGCGAGGCCACCGCGCAGGAAGTGGTGGATACGCAGACGACGGTGGTGACGGCGCGCAACGCCTATGACGACGGCCAGACGCGCTTTCGCCTGGTGCAAGCGGAACTGCAGGTAGTAACGGGGAATTTGTAAACATGTTGACGTCCATGAACAAAACATTTCGACTGGTTTGCGTGATCGCCGTTTTGCTGCTGGCCTGCGCCCTGGTGTTCACCGGTTGCAGCAGTAAGACGGATGCCAAGGGTGACGCCAAGCAGGCCGACGATAAAAAGGATGACGCAAAAAAAGACGACGCGAAGAAAGAAGCTGGCGGCGAGGAAAAAGAAGCGCCCACACCGGTAACGGTGGAAGCCGCCGTGCGCGGCGCGGTGGACCGTGTGGTGATTTCCGACGCCGTGCTCTATCCCGTCAATCAAGCCAACGTCACGCCGAAAATCAGCGCGCCGGTGAAACGCGTGTTGGTGAATCGTGGCGATCATGTCCGCGCCGGACAGTTGATTGCGGAACTTGAAACCGGCGACCTGGCCGCCGCGGCGGAGGAGAGCAAGCATCAATATGAACAGACGCAATCGGCCTATCAAACGGTGACGGGCGCAACGGTGGGCGAGGATAAGGGCAAGGCGGAGGCCGATGTGCGCTCGGCCCAACAAACGCTGGATGCCGCCCGGAAAATTTACGATAGCCGAGCGGCTTTACAGAAAGAAGGCGCGCTGGCGCTGCGCCCCGTTGACGAAGCGCGGGCGACCATGATGCAGGCGCAGATTCAACTGGAAACCGCGCAACGGCATTTGCTGGCGCTGAGCAACGTCAGCCAACGCGAATCCATTAAAGGAGCCGAAGCGCAAATGAACGCGGCCAAGGCACACTACGAAACCGCAATGGTGCAGCAGTCTTATGGGCAGATTCGCAGCCCTATCAATGGCGTGATCTCGGATCGTTCGGTTTACGCCGGTGAGTTGGCCGCGCCCGGCACGCCGCTGGTTTCCATTGTAGATATTTCGCAATTGGTGGCGCGCGCGAATGTTCCGGTGAAGGACGCAAGCCTGATCAAGGTGGGCCGCCCGGCGCGTATCGCCGGACCCGAAGGCGATTTGGCGGGCAAAGTTACCGTCGTCAGCCCAACGGTTGATCCCAACACAACCACCGTGGAAGTCTGGGTGCAGATTCCGAATCCTGGCGAGAAGCTGAAACCGGGCGGGACGGTTCGCGTAAACATCATCGCGGAAACCATTCAGAACACGATTGTGGTTCCGGCAACAGCGATTTTGAACTCCGATGACGGCGGGCAGAAGGTGATGGTGATCGACAAAGATTCGGTGGCGCACGAACGCAAAATCAATTTGGGCGTGCGCCAGGGTGCACGCGTGCAGGTGATCAGCGGCTTGCAGGAAGGCGACCAGGTGGCTACCTCCGGCGGCCTGGGGTTGGAGGATAAAGCCAAGGTATCCATCCAACAACCGAAAGCGGAAGACGACGATGATGAAGACGCCAAGTGAGTCCTAGCGCATGAACGAAAGACCCGATAACGGCCCCTCCGTGGCGCAGGGAGAACATTGGACCGCGCATTTTTCGCGGCCCATCATCTTTGTCATCTTGGTCCTGATCGCCGTCGGCGCGTATCTGGCGTTCGCCATTCCAGTAGCGGTTTTCCCGGCTACCGATTTTCCGCGCATTGTGGTGGGCATCGACAACGGTGTTGCGCCCATCAATCAAATGCAAGTGATCGTGACGCGCCCGGTGGAGGAGGCCATGAATAGCGTGCCGGGGCTGGAGCAGGTGCGCTCCACCACCAGCCGTGGCTCCGCCGAATTGAATCTGTTTTTCAATTGGCAGGTGGACATGTTCCAGACCTTGCAATTCGTCAACGCGGCGATTGCGCGTGTGCAGCCCACGCTGCCCGCCACCGCGAAACTGACTGCGAACCGTTTGACGTTCGCGGCGTTTCCCATTCTGGGTTACAGCCTGACGTCCGATACGATGACGCAATCGCAGTTATGGGAGCTGGCGAATTACACCATTAAGCCGCGTTTGAATCGGGTGAACGGCGTGGCCATGGTGGTGCTGCAGGGCGGTAAAGTGCCCGAGTTTCACATTGAGCCCGACCCCGCGAAACTGTTGCAGGCACAAGTTACGGTGACCGGTATTCTGGACGCCGTGGCACGCACCAATATGATCGATTCACCGGGCTTGATTGAAAACAATCACGAGCTGTCGCTTACATTGGTGAGCGGCCAAACGCGCGACCCCAGTGAAATAGAAAACATTGTGATTCGCACCACGCCCAATGGCGTGCCTGTGCGCATTGGCGATGTGGCGAACGTGAAAAACGGGACCATGCCGGTGTACACCATTGTCACGGCGAACGGCAAACCTGCCGTGCTGCTGAACCTATTCCGTCAGCCTGATAGCAACACGGTGACGGTGGCGGATGCGGCCAGTTTGGAATTGGCGGATATTCAACGCACGCTGCCCGCCGGTGTGAAGGTGCAGACGTTTTACGATCAGTCCACGCTGGTCCGCGATTCTATCGCCAGTGTGCGCGACGCGATTCTGATTGGTTTGGTGCTGGCCGCGATTATTGTAGTTCTATTTTTACGTGACTGGGGCAGTTCGCTGGTGGCCGCGCTGGTGATTCCGGCGACCATTGGCATCACGCTGATCGCCATGCGTGTGATGGGTGAAAGCTTTAACCTGATGACCTTGGGCGGACTGGCCGCGGCAGTCGGTTTGGTCATTGACGACGCAATCGTTGTGGTGGAAAACATCGTGCTGCACCGCGACTCTGGACAAAGCCGTTCGGAAGCCATTCGGAGTGCGCTGCGCGAAATTCTACTGCCGTTGGTTGGCTCCACCATCACGCCGATCGTTGTGTTTTTGCCGCTGATCACCATCACCGGCGTTACGGGCACGTTCTTTCGCGCGCTGGCCGTGACGGTGGGAACCGCGCTGTTGACGTCATTGTTTCTGGCGCTCACCTGGACGCCGGCCTTGAGTCATTACTTGCTGAAGAAAAAGACCGGCGATGCGGCTCGGCATGGTCACGAAGATGCCGGCGGGCTGATGCGGCGCGTGCTCGGTGCGTACGGCTCCGCACTGCGCTTTGTCATCGGGCATCCCATTGTGCTGGTGCTGGGCTCCCTGGTGCTGATTGGTGGTTCGTATTTCTGTTACCAGTTTCTGGGGACCGATTTGCTTCCGGAGATGGACGAGGGTGGCTTTATTTTGGATTACCTGATGCCCGCCGGTTCGTCTTTGGACGATACGAATGAAGTTTTGTTGGGCGTGGAGAAAGTCATTGCCGCCACTCCAGAAGTGGAGGGCACCTCGCGGCGCACCGGGTTGCAACTTGGGCTTGCCGCGGTGACGGAGGCCAACAACGGCGATTTCTCCGTGCGCCTGAAGCGTGATCGCGAGCGTGGTATCGATGAAATCATTAGCGAGCTGCGCGCCAAGGTGACCGGCAAATATCCCCAGCTTGACGTGGAGTTCATTCAGATTTTGCAAGATCAGATTGGCGACCTCACCAGCTCGCCGGAGCCCATCGAGATCAAACTGTTTTCGCCCGACCCCGCGCTGCTGAAGCAATGGGGCCCGAAGATCGCGGAGCGCATCAAAAAGATAAAAGGCGTGGCCGACGTGAAGGACGGCATTGAGAACACGGTGAGCGGCCCCGCGATTGTGATGAACGTGGACCCGGTGGTGGCCGCGCGTTCCGGTTTTAGTCCGCAGGAAATCGAGTTGGATGCCAGCGCGGTGCTGCAGGGTGAACCCGCCACCACCCCGATCGTGGTGAACGATCATGCCTATACCGCGCGCGTGCGTTTTCCGGAGAACGTGCGTTCCTCGCTCGACCAGATCAAAAATACGATGCTCACCAGCAGCTCCACGGGGAAAACCGCCACGCTCGGGACCTTGGCGACGTTTCAGGACGAAGCCGGGCAAACCGAAATCGTGCGCGAAAATCTGCAGCGGCGCATTGCGGTTACGGGCCGCTTTGAAAATATCAGCTTGGGCGCGGGAATCCAATTGGTGCAACAAGCCGTGAAGGATTTGAATGTGCCGCCGTCCATTCGCGTGGTTTATGGCGGAACCTATCAGGAACAACAGAAATCGTTCAAGGATCTGTTCATCGTTCTCGGCCTGGCCATTGTGCTGGTGTTCACGGTGCTGATGTTTGAGTTCCGCAATTTCGCCGCCCCGCTGGCGATTGTAGCGTCGGCGTTGCTTTCCACTTCCGGCGTGTTCCTGGCGCTGCTGGTCACCAAAACCACGTTCAATATTTCTTCGTTCATGGGCGTGATCATGGTGATCGGCATCGTGGCCAAGAATGGAATTTTGCTGCTGGACGCCGATGAGCGTTTTCGCGCGCAAGGCTTTTCCGCGCGTGAGGCATTGCTCGAAGCCGGCCAACGCCGCCTGCGGCCCATTCTTATGACCGCGCTCGCCACTATCGTCGGCATGATTCCGCTATCGCTGGCGATCGGGGCCGGTTCGCAGATGCTGCAACCTCTGGCGATTGCGGTGATTGGTGGATTGCTGGCATCCATGATCTTGTCGTTGCTGGTAACGCCCGCAGTGTATTACTTTCTGGGCAACCGCACGCCGGTCCGCACAGAATCGGTTTAAAACGCGCGACACTGAATAGGTGTTACCGCCCGTAATCCGTCAGCACCCCGCGCCGGAACCTGCGCACTTGGAAACCGTCGTGACCGCGAACAGGCGAGTCAGCCGTCTGCTGCGTGTTCACTTCGATCAGGACCGGCGGCAAGCGGGCGCCCGGGTTTGGGAAGCGCCCGACATTCTTCCTTATGATGCCTGGGTTGCACGTTTGTGGCGGGAGCTTGCCGCGCGTGATCCAATTCGCACGCCGCTGTTGCTGAATAGCGTTCAAGAAGATTTGTTGTGGCGGCGCGCCATCGCGGCGTCGCCATACGCCGACCAATTGCTGGATGTTGGCTCCACCGCTGCCATGGCCGCGCGGGCGTGGGAATTGATGCACGCCTGGGAGCTTACGCCCGCCGAATATTCTTTTCAGGAAACCGCCGACAGCCAGGCGTTTTTTGATTGGCGGCGGTTGCTTGACGCGGAGTTGCGCGCCCGTATTTGGATTACGCGCAGCGAACTTCCGGCGCAACTGATGGAGCGTGGAGTTCGTGTTCAAGGCCCGGTTACCTGCGCAGGCTTTGTCGAAACAACGCCACGCGATGCTGGCTTTCTCCGCTGGGCGGGGGCGGTTGAACGAAGCGACGCAACCAGAAAAGCCGCTACACCGGTGGTGCGCAAGCTTCGCGATCGCAATGACGAATTGACGCAAGCAGCGTTGTGGGCCCGCCAAAAAATGACAAGCGCTAACGGGCCGGCGCGCATCGCCGTCATGCTTCCTGAACTCGCCGGCATAGCGCAAAGCGTGGAGCGCATTTTCGACGACGTATTGGCGCCGACACTTGCCTTCGCGCACCAAGAACCACGCCTGTTTCATATTTCCTCGGGCGTGCCTTCGAATGAAGTCCCGCTGATTAGCACCGCGCTGCTGCTGTTGGGATTGAGGAACGGGCTGAATCTTTCCGAAGCCGGCTTACTCTTGCGTTCACCGTTCCTGCATTTCGATCGCGTCCGCGCGGCAGAGCTTGACGCCAGGTTGCGCCGCAAGCGATCTTCGCGCGTTTCCTTTCAAGACTTCGAATCACTGCTTCCGGGCTTGTTCCACCAAGCCCAGAGAATGTTTGAGGGGGGCGACCGGCCACAGTTTCCCAGCCAATGGTCCGCCGATTTCTCGAAGCTGGTTTCCAGTGCAGGATGGGCCCAGCGTTCGCCGCATGCCATCGAGCAGCAAGCCATAGAACACTGGCAGACGCTGCTCAGCGATCTGGCCAGTTTGGACTTGGTGGTGGATCAGCCGGTCACTTATGAACAAGCGCTGTCCCAGCTCAGGCGCATTGCCCGGCGGAGTGTTTTCCATGCAAATTCCCAGGATCACGATGCGGAAGCGCCGGTGCAAATACCCGTGCAGATAATGGACCTCCGGGAAGGCGCGGTTACGCTGGTGGATTATGACGCCATCTGGGTTGCCGGTTTGCACGCTGGTGCGTGGCCGGAAGCCGTGCGGCCCAATCCATTTATTCCGCTCTCGTTGCAGCGCGCGGCGGGAATTGCGCAAAGCTCGCCCGAATTTTCTTTAGAGCGGGCCAGGAAGGCCACGGAACGTTTAAAACAATCCGCTACCGATGTGGTTTTCAGCTTTCCCGCTTCTGAGGGCGAACAGGAACTGCGCCCCAGTCCGCTGCTGCCGCACGCCGGCGCCGTCAACGAATCTGTTTCTCCGGATACAGCCCTGCGGCGGCTGTATGCCAGCGCGCCGGTACTGGACCAACTGCACCCTGGGCGAAAATCCGCTGCAGCGTCCGCCGGCAAACTGTCGCATGGCGGCGCGCACTTGTTGGCGGATCAGGCAGCGTGTCCTTTCAAGGCATTTGCGGTACACCGTTTGGGCGCGCGCGAGTTAGATGCGCCGGAGGTCGGCGTTTCTCCGCGGGAGCGCGGCAACGCGGTCCACGTGGCGCTGGAACAGTTGTGGCAAAAGTTGGGTTCTCATGCTGCGCTGCTGCGGCTTTCGCCAGTAGAGTTGTCCACCCTGATTCACGAATGCGCTGAAGCCGCCATCCATGCCAAGAGTGAAGCCCCCGAACGTTTTCGCCGATTGGAATTGAACCGCCTGGAACAACTGCTGGCGAAATGGATGGAACAGGAATCGGGCCGCCGTCCCTTTTCCATCGAACAGAGCGAGCTCAATCAGGAAGTGTCCCTTGGCAGCCTGCTCTTGAAGATTCGTCCGGACCGCATCGATCGCTACCATCACGATGACAGCCTGGCCATTTTGGATTACAAAACCGGCAAGCAGCTGAGCCTGGATGATTGGGACGGCCCGCGTCCCGCCGCGCCGCAGTTGCCTCTGTATGCCGTAAATGCGGCCAGCAGCGGGCATAAAGTGGACAGTGTGATGTACGTGCAGTTGATCGCCACGGGGCCCAAAATGCACCAACGCGAAGGGCGCGAACTGGACGACAGCTTACCGCGTTGGCAAACCGTTCTGCAGCAACTCGCCGCCGATTTTGTTGCGGGTCCAGCACAAGTGGATCCCAAGAATGGCAAGAAAACCTGCAACTGGTGCCGGCTGCAATCCTTGTGCCGGGTGGATGAACTGGGCGTTTTGTCGGCCGCTGGCGGGGAAGATGGTGACGGCGGAGACTCCCAATGAGCAGCCCCGTTTTTCTGCCGGCATCAGCTGAACCGAATGATCAGCCTGTTCGCCATCAGGCAATCGATCCCACGCGCTCCTTTACCGTGCGTGCGCCTGCTGGCTCCGGTAAAACAGAACTATTGATCCAGCGCTATCTGGCTTTGCTCGCCAGGGTGCAGCGTCCAGAAGCAATCGTCGCCATCACCTTTACCAGGAAAGCCGCGGGCGAAATGCTGGGCCGCGTGATGGATGCACTGCGCGAAGCCCACGATGGCCTCTCCGTCGACCAACCGCATAAACAAATAACGCGCGCAATGGCGCTGGCTGCGTTAGCCCGCGATCGCGAAATGAATTGGTGCTTACTGCAGCACGCCGGCCGCCTGCGCATTCAAACCATCGATTCGCTGTGCCTGTCGATTGCGGGCGAGATGCCCTGGCTTTCGCGCCTGGGTGCGATGCCGCGCATCGAAGAAGATACGCGCGTGCTCTATCGCGAAGCGGCGCGCCGGACTCTGGTGGAAACCGCCGCTGAGCACGCCCACGATGACGACGCTTTAGACACGGTCCTGCAGCATTTGGACAACAACGCCGCGCATGCCCAGCAAATGATCGCCATGATGTTGGCGAAGCGCGAACAGTGGCTGGAACTGGCGCATCACTCCGATCAGGAAGACCGGCTGGCGTTTGAATCCTCGCTCCATCGCACCATCGCGCGGCGTTTGCAGGCAGCGGATCAATTGATTCCCAAGCCGCTGCGCGCCAAGTGGCTGGAGCTGGCGCGTTTCAGCGCGGCCAATGGCAACCATGCGCCGCATCTGGCCGATATCGTCGAATGGCCCGCTCTCGAAGGCCACCGGCTTCCGGTGTGGCAGCAGTTGGCGGATTTGCTCACCACCAGGGAAGGTTGGCGCATACGCCTCAACAAAAATCAGGGTTTCATGCCGCATCAGAAAGCCAGGAAGGACGAAGCTTACGCGCTGATCGCGCAACTGCAGGCCGCTCAAATCAATGACGTGCTGCTGCCCATCCTGTTGGACTTGCGCCGCCTGCCGGAGGCCACCTACAGCGATGCGCAATGGCACGTCCTGCGTGCCTTGCTGCAAACGCTGAAGCTTGCCGTGGCGCAGTTGCGCATGGTGTTTCGCGAAAATAGCGTGATCGATTTCGCGGAGCTGTCCATCGCCGCCTCCAAGGCGTTGGGCGATGCGCATCAGCCAACCGATTTGGCCTTTCGTCTGGATTCGCGGATGGAACATTTGTTGGTTGACGAGTTCCAGGACACCTCCCGCGCGCAGTTCGATTTGCTGCGTAAGCTCACCGCCGATTGGGACGCGGAGGGTTCGCGAACGCTGTTCCTGGTGGGTGATCCCATGCAGTCCATCTATCGCTTTCGCCAGGCGGAAGTGGGTCTTTTCATGATGCTTGAGCAGACGGGTCTGGGCGCTCTGCGGCCCCAAACCCTGCAGTTGACCACCAACTATCGTTCGGTTCCTTCCATTGTCGAACGCGTGAATCACCTGTTCACCGCCATCTTTCCGCAAGCCGATGACATGGAAACCGGAGCCGTGCGTTACAGCGAATCGCAAGCTGTTCCCCTGGCGATGCCCGCCCCTGCAACGGGGCCTTTACAGCGCGGCTTGTTCGATCCGCCGGAACCAGGCGAAATGAGCGCGGTCACCTGCGATTTCTTCGTCGATAGAATCAGCGAGGAGAAGGATCCGGCTGCGGTTGCCGAACAAAGCGCGCAGGCCCAGCGCATCGAAGCGCAGTGTTTGCTCGAAAGAATCGAAGACGCGCAAGCCGAAGACCCGGATGGTTCCATCGGCATTCTGGTGCGCGCGCGCACGCATTTGCCCGCCATCATCAAAGCCTTGAAGACGGCCAGCATTGGCTATCGCGCGGTTGAAATCGATCCGCTGAATGAGCGCACGGTGGTGCGCGACCTGCTCTCGCTGACGCGCGCCATGTTGCATTTGGCGGACCGCATTTCCTGGCTATCGATTCTACGTGCGCCTTGGTGCGGACTGGCGCTGGACGATCTGGAAGCGCTGGTTGCGCAGCCAGATGAAAACGCAATTCCGAAACACCGGCGCACGATTTGGGAATGCCTTCGCCATTTGGACAATTTGAGTGATGACGGCCAAATCCGCTCCGCGCGCCTCCGCGACGTTTTGGAGGAAGCTTTCGCCCAACAGGGCCGGTGGCCTTTGCGCCGGTGGGTGGAGCGCACTTGGATCAAGCTGGGCGGCCCGGCAACAATTACAGCCGACGCCGAAGCGCGCGCAGACGCCGATGCCTTTTTGCAGCTCCTCGAAAACGAACAGCGCGGCGCTGATCTGGCCGACCTGGATCAGTTCGCGGCTCGCGTAGCCGACATGATGGCGCCGCCGGCGACGGATCAGTCCACGGTGCACATCATGACCATTCACAAAGCCAAAGGGCTGGAGTTCGACACCGTCCTTCTGCCCGGTTTGGGTAAGCCCACCAAACAGGACGACGACGCGTTGGTCTTGTTTCACGAATGGACGGAGACTGATGCGGATGCTGGCGGACATGTGGAACGCCTGATGGCGCCGGTGCACGAAACCGCAGGCGAGCAGGATCCCATCTACAAATACCTCAAGTCGATTGAAGCGCAAAAGAGCGTCTTCGAACGCAAACGCCAGTTGTACGTCGCCATGACCCGCGCCAAAAGGCGCCTCCACCTGATGGGCGGTGTGATCGAGCGCAAGGGCGGCGAACACAAGCCTGACTCCAATTCCATGCTCGGCGATATGTGGCCCGGGTTGACCGAAGAGGAACAGGGATCCATTCGCATTTCATCCGGCAAAATCCCCAACGGCAACGCCTCCGCGCTCCGCTTGCGCCGTCTGCCGTCCGCTTGGCGCCCGCCGGAAATGCCCAAATCATTCCCAGTCCCCCATGTTGCGGGCCATCCGCGCGTTCCGCATGAGCCTAGCTTTGAGTGGGTCAGCGAAAGCCTGCGCCACGCGGGCACCGTGGTGCATGCGCTGCTGCAGAGTATGAAACCCGGTCAGCTTACCATGCCTCAGCCAGCAGCCATTCGCGCTTCTCTGCTGCATGTGGGAGTTTCGCCCCACCAGTTGTCGGAAACGGCGGAACGGGTGCAACGGGCTCTGCGCAAAACATTGGAAAGCGAACGTGGCCGCTGGATTCTGGCTCTGCATGATCAACTGCGCGCGGAGTACGCGTTGTCTGCCGTTGTCGACGGGGAAATTGTCCACGGAATTGTCGACCGCACTTTTGTGGTCACGACGAATGAAGAAGCAACGCGCTGGGTGGTGGACTTCAAAACCTCCTCCCACCAAGGCGCCGGCCTGGACAATTTTTTAGCCGAACAGAAGCGCCGCTATCGTGATCAAATGGAACGCTACGCGAAAATCCTGCGGCCTCTGGGCCAGCCGGTGCGTTTGGGCTTGTATTTTCCGCTGCTCGATCGATGGATCGAATGGGCCGCCGCAGACGAAAGCCGCGGAGTAAAACCGGGGGTTCACTCAGTCTAAGAAGCCGCTTTGCCCTTGGCCTTGGGCTCTTCCGCATCGGCAGGCTCGGCGGGCACAGTGCCTGGTGTCATGCCGTTCAGCACCGCGTTGAACAGCTCTTTTTGTTTCATCAGTTCACGCTTGGTGGGCGGAGCGATTTCATTGCGGAAATCGTGATCGCTGTAACAGGTGCGGCAGCGCACCTTGGCGGCTTGGCCGTCCAGTAGAGAAACAATCGCGTGGTTCGTAATTCTGCGGCACTTCACGCAGTAATCGTCGATGATATCGCCTAGCTGCAGTTCTCGCACTGGTGTCAATTATACCAAGCCGTCTTCCTCAAAGAATCACCTGTAATGCTAATCTAGCGCCTCGCGCACTTTGCTCACCAGCGCGCCCACGGTAAAGGGCTTTTGCAGGAATCGCGATCCCGGCGGAAATTCGCCGGCCCGTACCGATTCATCATCGGTAAAGCCCGAAATGTACAGCACCTTTAAAGCGGGAACGCTGGCATTCAATTGTTCGGCCACCTGGCGGCCGCTGCGATCCGGCAGCATCACGTCCGTCAGCAGCAGTTGAACCGGAGATTTATGCGCGCCCGCCACCTTCATGGCTTCCTCAAAGCTTCCTGCCTCCATCACGTCGTAGCGTTCGCGGCGCAGGATTTTGGCCACCAGCGCCCGAATTCCGGGTTCGTCGTCCACCACCAAAATGGTCTCGCGCAATTCCGGCTCTTTCGCCGCAGCAATCGGCGCCACCGGCTCCACTGCATGAATTCCGCTGGCTGCCTGCCCCATGGAAGTTTGCTCCGCAGTTTGCTCCGCAGTTTGTTCCGAAGTTTGTGCTGACCCCGGTTCCGCCACGGGCATGGGCGGCTCCGCCATCGGCAGATTGATGCTGAAGCAAGTTCCTTTCGCCAGATCTCTCGATACCGTCAGCTCACCTCCCCAGGCGTGCACCAGCCCATAGGCTTGGGTCAGGCTCAAGGCTGTCGGCGGCGCGTTCTCTTTGGTGAGAATCGCTTCAAAGATTTCCGGACCATGCTTTGGCTTCGCATTCTCGCCGCCATTGCCATTGCGCAAACCGTCGTTGCGAACTTCAATGGCCGCGTAGGTGCCGGGCATCAGCGTGGCTCCCTCAATTTGTTCGGCCACCACTTTCATCCCGCACGTCACCGCCACCTTGCCGCTGGGTGAATCGTGCACCGCCGCCACCAATGCCAACACAATCTCTTCCAACTGAGCCTGGTTGGCCAGGGCCCATAACGGTTCTTCGGGATTCAGATACACCAGATCCCCGCTGCCAATGTCGTTGCCCACCGTCCGGATAATGGCATCTTTCAGGTTGCGCAGCATGCGCGCCACCTCCAGCGTTTCCGTCCCGGTTTCCGGACGCCGCGTGAACTGCAACAGCCGCGAGGTGATGCGGGCAATGCGAATGGTGGCGTTCAGAATCTGTTCCAGATCGCCGCGCCGCGCGTCGCCCGGCGGGCAGTTGTGTAGCATCTCTTCCGCATACCCGGTGATGATCATCAGCGGATTATTCAGATCATGCGACAGTTGAGCCGACAAACTCTGCAGCGCCGCGTGGCGTTCCGCCGTGATCCGCTGTTGCTCCATCTGCTTGCGCGGACCAATTTCGGTCATCACGCCGGCCACTCCGTCGCCAGCGTTAAAGCCAATGCTTTCCCGGCACCAGATCACGTTGCCCGCCGCCGTCAAAGCCCGGAACTCGGCACTTACGGCCTGTTTATGTTCGATGGCCGCTTTGTAAAGCGTCATCGTGGTTTCGCGATCTTCCGGATGAATGCGTTCGGAAAAGAAATCCTGCTTGGCGATCCAATACTCGGCCGGATACCCCAACACGTCTTTGCCGGACGCGCTTACCTCCGTGAACGCCAGCTTAGCGGTGTCGGCGGTCCAGACCACGGCGGGCAACTGTTCGAGTAGCGCGCTTTTGGGTGCGGGTTTAGCGCTGGGTTCAATAACGCTTGGTTGAACGACGCTGGGTTCAATAACGACGGGTTCTATAATGGCGGGTTGCGGCGCAACATCCGGAGCCGGAACATCCGGAGCCGGAACATCAGCTGGCTTTAGTGCTTCGGCTTCTGGCGTGATCTCTTTGCGCTGCGCAGCCGCTTTCGCCATCTGCTCTTCCCGCACATCGCTGACGTCGGTCACCATCAGCAACGTTTCCAGTTCCGTATCGTCGTCCCAATTCCGCAGCGAGACGATAGAGATGCGGAACAGCCGCCCTTCGCTCTCCATGGAAAAGCTGGGCTGCGGCTTGGGTTGTTCCAGGGACTCCCGCCGCGCGTCGTTGATCCGGGTCAACAATTCTTCCGACGGTAGTAACTGCTCCAAGGTAATGCGGCGAATCTGATCCGGCCGTATGCTGAAGGTGTCACGAAAGGCGCGATTGGCGGAAACGATTATATTGTTCGATGCCAGCACGGCCAAGGCTACCGGTAACGTTGCCACCATTTCCTGGTAATAACGCCGCTCGGTTTCCACTAGCGCAAGCAGGCGCGCTACTTCCCGGCCTTTCCACTGCTCGATGTCGGTGCGCTCCATTTAGGGTAAGAGTCCTCGCCTAGATTGTGCGACTCCGCCCGACCATCAACAAGGTACTAGCGTGCTGTAGGGTACCGGTACCCGTATAGTACGAAATGGGGTAGTGCAACGGAAAACCAATGGGTTGCGAAGCCTCGCGGCTATTGATCCGTTTGCGTCTGGCCCACTTCAGACCGTTTTCCGGAGATTGACCCACCCAGGCCGGCATATGTCTCTTTCACCCTGGTTACTTTATCGCCAATAAAGGTGACGAACGTTACCCGGCCGGGAGGCTCGCCGTAGATCCAGTCTTCGTTCTCCACTCCGTCCTTGGGTTCGCGAGTCTTGCGCAGTGGCTTGCCCATCGCCATCAGCACCTCATCGTGCGTCATGCCCGCCACCGCCTTCTTGGCTTTTACCGCTTCTTTAATAGGTTCCGGCAAATCGGCCAGCGGGTCTGTGGTGGCGCTGATTTGTTTTTCGAAATCCAGCACCGGCTGCAGCATCTTTTTTACTTCGGCCGCCGTCAGCTCGCCAATCGGTCCATTGAATACCAACGCAACCGTGGTGCCGGATGGGGCATTCGTGCCTGCTCCACTGATCGGCTGGGTGGAATTGCCCACGCCTACCTGAATGTGGTCGTACCACTTCTTTTCGCTCCGCCCGCCGCCGTTTAGCTGCACCACAATGCGTTCTTTCTCAATTTCAACGTGGGTCACCTGAATGATATCGCCCACCCGCCCCGCCGGGCCAAATTCCTTCTGCAGCGCGTTCCACTTGGTCTGGTCGAAGGTGCCCTCGGGAGTCACCTCCAGCGGCTTCTTCGATTGCGGCAGCAGTACTTTGATCTTGGCGTATTCCGCCATCATGCCGCGCAGAATTTCAATGCGCTGATCTTCGGTGAGTTTTTTGGAATCGGCGAAGGCCAAGCTCGACATCAACGCAAGCATGGCTGTGAAAGCCGCAATTCGCCTCATGCTTCCGGCTCCTGTTCCCGCGCAGGCTGCAGTTTCGGCAGCAATACAAATAACGCAATCACGACCATGGTGGTGAACAATCCGCCCTCCAGTCCGTAATTTCCGCCGCTCCAGATGTCGCCCGCCTTCCAGTGCAGCGAATATCCCGTTACGCCTATTGTAAACCCGCTTAAGTTGATGCCCAATAGCATCAGCGCCAGATTCCAGCCGAAATGCAAACCAATCGGCAGCCACAAAGTTCGTGTGCGCAAGTAAGCAAAGCCCAGCAGAATGCCCCAAGCTACGGTGTTGAAAACGGCCAGCAGCGTTGCGTTTTGATTGGAGGCATGCGCCAGGCCAAACAGCAGGCCCACCGGCAACACCGTGGCGAATTCACCCATCACGCGCACCAGGTGTTGAAACGCGTAACCGTGAAACATCAGTTCTTCACCCAGCGCGCCCAGCATCAGGACCATGATCAACAATGGCAGCAAGCCCCACTGCGCGCCACTGTCAGAATTTTTGCCAAATTCGGCCAACTGCAATACCAAAGCCGCAATCATGATGGCCAACGCCGCGCCCGCGCCCGACAATATACCCATCCCCAACTCACGGCCCGCCGTCGCCGTCCACCCCATGCCGAAATCCGACAGCTTGCCCTGCTCCCATCCGCGCACCACAAATGCATTGGCCAGCGCCGCCGTCGCGAAGGTCGCCAACGCCGAGGTGATCAGCAGGCCGTTACTACTCTGGTTGAGCGACCCCGCCAAGGCCGCGAAAACTCCCGGGAACACAAAGCGCCCGGCCAGCACCAACGCAATAAACACGGCCACGCGCACAAAAATGCGCAGCTTTTCGGCGTTGGAATTGGCCGGCGTCAAGGTCGTGGGTATCATCGCGGGCTCACCTCCCGGCGCAGCAACATCATCATAATGATAGACACCGCCACAGCCACTCCGGTTCCCTCCAGCCAAATTTCCGGCAGCCGCGTCGGCCAATAAAAGAACGCCAGCACAAACATCAGGAACACGAAGCGCAGCCCCGTCCTGGCCACGCTCTGCGAAAAGCGCAACGCCATCCACCCCGCCAGCAACACGCAGGCCACCGATGCGAATAACGCTAATACCAGCGATCCACATAAGGTATCCAGCTCCGGCAACCGAAGGCCGCTGCTCCGCCGCAAGTTCGCCGTGATCAGGCCCACGCCGATGATCACCACGGTCATCGCCACGCCGTAGCCCACCGACTTCAGCACCCGTAACAGAGCTTCCCCCATCGTCTGCGGCCGGTCTTTTGAAAATAGTCCTACCGCCAGCGGCGCCCCAAACAAGACCCCCAGGCACGCGTAAGCC
Organism: Terriglobia bacterium; assembly: GCA_025350105.1. Classification (GTDB taxonomy): domain Bacteria; phylum Acidobacteriota; class Terriglobia; order Bryobacterales; family Bryobacteraceae; genus Palsa-187. The sequence goes on along the minus strand of JANXYJ010000179.1, from coordinate 434 downwards.
GCCATCATCATGGGATCAAAGAACGAGGAGCCCCGCATCACCGGCACAAACACGCCGAAGATGGCGATGATCAGCACGTGTGTGACGACAACTTTGGCCGAAAAATCCAATGTTTTTGTACGTGCTCCTTCTTTTCCCTTAGCGCCCGGTACTCAAATTAAGAAGCCACATCCGCAGCACCAAGCCGCGGCCCTAAGGGAGCGCCGGAATCCCCCATGTTCTCCACAATAGTACCAACACATGTACCAAACCATGTCCAAACCGGGGTTCGTGCCTAATCCGCACTACGACTACGTGTAGGGCGGCCTAAGTTACGAAATAGGGGAAAATGGTAGCCTTCAAATGCACAGCCAACACAAATCCGCGACGATAGACAGTCAGTATGCTAAACAGGCGAATTGAACTTCGGTTACTTTGTGCGGATCTGGTGGACA
>JANXYJ010000109.1 GCA_025350105.1 Terriglobia bacterium | reverse complement strand
CGACGGTTCTTATTCATCTTTCGAATCAAAACCCGGACGGCCGCGGGGCTTCGCCCCTGGCCGAAGAGCTACAGAGTAGTTGTCGTTGATCGGGAGAAATAGTTGTCGTCAACCCAAAGATATAGTTGACGCCGGTCAGTCCAGACTCACCCGGCAACCCTACCGCCAGAACACCCCCGCCTTCACGCACAAAAGGCCCTCAGTGCCCTTCGCCAAGCCCGAATGACCATCACAGCATCCCCGGCGAAGGCGGCTCCACCATTGGCCTCTGCGTTGCGGACTCACAGGGCATCGATACGCAGAACGACGAGGCAGACGTGCTCTTCACGGTCCACGGCTTGGTTGATTCCTTGTACATCAAAGAATTGGCTAAGAAGACTCATCGTGGACTCGAAGGAAAGGCACTTAAGGGCGAACACACCGGGGGACGATGCTTCGGTTACGACAATGTACGAACAGATGATGACAAGGTTCGGCTGGAGATCAACGACGCCGAGGCTGCGGTCGTCAAACGCATTTTTGAGATGGCTGCGAATGGAGCCTCCCTCAAAGGAATCACGAAGACTTTCAACTCCGAACATATCCCGCCTCCCCGGAAACGGAAGGGCAAGAGTGATGGGACATGGTGCCACAATGCGATCCGTGAAATGCTTCGGAACGAACTGTACATTGGCCGCCAGATTTGGAATCGATCCAAGTTCGTTAAGAGACCGGGGACCAACAAGCGAGTTCGACGTGAACGTCCCAAATCCGATTGGCTGATCACCGAAAAACCGGAACTACGGATCATCGATCAGCAACTCTGGGATCGAGTCCAAGACCGAATTGCCTTCGTCCAGCAGCATTACAACTTCGGAAACAAACCTGGACTTGCGCCCAAAGCGTTCACCAGCCCAAACCTGCTCACTGGTTTCATGAAGTGCGGTTCTTGCGGGGCCAACCTGATCATTGTCTCCGGGCGTGGCAAACTCAATCATCCCCGATACGGATGTCCGCAAAATTTCAATCGGGGAGCTTGTACGAATGGCGTGAAAGAACGTGCCGACGCCCTCGAAGAGATGCTGTTCGCTGAACTCCAAAATGCGGTCTTGCAGCCAGAGGCCATCGATTTCGCCATTCAGGAGTTTGAGCGGCAGTTGAAGACTTCGCTTGCTGGATTAAATGGCAAGATTGGCCGGATGCGTGAACGTTCTCAGAAGCTCCAGCAAGAACTTGGAAACCTCATCTCCACGGTTGCTTCCTGTGGCCCGTCACCCTCGTTGGTGGAGGCTATCAACAGCCGGGAGCAAGAGATCAAGGAGATCACCCGGCAACTTTTGGGTACGGAAGAAGACTCCATTAGCACCGAGGTCGGGCGGATTCGGCGATTCGTGACCGGACAACTCGGCGGCGTTCGCCAACTTCTACAAGTCGATGTTCAGAGAGCTAAAGCAGAACTTCAAAAACATGTGACGGAAATCCGCATGATGCCGCAAGCTCAAGGGAAGAAAGGCTACTACGTCGCTGAAGGTGAATGGGACTTGTTAGGTGGCTATGGTGATGGAGCCGGGAACCAGCCCACGCAACACTTTCGGATGGTTGCGGGGGCAGGATTTGAACCTGCGACCTTTGGGTTATGAGCCCAACGAGCTACCAGACTGCTCCACCCCGCAGAACTATCGTAGCCTACGGTTGCAGTAGCGTCAAATTTTGGGCTTAGATTTATTCGAAAGGACGATTTATAAGGCTTTTGCGGACAGCGGATTAGGCCGAGCGCCGGGACGCCGCCGCAACACCGCCAAACCGCCGGCTTCGGCTGTGAAACTCTTTTACCGCCTGTGCTAAATCGTCACCAGTAAACTCCGGCCACATTCGCTCGGTAAACACGATTTCTGCGTAGGCTGATTCCCACAGCAGAAAATCGCTCAAGCGTTGCTCACCGCTGGTGCGGATCAAAAGATCGACCGGCGGCCCCAATTCCCTTGCAATCGCCTCTTCGGTAATCTCACCATCGATGCGGTGCGCGTGCTTTGCGGCCTGAACCATTGCATGGCGTGAAGAATAATCGATGGCGACGCGCAGCCGTAACCTGCCTCCGTCCGCGGTGCGCTGTTCAGCCTCCGCCAATTGTTTGGCCACCGCAGCGGGGATGCGGTCTCTTCGGCCGATGGCCTCCAACCGGACACCTTGCGCAATCAACCGCCGGGTTTCCTGTTCCAGATAAAAACCCAGCAGCCGCATCAACGCAGAAACCTCTCGCGGAGGCCTGCGCCAGTTGTCGGCGGAAAAGGCGTATAAAGTAAGTACAGAAATGCCAAAATCGGGCGCTGCTTCCACCACCCGCCGCACGCTATCCACGCCAGCACGATGGCCGGCCAGACGTGGTAGTCCACGGGCATTCGCCCAACGCCCGTTGCCATCCATGATTAAGGCTGCATGCAAGCCGTCACCTTGCTCCATCACTTCGTTCATGACCGCCGCGCAAGCCGTGCCATTCATAGGAGCTGCGCTTTCAACCAAGCTGCCAGCCTCCTTGCGTCCAAACTTCACTTGGTTTCGGCCTCAATTCCGCGCATCGCACCTACCAGCGCTTCCATGTGATCCAGATATTTCTCAAACGCCTTGCGTCCGGCGGGCGTAAGTACGTACTCAGTCCGCGGCATGCGGCCTTCGAAGCTCTTCGTACAGACGATGTACTTGGCTTCTTCGAGCTTACGGGCGTGCACACTTAAGTTCCCATCAGTAGTCTGCAATAAACGCTTTAAATCGCTGAAAGTCAGCGATGGGTTCGCTGCCAGTGCGCTGACAATCCCCAGTCGGATATGTTCGTGAATCAAACGATCGAAATTGGGGACCTGCGGGCTGGCGATGGGACCGGCCGTTGCATGCGCGTTAGGCACCGCGCTGATTCCCGCGGCCTTTTCCAGCGCCTTTTCAGGCCCCGTATTCCTGGTAATCGCCGAATTTCTAACCGCCATATTTCCTCGCAATCATCATTCCGAAAACGATGTGTAGAAGGCCGAAACACAATCCCAAAAGCAAATTCTGTCCGGACATATTTTGCAGGCCGATCGCCATTGCCAGCGCCAGCGTACCGCCTGCCAAAAAGCATCCACCCATTACCGGAACCACGCGGACCGAAAATGCGCCCCCGGTGATGACGCCGGTTCCGTAAAGCAACAACCACGTCCCGGGGATCAGTTGCGCCTGGCCGACGCGCCATAGCGCCATCGTTAGGATTCCTCCCGCTAACATCGGCGGGACAAAGCTAAATACAAACTTACGCGCCGGAGCCGACCACAACTCCAAGCCCGCTGCCCGCGATTTCTGCCGCATTGCCAAAACGCCCAACGCAATCGCCAGTGCGCCTTCCACCAACCAGGTTGCAAAGAACAGTCTTACCGAAAGCTGCCACTGCGCTACTACCGCTGCCGCAATCGCTGTCAATCCCATTGCCACGCCACCCCAGCCAGGAACTGCGGTGAAGGCTTCGGCCCGCTCCATCGTCTCCCGGATGAAGCGCAAATTGTCAATGGCGTGCGTATGCAGGGGTATAGGATCAGGCGTACTGCGCCGGATGGGTTCCACAGGAGCCATACATGCATGCTACCCGGATCGGCACACAACTGTCAAGTACTCTGATGTGCAAAGCGGGCGGTGGTTTCAGTTTGCTACCATGTACGGATACGTAACGTTTTCCAGTACCTCCATTCGCTAGGTTTGCTCGCTTGACAATGCTATTTTTTCTTACGATCAATCCCGCATGAAGCGCGTTGTAACCGCCGCGATTCTGATCCCGTGCGTCATCGCGGGGATTTTCTTTTCACCGAAATGGATCTTTCAGGTGATCCTTGCCGCCATCGGACTACTGGCGTATCACGAATTTGACCAAATCGTGGTGGCCAGCGGTATCCGGCGGGCCGGCTGGGCGGGCATGCTGTGCGGTTTGGGTGTGTTGTTCCTCACGCCGGTGGCAGCCATTCCCGTGCTGGTTGCTCTGGTTGGCATGACGCTGGCGATGACCGCCGACAATCTGCGTTCTTCCATGGCCTATGCAGGCGCGTTTACTCTCGGCGTGGTTTACGTTTTCGGTGCCTGGCATTGCGCCGATCTGCTGCATTCCATCAACCCTCACTGGTTGTTGTTTGCGTTATTGCTGGGCTGGTCCGGCGACACGGCCGCATACTATGTTGGCAAATCCATCGGCAAACACAAACTGGCACCCCAGGTGAGCCCGGCGAAAACCTGGGAGGGGACGATGGGATCCGTTTTAGGTTCCGTGCTGGCGGCAGGGCTGTATGCGCATTACTTCATTCCCGGCGCGGCACTTTGGATGGTTCTGCTGCTGGCCGTGATCGGGAACATTGCGGGTCAACTGGGTGACCTTGCCGAATCGGCTTTGAAGAGAGGCGCAAATGTGAAGGACAGCGGAACGCTGTTGCCCGGCCACGGAGGCGTCCTCGATCGCATTGATTCCAGCCTGTTTGCAATTCCTGTGATTTACGTACTGCTGACGTATCTGCAGTAAACTGTGGCCCGATGGCGTGGGTGGGCCCGTGCTTCAACGCTTCCGGCAATTCTATTAAGACGCCCCCGCGCGGGGGGTGGGAACCGGACACCTTCCCGGTTTTTCCGCGGCTGTTAAGGGCAGGGAAGTCGGAGACTTTCGCCAGGCGGACAAGCCCGTCTCTCGCACGCGCCAGTTTGACGCCTGTGCCACATTAGAAGCATGCACTTTTTCCGTAAATCATTCTTATACCTCTTTGTTTGTGCGTCGCTTTGTGGCGCGCTCTCCTTCAGTAACGGTTGCACGCGAATTTTTTATGCTTCGATGAAAAAGCTGGGCAAAGAAAAGCGCGACATCCTGGTCAGCCGGATTATGGACGCGAAGAAGGCCCAGACGGAGGCGTCACAACAGTTTCAGACGGCCCTGGAGGCGTTTCAGTCGGTCACCAATTTTTCTGGTGGCGATCTCGAAAAGGCCTACAACAATCTGAACGGAGAATTGAACGCCGCCCAGGGCCGCGCCAATAAGGTGAGCGACCGCATTCAATCGATTGACAAGGTTTCCAAAGACCTATTCAAAGAGTGGTCCGGCGAGATCGAAGAAATGAGTGACGGCAAACTGAAGACGCAGTCGCGGACATTGCTGAGGGGGTCGGAACTACGGCAGGATGAAATGCTGCGGCAAATGCGAATCAGCCAAGCCAAGATGAAGCCGGTGCTGCAGAAGCTGTTTGATCAGGTGATCTTCCTAAAGAGCAACCTGAACGCACGGGCGATCAGTTCGCTGAAAGGTAACGCCGCGGAGCTTGATACGGACGTGAAGGCCTTGATCCGCGAGCTTGAGAAGGCGAACCAGGAGGCGGATAAGGCAATCGCGGGGCTGGACTCAGAGTAGTTTAGGTCCAGCGTAACTTCTGATAACGGATATTATGTTAAATACTCTGGTAGTGGGTCAGTTTACCCACTACCAATAATCAACTTGACTCACCCTATAGCCCCATCGGATTGGTATGCCTCGAAATCCCTAACCTGCTGCTCTATTTCATTTTTGTCCCAGAATTCGCCTGTGACCTTCGCATATTTTTGAATATCATGCAGCTGCCAAGACCACGGGTAGGACTTCCAGGTTGCTCCGGCCCGTTGAGCATCAGTTAACGACGATATCTGCAGCTTGCAGGCCGACTATGTCGTCCTTCGGAACAAATGAAAGCCCTTTGAGACGGTTAACAGCGGGAAGCCTGTCTTTGAATGTCAAGATGCGATCGAACATCTCGTGCGCCTTCTCGCGGATCTCCTTGTCGTTTCTATCAAAAACCAAATCAAGAGGATCGTCGCCTGTTTTTAGGAGTAGTCGCAAGATTAAAAGTGGAAAGGCATGCAGCCATGTACCATAGGTTTTGTTTTCGGAAACAAGTATTCTTTCCCCGTATTTCTCAAGCTCTGCTCGCTTGATGACACACGCAGACCCTTCGATGTCGAGTCCCTTCATTTGCCTGATCATTCTTCGCTGCATTGACTCTCGCACATCCACATCACAAGCCAAGTGAGCGAAGGATTTGGTGCCAGCGACGCAGTCTGACATGTGAAATGGGAGTGGGATTTGCGGCGTTTTGGCCGCCTCTATTCTCCATCTCTTGTCTAATAATTTGTGAGCTTTCCCTTTTATCAAAAGCGCACAAATGGAGAGCGTGTCCGCACCAAGATGCTTTCCGCTTTCATCCCCGTAAACCTTCATGAATAAGCCTATATCGTTGAATAATATATCATTTAGCCAGTCGGAATTGGTTTCCACGGAGATGCCTTCCCGCCACGTGATACACTTGTGGCTAGGCAGACATACTGATGTCCAAAGCGAAAGACGAACCCAACAGCCGCCAAGCAAGCGAGTTCGATCTATTCACCCGAGCGAACCACAATTTCAACACGCGCCACTAAGTGATTTCGCCAGTTGACCTGAAGCCAAATCTTAGTTTTGTGCCCTTCATTCGGACAACAAATCAACCAGCTTCCCCACCGTCCGCCAATTCCTCAGTGTGCTGACCGTTCTCAGCTTGCTGTCGAAGTAGGCGTTGGTCAGTTTGGTCTTGGCCACTCCGCTGGGTAGTTTCAGATAGATCTCGCCGGCAAGCGGATTGGATTTCACGATGAACTCGTCTGGCTGGGAGCGCTGGGGGTCGAGCGAAGCTATGCGGTCCGACGACGGCTGATCGGCCAAAAACATCACATGCAGAATGTCCTCAGGGGCTGCGGCTTCGGCGGATAGAAACGGATTGTTCGTGAAGGCGTGGCGCAGTTGGTCGGCAGTCCGCACAACCACCGGCGTGTTGTAGCCGAAGTGTTTCGCGATCTCTTGCGCAACCCGTTTGGGCACTTGCGCGGCGATGCTTTGGCTGGCGCGGAAGATCATGTTGCCGCTTTGGATGTAGGTGCTGGCATCCTGGCATCCCGTTTGCACGAAAATCTCCACCAGGCTCCGCATGCTGAG
>JANXYJ010000099.1 GCA_025350105.1 Terriglobia bacterium | reverse complement strand
AGCATGTGCAGTGAAAAGAACGAACGTCCCGACTGCGATGATCGCGCACTTTGTCGTCATGAACAAAACCCTTTCTCCGTTAAGATCCAGTCCGAATAGGATAAGTATATATCGCGTGTCACTAGAAAGAAAGCCCGGGACGTGGGCAGATTAGTGATCACACACCGGCGTTACTCCTCCGGCACGGTCCACTTCTCCCCGCGCTGCAGCACTTTGAACTTCTGATACGGCCTGTGTCCCAACATGTGCGAAAGGAAATCATTTTCCATCTGTGTACCCTCATAGTGCATGGGCACAATCCACTTCGCGCCAATATCGGCCGTCAACTGCGCGGCGTCATTAATGGAAAAATTCTTGCCGCCAATCGGCAACAGTGCCACACTCACCGTATAGGGCCTAAGCCGGTCCGCCAGACCTTCGTAGTAGACGCAATCGCCCGGGTGATAAATGGTCCAGCGCCCGAAGCGGATCAAATAACCCAAATACGGATAGCCGCCGATGGGCGTGCGGTCCAGTTCCGGATGCGCCGAGGGCACCGAATACACCCGCCCGTACAAATTGTCTTTGAAAAATTCCACACGCAAATCGGCGTCGGTGGTGGTCATGCGCGGAAACGGAATACCCTGCGCGTTGGCCCCATCGGCGGCGCTTTTCGGCAGAATTACTTTGGCACGCTTTGATCCTTGCAGCATCGTCACCAAAGACGGCGCGTCCAAGTGGCCCGCGTGCGCGTGCGTGGCCAGAAACATGTCGGCATGGGTGACATCCGCGCTGCTGAGCAGCGCACCTTCGCGCGACAGGCACGCATCCACATAAAACGTGATGTGCGCGAAGCGGATTACGAAACCCGCATGCCCCAGCCACCACAGCGTCGGCGTGGCGGTGAGCGTCTGGTCGATTTCCTGAATCAGTGCGGGGCCGGTCTTCATTTGGATTTATCTATTGTGACTTGCGTTCGAGTGTGAAGTGGGACCGATACCTGTTGGAGAGTAGACCACCCCAGAATCAACCGTCACCAATCCTCACGTGACACTATCCGGTCTGTGTACAGGAGGGCACGGCTCCATCGCCCCGTATTAGACTAACAAATCAGCGTTTCATGAATTCAAGGGAGATGTTAAAGTGAACCCGCTCGTTTGAGCCGGTCCCGCACCGCTTCCCATTCCGGACTCTCGGGCGGCAACTCCACCGCGATCCAGGCCCAGCCTTCGTTATCCAATTCGTGGAGGACATCATACAACCGTGCGGCATATTCACTCGGATCGCCCGGCATGTGCGCACCAGGCAGCAGCGAAAACTGGCTGTGCCAAATATATGCGCCCAATCCAGCCGGCAAATCCGCGGGAGAGTGCACCAGCACCAGCGGCGTTCGCGGACTATAGTGCCGCGCGTGCATGCCCGGCGCGGGGTGAGAGGCGCCTGCTGCTACTTCGTCGATTGATCGCACAACCTGCCCCAGCGCCGCCTCAATTTGCTTCCGCGAAATGCCGCCCGGCCGCAGCAGCGTGACTTGCCCATCCAAAATTTGCACCACCGTCGACTCAATCCCCACCCTGCACGCTCCGCCGTCCAGCACAGGAAGTTCATCCCCAAACGCAGCGCGCACGTGCGCTGCGGTCGTCGGTGAAAGCTGCATGAACCGGTTCGCGCTGGGTGCGGCCAGTGGCAAGCCCGCCGCGTCAATCAACTGCAATGCCACAGGATGATTCGGAACGCGAATGCCCACCGTCGCCAAACCGGCGGTAACAATATTAGGAACGAATGTTTTTTTCGGCAAGACGTTTTTGGGTACGACCAGCGTCAGCGGGCCCGGCCAAAAGGCCCGCGCCAGCGCGTCTGCTGCGGACGGCCATTCTGCCGCCAGCGTCTTCGCCATGTCGATGGACGCCACGTGCACAATCAGCGGGCTGGTCGCCGGGCGCCCCTTTAATGCATAAATCTTGGCCACCGCGTTCGCGTCCAACGCGCTCGCGCCCAAACCGTAAACGGTTTCCGTGGGAAACGCCACCAACTCGCCCCGCTGCAGCAAGGCGGCGGCGTCAGCAATGGAAAGCGGGTGGTTCATAATTTGATGGCACGGAGTTAGCTGGCACTGGCTTCAGCCTGTTCCGCTAGTCCAAATCATCTTTATCGGACCCACTGCTGGCCGCCGCCGTTTTCCCGGTTTTCAGCAATACCAGATACGCGTGAATCAGCGATTCCAAATCGCCATCCAGAACCCGGTCCACATCGCCCACGGCCAGTTTAGTGCGATGGTCCTTAATCATCCGGTAAGGCGCCAGCACGTAGCTGCGAATCTGGCTGCCGAAGTTGATGCCCAGTTTGGTATCTTCCAGCTTGCGTTCTTCGGCTTTCTTTTTGGCCAATTCGTGCTCGTACAATTTGGCGCGCAATTGTTTCATGGCGCTGGCGCGGTTTTTGTGTTGGCTGCGCTCGGCCTGGCACTGCACCACGATGTTGGTGGGAATGTGCGTCATGCGAATGGCCGAATCGGTCCGGTTCACGTGCTGCCCGCCCGCGCCCGAAGCGCGGAACGTATCCACGCGAACATCTTCGATCTTAATATCGATGACGATCTCATCGTCAATCTGCGGATAAACGAACACAGATGCAAAGGACGTGTGCCGCCGCGCGTTGGCGTCGAACGGCGAAATGCGCACCAGCCGGTGCACGCCCACTTCGCTTTGCAGAAGGCCATATGCGTTGGCCCCGTTTACTTCAAACGTAACCGACTTGATGCCCGCCCCTTCGCCCTCCAACCGGTCGGTGATGATGGTTTCAAAGCGATTGCGCTCCGCCCAGCGCAGGTACATGCGCATCAGCATCTCCGCCCAATCCTGGCTTTCGGTGCCGCCCGCCCCGGGGTGAATTGTTACGATCGCGCTGGCCCCGTCGTTTTCACCGGAGAGCAACATGGCTGTCTCCAGCTTCTCCAGATAGGCCCCCAGGCTTTTCAGACTGCGCTCCAGATCCGCCGTGACGTTTTCGCCTTCTCGCCCCAGCTCAAACAGCGTGTCCAGGTCGGAGGTCAGCGACGCGATTTTAGTATCCTGCTCAATCTGTTCGTCCAGGCGCTTGCGGTCCTGCATCACCTTTTGGCTTTTTTCGGGAGTGGACCAGAAGTCCGGCGCGTTAATCTGCTCTTCAGTGGCGGCTAACTGCGCCTTGCCTTGCGGCGAGTCAAAGATAGCTCCGCACAGCGTCAGCCTGCTGGCGGAGCGAAACGTATTCTCTTTCCAGTTCGTCCAATGTCATGGAGATTCAAGTTTAGCAAGTGCGCCGGTTACTGCGGCGAACTTCATTGCCTGATCCAGCGCAAATCGAATGCAAAATGCTCGGGTGCATTCCACTCGACGGCAGCCCGTTCGTCCAAGGTCATGCAGTTATGGTAAGTGGAGCCGTTTTAATCTTTGTTTTAAGCAGGAAGCAGCGTTCCTGCACTATGATATTAAGAATGTCGTGAGCGGAATTGTGGCCGCCCAACTACTGGACATTGCGCGAAAAGACGATTGATGTAGCGGCAGAAACTGCGACCGGGCAATTCGAAGAGCGAGAAGCGGTTCGGAGAGAGAAAAGCATGATGGACAAAACGACACCATGATCGTGTCCGCACTGGTTTTGGTGGCGCAATTGTTGCATAGCCGGCCGATTCCCGAAAGCACTCCCCTGCAAATTCGCCTCACCACGACAGTGGGATCTTATGCCGGGCGAGTTGGTGACCGCATAACGGCGGACCTCATCGCCCCGGTGGAACTCGATCGCGACACCGTTCTGCCGGCCGGCGCAAAGCTGGAAGGGGTTCTGAAATCCGTGCAACGCGTGGGCTTTGGCGTTGTCCACGAAACTGCTGCGTTAGGCCTTTCGTTCAATCGCATCACGTTTACCGATCCCGCGGGCAAGCTGGTACAGTTGCCGCTTTCCGCCGCGGTTCACTCGGTGGACATGGCCCGTGAAGCCGTTGCCGCCGATGGCAGCATCCGGGGCCAACGCAAAACCGCCACCCTTGCCTATCGTGTGGGCGGCTACATCCGGACTGCCATTGGTTGGGAAATGCCCGGACCGTTGGCGCTATGGGCCGTGAAAATGCTTTTGGTTCAAGTCCCGGAGCCTGAACTCTACTATCCGGCCGGCGTCGAGATGTCACTACAGCTAACCCGGCCGCTATTGGTTCCCGCATCGGTGGAAGCAGCAGCGACCCCTGATTTGCTTCCTGATTTGCTCAATGTAGCCGCAGAAGGGTCCGCGGTGGTAACCGTTGCAAGCAATGCGCCGAACGATTTCGACGAGCCGCCAACTTCCACTGATTCAGAGAGCGAACATCTGCAGGCCGTCCTTGAACAACTGCCCGAACGCACGGTCGAACCAGTTCACCAACGCCCCTCCGACCTGGTCAATTTCATGTTCATCGGAACCCACGGCCGCATCAGCCGTGCGTTTGAAGCCGCCGGCTGGGAGGGGGCGCACCGCAAGTCCATGGCTTCGCATGTGCGGCAGATTCGCGCTGTGGCCGATGGCAATGGCTACCGCCAAGCCCCGATGAGCAAGCTGCTACTGAACGGCGCGCCGCCGGATATTACTTGGCAAAAGGGTTTCAACGACCCTTCCAAGCGCCATCACATCCGCATCTGGAAGCAGCCCGGCGAAATTGACGGGCAAGAAATCTGGGTGGGCGCGGCCACCCGCGATATCGATTTTGCTTTCATGCGTCGGGGCCATACCTTGACGCACAAAATCGATAGTTACATTGATACCGAGCGTGAAAAGATCCTCACCGATTTGGTGTATACCCAATGCGTCCAGACGCTCGATTCCTTTGATCGCACCCAGGTGCCCGGCTACACCCACAATGCCACCGGCGATTTGATGCTGACCGACAGCCGCATTGCGGTTCTAAAACTGAACGAGTGTGTGACCCCGCGCCGCTCCAGCGCCGACGAAGGCTCGCCCGTTCCGCCGCGCCATGGAAATGGCTGGCAGCGTTTTGCCCGCCGGGAAGTGCTCAGCTTCCGCAACGACATGATGCGCGATAACATTTATTGGCGCGCCTACGAAATCGGCCGCATGGGCATTACCATGCTGGTGCAGCACGAGCAAGCCGCCCGCGCCCCACGCAACGGCGTGCTGGCCGCCAAACGCAGTAAGCCCGCGTTTCGCCACCATACGTTTGTTGATTTGTTGAAATAGCCAATTCCATTTCCGTTCCCGTCCCGGCACGGTCCGTTCCAGTCTTGTTGATCTGACCGCCACGAAACGAGCTAAACCCTTGATTCGCGGAAGCGGCGAATTTGGCGTCGGGCGTGCTCTCCAATTTGAGTGGGTCCTGCCGTCGTTAAACAAAAAATTGTTAAACCAATCGTCGCGAAAGAAATTACCGTCAGAGAAAAAAGTGTCAAAGAAACTGCCGACCGGCAATCTCCATCCGAGCGAAGTCCCGCTGCGCGTCCCAAATCCAGACTTGCCTTGATTGATCGCTGGATGCTGGCCGGTATCCTCATCGCTCTGGGCGCTACCGTTATCGGTATCGCCTTCACCGGCGTGAAGCTCAGCTACTTTTTGCAACCTGCCGCGCTGTTCATCGTGGTGGGTGGAACCTTGGGAGTAACGCTGATCACCACGCCGCGTCTGGCATTTATCCACGCCGCCCTCAGCGCGCGGCAACTGCTGCAACGGCCACCGGCGGCAGCCCGCGAAATCATTTTGGAAGAAATGCTGGCTTGCGCCAGGCTGCGCCGCAAGGATGGGCTGATGGCGATCAAGTCCGACCACGCTAGTGACGTGTTTCTGCACGAAGTGTTGGTGCTGACCATCGATCTGCAGGACCGCAACGACTTTCAGTCCACCGTCGAAAACAAAATCCGTTTGCACGAACGCCAAGCCGAAGCGGATGCCAAGGTACTGGAGGTGGCTGGCAGTTTCGCGCCCACCGTGGGCGTGCTGGGCACCGTGGTGGGTTTGATTGACGTGTTGCACCAATTCTCCAACACTTCCGCGGTGGCTTTCGGCATCGGTACCGCGTTTGTGTCCACCATCTACGGGCTGTCGCTGGCGAATTTGATTCTGTTGCCAGCCGCGTATCGAATCCGCGCCAACGCAGCGGAACGTTTTGCCGTGGAAGAAATGATTCTGGAAGGCGGCCTGGGTTTGATCGATGGCATGCATCCATCATTATTGCGGGAACGTTTGGGCTGCCACCTGCGGACAGAGGAGCCAGCGCAATGAAGCCCGCTTTTCTCGCGCGTGATCACGGCACGCGCGACCGCTGGATGATCAGCTATCTGGATGTGCTCACCATTCTGCTGATCTTCTTTATTGGGCTGGCGGCCAACATGAACAAAATCACCGCAGCCAAGCCGGCGGCCCTTCCGCCCACGCCTCTGTTGGTCACCTCGCAAGACACCAATCTGCAGCGCGTAAAAAAACAGTTGGCCGAAACTGGCGTCGACCTCCGAATGGAAAGACACGGCTTAGTGATTAGCATTCCGCAAGCCGTCCTATTTGCTCCAGGTCAGGATGAGTTGGACCGTTCGGCGTTGGAAAGCGTCAAGAAAATCGCCCAAGTCTTGCGCCAGGTGCCCAACAAAGTGAACCTGGTGGGCTATACCGATCCCACCCCCATTCACAACGAACGTTTCAACGACAATTGGGAACTGGCCGCCGCGCGCGGTCTGCACCTGCTGGATATTTTTGTAAAGGCCTATGGCATCGCCGAAGAACGTCTATCGGTCACCAGCCATGCCTCCAACAATCCCAAAGTGTCAAATGAGTCCGAAGACGGCCGCGCCAGCAATCGCCGCGTGGAAATCATTGTGTTGGATGAGGTGCCGGAGGAGTAGCCTCTACTTCTTTTCCTTTTCGGCCAGCCACTCATAAATTCGCCGCACGCCGCGCACTTCCGCGCCTGGCCCGGTAATCTGCGGAAAGTCCTTGGCATGCTTGGTCAGGTCCACACGCTTGGCCGCGTCGTCCGCCGAAACGCCTTGTTTGCGCAGCGCGGTTGCCTGCTCCACAATGTCTTTCAGGTACGCCTGAAAAGCCGTGATGACGGCCTTATCGCGAAACGGCATTCCATGCCCGCCCAACACCAGATTGAAATCCAGCTTCTTCAGCTCTTCTAGCGTAACGATCCATTCATCGAAAAACGCATCGCCCATGTACGCCACGCGCGAGCCTTCCTCTTCATCGCCCGTGCAAATGATCTTCTCTTTCGGCAAATACACAAAAGTATCGCCGCCGGTGTGGCCCCGCCCTAAGAACAGAAGTTGGATTTCGCGTGACCCCTTGAATATCACCAGTTTTGAGTCATAGGTGACGTTGGGCGGCACCGGCTTCACTTCCTTCAGCCCTGCGCGCAAAGCATCGGCATCGCTTAATTGTTTGGTCAGCAGGGCCAGTTTATCGGCGAAACGCTCCTGCTCCACTTGTTTCTTCAACGCCTCAATTTGCGACGGCAGAACGCCAGTCGACGTCAGATACGGCTCGCGATGCATCACGTCGAAATTCAGAATCGCGTTGCGCACATATTGGTGCGCGATGATCTCCACCTCTGGTCCAAACACGGAGTTGCCGTCGGTGTGATCGTAGTGAAAATGCGTGTTCACCACCGTACGCACTGGCTTGGTGGTCACCAACCGCAGGTCCGCCAATAACGCCCGCGCCGCCGCTGGCGTCGACCCATCATCCACCAGCATCACGTCCAGATCGTTCACAATCACCACGTTGTTGCTGCCCGCGCCGCCGGTGGCGTAGTAAACCCCATCAGCCACCTTTTCAAATTTATAGACTTTGCCCTGCGTGACGGGAAAGTTCTGTCCCAACGTGCTCTGCGCCAGCACCGTCAACGCAATCCAGATGGACAAAAGAAAACATTTCATGATGATCCTCATTCAGCCCAATTCTAGCCGCCTGAACAACTGACTATTTCACCGCCGATTTCTCCACATAACTCTTCAGCCGCGTGAACTGCTCGTTCAGCATTGCATCCACAGGCGCTGCCCAACTCTGCAGTCCCCCCGCCAGATACCCGGCCACTGCGTAGGTCACTTGCAGTTTGGTGTTGCCGCTATTGGCCACCGGAGCCAACGCCACCGTCATGCTACCCGTTATCGCCAACGATGGCGCCGGACCCAGCCCGCCATTCAAAACCATGCTTTTCCCCGACGCAAAATTCACCACTTCCATATGGCGAACGGCGCCTTGCCCCGGTAACTTTTCGCAAAAACAGCCCATGGGTTTTTCTTCCAGGCTCAGGTTGTGCGCGTCGCCCGAGAACGTGTGCATTGGGCTCCACCAATTGCCGATTTCGAACAACTTTTTGTAAACCTGCTCTGGCGTGGCCTCAATTTCCAAAGTCGTACGAACCGTAAAACCGTTGCTCGCCGAATCCACAACCGCGGACCAGGCCGGAAGTGTGCCCAGCAACAATAAGCAGCAAATCTTGCGCATCGTTATTTTCTTTCCGGCAGCGCAAACACATACAGCGCATTGCCGTGATCAGGATGCCGCACGTCGCCCACAATCGTCCCCGGCACCTGCCGCGGACTGCCTCCACCGATACCTGCCGATACAGCGATGTACTGCTTGCCACCCACACTAAACGATACCGGAAAGCCCTGCACCGAAGTCGCTAATCGCGTTTGCCACAAAATGACGCCGGTCTTCACATCCACAGCTTTGAAGACCCGATCCAAATCGCCAACGAACGCCACGCCACCGGCGGTGGAGAGCACAGACGTGAGAAACGGCGCGCGCTGCTCCAGCTTCCAAGTCTCCTTCATGGTCTTGATGTCGTAGGCCGCCAGCTTGCCCACGTTGCCGTTGGTCCCCGGCATTTCAAAAAATCGCCGGTTGGCGGAGGTGCCACCGGAGCCTTCTTTCGCTTCCGTTTTCCTGCCAAACATTTCCATGCAGCTTTGGCTTAAAGGAATAATCAGCTGTCCGCTCGCCGGATGGTAGCTCATGGCCTGCCAGTTGTGGCCGCCCTCGGTGGAAGGGCACGACTGCACCCACTCCTCGGGCTTTTGCTCAACGATTTCATTGCGATAATGCACCGCGCCGGTTTTCTTATCGATGCTATCGAACACGTTCTGGAACAGCGTTTCTTTGTAATCTAGAAACTTGCCGTCCTTGCGGTCCAGCTTCCATAAAACGCCGTCTTTCCCCACCGTAAACAGCAAATTCTGATTGCCGGAATCGATCAGCACGCGTTCATACACCACGTCCAGATCCAGGCTTTCGCCGGGCGTGTGCTGGTAATACCAAACCAATTTCCCATCGTCCGGATTCAGCGCCACCGTTGACGTCGTATACAACGCGGCCGCATTGGTTCCGCGAATCGCCCGCATCCACGGCTTCGCCTGAGCCACACCCCAGTACGTCAAATTTAGTTGCGGATCGTAGCTGCCGGTGATCCACGTATCGCCGCCGGCGCGCAGCAAATTCGGCAGCGTGCCCCACGTCTCACCAGCCGGAGTGCCCACCCGCGCCACTGTTTCAAACTTCCAAAGTTGCTTGCCGGTCTGCGCATCGTAGGCGCTGATATAACATCCGGTTTCCTTGTAGCGATCGCAGCCGCCCATGCCCTGAATCACTTTTCCATTGATGATGATAGGCCCGCTGGTGTTGCTGTAACCCTTCGCCGCATCGGCAATCTGCGTGTTCCACACCAGCTTGCCCGTGCGTGCATCCAGCGCCACCAGATGTTCGTCTGTGGTTGCCAGGTAAACTTTATCGCCATACAAACCCAGACTGCGAATTGCTCCCAAACCCCCGGAAATGGCGGGCCCAATGCGATTTTCCCAAATCAATTCGCCGCTGCGCGCATCCAGTGCTTGAACAATATTCGCCGTGTTGGCCAGAAACATCGTGCCGTTGTGGACGATCGGCGTAGGCTCGTTCGCACCGCCTTCGTTCATCGCCCAGGTCCAAACCAATTGCAGATCTTTTACGTTGGTGTTGGTCACCTGCGTCAGCGGGCTATAGCTCCACGCCTGATAATTGCGCCGGATCATCAGCCAATCGCCGGGATCGGGATTCTTCAACATCGCATCCGTCACCGGCGCGTAGTTCTTCACTTCGCCGGTTACCGTAAGCCCCTTCGCGGCCGATGCCCCCGTGGCGGTTGTGATTGCTCCGCCTGCTTGCAGCGCAATTGCCGGAGTGCCGTTTGCCACGCTGCGAACCGTAAAAGCAGACGCCACATTCAAAGCCTGCGTACCCGGCGTCGTGCCATTGGCGGCCAAAATGAACGCGGCTACGTTCACCGAATTTTCCTCACCCAGCGTTCCCGCATTGGCCGGAGGCATCGACGATTGAATCAGCGTGACCAGTTCCCGCGCCGACCGTGTGCCCCACGCCGCCATGAAGTTCGACCCGGCCAACTGCGGCGCTTCATTTCCGCCCAGATCCGGAGCATGGCACATCGAACAGCGCGCTTGATAAAGCGTGCGGCCCGCCTCAGCCTGCTGCACAGTCTGCGCTAAAACGCTGGCGGCGAATAGGAAGCCCGCAAAAAACAATTTCATCTTCATTTGTTTTAAACCCTTATTTCAAAAGCCAGCCCCACAGGTTGCCCGCCGGCGCCTTTTCACTGTGAATCTGTACGTACCATTTGCCTTTTTTCAAATTCGCCACTTGGTCCGAGGTCAGATCAAAGGTGCCGGAAAGCGTCCCGTTCATGGCTTGCGAAACAGTCAGATCCAACAGTTTATCGCCGCGCACACCCGTCGCTGTTCCCTGATGAATGTGCGCCATCGTGGCGTTGCTCTTCAATCCTTCAAACGTGCCGGATATGGTGAGTTTGCTGCCCGCCAGCACCGCCGACGCCGAACCAACGCCGGCAATGTTATTCTTCATCGCCGCGTCAAGAGCTACCGGCGCAAGTCTGGTTTTAAAGGTTTCGGGACTTTGTCCGAACACTAAGATCGCGAAAACCAGTCCCACGAAAAACAGGCGGCACTTCCGCATTCTGGGCATCTCCTATTCAAAACGCAATGAGATTAATGATACCCGAAGCAGCCCCGCAACGCGCGGCGAAGGTCATTTACTGTTGGTGGCGGCAGTTCCGCTGGTTACGGTTTCCGGCTCGGCCAATACGCCGGCCAAACTCGCCGGCAGCGGCTCAATCTGAATCAACGCGCCCGGATGCCCCGGCCGCACGTCGCGATCCAAAAAGTAATTAATCCACGAACTGGTCCCCTTCAACGCCCGATTCGGCGCCGGAATGAACGTCTTCAGTTGATCGATATGATTGTTGGCTTTGGCCCGATCATACACGCTCACCCAGATGCACGGCATATCGTGCACTTCGCAGCGCCCCATTAACGTCCCGCCGCAAGGCCCATTGCGCATGCCTTTGGGGCACGTCTGCGGGCACACATATTCCATTTCCGGCAGCACGCAATTCCCGCAAGCCTGGCAGCCATACGCGGGCGATTTAAACGCGTATTCCACACGCTCCAGCGCATGCGCCACCGCCGGGAAGTGATCCACCGTTTTCACCACGCCCGTCACCAGGCTCTTCATCGGCTCGGTCTTGGCGAAGAGAAGCGAGTGCATGGTCTCGCTGGCCGCTAATGCAAATCCACGTGGCTTCGGTGGAGCCTTCGGGGTTTCGTAATAATAGAACCCGCCCTTCGGCGCGTAGCTGATTTCCTCCGCCAGCTCTTCCCACTTTGGCGCGAGTTCCTCACTCCGTTTGATCACCCACTTCAACCGCTCTGCCTTGCTATCGCCGCCCAAATATGCGCCCGCATAACCCAGGCCGCGCACAATCGCCACCATCTTCGCGGCGCGTTCCAACCGGGCCGCCATGCCTCTATCGGCGGACTTGGTTTCCTCTTGAATGCGCTCCAGCAGTTCCTTCGCCACCCAGCATCCGGGAGGCTCACCCTTCGACATCTTCTCGGCCGCACGCGCGTTCAGGATGTAAACATTTCCCAGCACCGGCGTTTTAAGACCGCGCTCATCCAAATAGCGCTTCAACTCGCGAAACTTGCGCGAATCATAGCCCAACTGCGTGATGGCGTAATCCAGGCCCGCCGCGATTTTCTTCTCCAGCTTCAAATATTGATAGGCGCAATCGGCCTCCACGTACTTGAACGGCGACACCGCCCCGGAAATCAGAAACGGAATCTTGGCGTGCTGGCGGACCTCATTGATCATCTCCACCAACTGCACGGAGTCCAGATCGAAAATGGTCGATGCCGGGTCCGTGCCTTTTGGGTAATCGCCGGAAATTGCAAAAACGTTTTCAATGCCCAGCGCGGCCAGATCCTGTAACGTATTGTGAATGGTTAGCCGGTCTTTGTTCACGCACGTCAGGTGGATGTTCACCGTCAGTCCGCGTGCCCGCACGGCGGTCCCAATGCGCACCGGATCGTGCCCCGTCGAACCACCGGCGTAACTGGTGATACTGCCCGCGGTGATTTCAGTAACACCTGCGATTTCGGAGGCGGTCTGCATCAGCTGCGCTTCGCGCGTATTGGCGGAAGCCACCATCTCCACCATGTAGAAAAACTTGCCGCTTTTCAGTGATTCGCGAATGGGATTTGTGGCCATCGTTTACTTCCCCAATTCTTTTCTGACCATCTTCGCGCCTTCCACCATTGCCTGCAGTTTGGCGAATGCAATCTCGCGCTGCAGATGGAAGCAGCCACAATCGGGCAGCACAAACAAACGCTCGGCGGGCATCACTTCCAACGCTTTGCGGATGTGTCCGGCCACCATCTCCGGCGTTTCAATCTCCGGCGTCTTGACATCGATCACGCCTACACCCAATTCAAACGGATGTGCGTCTTTTTTGAAAAGATTCAAATCCTGCCCGCCGCGCCGTGCAAATTCCAAGGTCAACTGCTGCACTTTCGCTTTGGTGATTTCCGGAAACAGATACTCGTAGCTGCCTTCCCACGACGGTTTGCCGTAACGATTGCCGTAACAGATGTGAAGCGCCAATTTCGCATCCACGCCCTCGGTCATGATGTTCAGCGCTTCAATCGCCCAGGGCAAATCTTCCGGGAAGCCAGAGTACGACGGCTCGTCGATTTGAATATACTGCGCGCCTGCCGCCGCCAGCGCCTTCAATTCCGGATTCAACACCTGCGCCAGCTCCGCCGCGAATTCGCCTTCGCTTTTGTAGAATTTGTTGCCGATCTTTTTTGCCAGATGATGCGGACCGGTGATGCAAATCTTGGTCGCGCGATCGGTAAACGCACTCAGTAGCTTGAAATCGCCCACCAACCCAAGCGGCGCCACCGGCAGCTTGGCATTTACCGTACTCGTATAAAAGTCGTAGTAATATTTTTTCGACGTGCGGTCGATTTCCACCCCGGCCATGCGCTCCACAAAGTAGTCCACCATGTTGTCGCGCTGCGCTTCGCCGTCGGTGACGATGTCCAGCCCCGCCACTTCCTGATCTTTAATCGCCGCTTTCGCCACCACGTCGTAGGCTTCTTCTAAATCCTGCCTGCGAATCCGCCGCGCGAAATATTCGGTCTTCAAACGCTCCAGCCAGCCCGGCATCGAGTAGCTGCCAACAATTGTCGTGGGAAGAATAGGCAAAGACATAAATGATTTACTCCGTTTGTTTATTCACGGGGCGACGTATACAGAATGGACGTCTTCGATCCCTTGCGATACCGGAACGGCGCAAAGTGCACATCGTAACCCACCCGTTCCGCCACGCCTTTCATCAGCGCCCCGTTCACCCAGTTCACAATCGAGCCGTCCAATTTTCCCGGCCCATAAAAACCCATCGAATAGGCATTCAGGTTGGTGACGAAAATATCCTGCACCTGCAGGTAACCACGCGGATGCAGCAGTGGCAGCGTGTTGGTGAAACTTTCCAAAGCGCCCGAGTTCAAATGAAAACGCAAATCGTCCGGAGTCCCTTGCAGGATCTCCTCCAACTTCACGATATCCAGCGCCGCGGGCAGCGGTGAATCCGGCAAATTCTCGAAACGCACCAGACGTTCTTCTAAGCGAATTGCCGACCAAATGCCCTTCCAGAACGTCATGCCCCGCGCTTCATCCTCCGGTTCATGCCCCAAAAAATCGGCGCGCCCTTCCAGCATCCGGCCCATCGTGGGCCGAATCTTGTCCAAGCCCATACCGTACTGCGCGCACAGCCGTTGCGCTTCTTCCAGCGGAATGAAGCAGCGTGATTGCACTAAGTAAAAATGTCCATCGCGGCGCAGAATTTCTTCGTCCGGCAAATTGTCGTACATGTTGGTGGTTTGCACGTACATCACTTTATGCCGCAAAAACGCGAGCGTTTTTAAAGGATTCAGCGCATCCAGCACCATAAAGCTGCACAGATCAATGTGATCCTTCACGTTGGGCCGCGACATATCCAGCGTCGCCAGCGAATAATCGCCCAACAGTACTCTCAGCTTCTGATAATAATGGGTGCCGCGATGTTGATCGATCGCCTTAAACCGGTCCAGCCACCGCCCGCACCGCAAGCCGGAGCCCACGCCAATCTCCAGCACAAAAATTTCAGAAGGCAACTGGCGCTTCTTGTCTAAGTCCTGTAACAGTGTCCAGAAATCGCCCACGCTATCGGCAATCGCTTCCGGCAAATTTCCGTCGGATTGCCCGCCGGGCAGCGCGGTCTCATAACTCCGTCCGGTCGAACGTTCCCAATCGTCCAGACGCCGCCAATACAGGCCGTTAAAATGCCAGGCAATGCTGGAGCGAAACGTCTTGAACTCTTCCAGGTAAAAACGATCGTCCGCCCCTGCGCCGGTGGCTCTTGCCAACGCCTTCAATAGATCCGCGCGCAACGTTGGTGATCCTGGCGCGATTTGCCGCGTATCCAAATAGAGGTCTACGTTGCCGCCCGCGTTTTCCCCCGGCTCGGCATCCGCCGGAGCCGCCGCCACAGGGTCACGAAAATTTTCTTTATATTGAATCCAATCCAGCCGCACCCGCAGCCGCCCGTATTGCTCCTGCGTGATTTGGCCTTCTTCCAGCATCACGTACAGCGCAGCGGTCACTTCCTGCGTGATCCCGGCCGCCTCGCTTTTCACGTGGTTCAGTTTCAGAAGCATCGTTAGGTGGTTTGTGATGTCGTGCGAATTTACTCGCAGGGTAGGGGTTCAAAATGCCGCTGAAATTCCGTCCGGCGAAGTCACTAGAATAGCGCTTCTTGGGCTCCAGACAAAGTACTAAGCGGGGGAGTACCTGATATAGCAAGCAGCCGGCAACTTAATGTTGCCGGCCGTACATCTGTTCGCCCGCCGTTACCGCCACGGCCAAACGATTCTGCGGCGGAGGCAGCGGACACGTCGCAAAATCAGTAAATACGCAGGGTGGGTTCTCCGCCTTGTTGAAATCGATTTCGATGACGCCGCTCTTCTTCACGCCGTCCTTGGGCAAAGGTGCGTACAAAAAACGCGACGCTGCATAAGTAGACTTGCCGCTGGTTTGATCCCGCATCACAAACCAAAACTCGTTCCCGTCGACAACCGGCTCAAACCGATACTGCTTGCCGCCATGCTCAAACGTCACATAGCCGGGGCTTTCGTCCTGTTCCTTCAACCCCGCCAGCGTGTCGAATGTAACTTTATGTGGCTGATCGAACGGCGTATATTTGGCCTGCACTTTCCAGCCTGTGTCAACCGGATACCACCGTAAACCCGCGAAGTTTCGCCGCGCTTCGCTGTCGTTGTCTTTCACCCGTACGCCAAATTTTTCTTCCCTTTTGATGACAAAGAATGTCACGCGCCCGGCCCGCAGGCGATCATACTGCGGAGTGACATCCGGCTTCAACTGGACCTCTTGAGAAAGCGCCGCGTTGTTCAAAGTGATGTTCGCACTTTTAGCAGGAGCAAACCGCGCCACACCGTTCTTCAGCGTTATCACTCCCGCTTGTGCTGGCGCCGATTTCGGTAATGGAACTTCCATCCCAGCGCCCGAGCCCACCCGGTTCGCGCCTTCCTTCAACCAGTGCAAGCCCACCACGGTCAGCCAGCCATCATCGGCTTTCAGTTTGGCTTCGCGCACGGCGCGCCACTCGGCAATGGAAGCTTCATACGACGGTCCCGCCGAAAACAAGGGGGAAAACACCGCGGCCGCCAAACCAACCAGCGCAAATGGTCTCTTCATATTTAGACGCCTTCTTGCCCAATCATAAACCATCCGTTCCCAAAGCTAAAATAGAAACTCATGCCCCCCTCCACTCCGCCAGTTGGCCCCCCCGTCGCCAAACGTGTTTCCCATTCGATGACCGTCCACGGCGACACTCGCATCGACAACTACTTCTGGCTGCGCGATCGCAAGGACCCCGACACACGCAAGTATCTGGAGGAAGAGAATCGTTACACCGAAGCCGTGATGGCGCACACCAAGCCCTTAGAAGAATTGTTGTACTCGGAAATGCTGGGGCGAATTCAGGAAACCGACAGCAGCGCGCCCGTAAAGCACGGCGAATATCTTTATTACACCCGCACCGAAGCCGGCAAGCAGTACGCGATTCATTGCCGCAAACATCTGTCACTCGAATCAGGCGAAGAGATATTGCTGGACGGCAACGTGATGGCCGAAGGCCAAAAGTATTTCCGCATCGGCAATTTCGCCCCCAGCCCCAATCATCAATTGCTGGCCTATTCCGTCGACTACGCCGGCGACGAAACCTACACCATCCGCGTTAAGAATCTAGCTACCGGCGAACATCTGCCCGACGAAATCCCCAACACGTATTACACCCTCGAATGGGCCAGCGACAACCAGACGTTCTTTTATACGATCCTAGATCCCGCGCTGCGTCCTTACAAAGTTTTCCGCCACATGTTGGGTGTGAAAGAGGACACTCTCACCTATCACGAAACCGACGAACGCTTCACCGTCGAACTCTCGGCCACGCGTTCACGCGCGTTCATCTTCATCAATATCGGCAGTCCGATTACCTCGGAGGTCCGCTACTTAAGCACCAACGCGCCAGATGGTGAATTGACTGTTTTGTTGCCCCGCGTGCAGGGTGTCGAGTACGATGCGGCACATCACGGCGAAACATTCTTCATTCGAACCAACGACGGTGCCAAAGGCTTTCGTCTGGTGCAGGCGCCGGTCACCGATCCATCAAAACCGAATTGGCGCGAAATCATTCCCGGCCGCGATGGCATCACCATCGAAAGCGTTCACGCGTTTGAAAACTATCTCGTGACCGAACAGCGCATCAATGGGCTCGTCGAAATCCAGGTTTACGATTTCCGCTCGAGCACCGATTACGCCATCGATTTTCCGGAGCCCAGCTACGCCATCGAAATGGGTCCTAACTACGACTATTCGACTGATCTGCTGCGCTTCGAATACACTTCGCTGATCACGCCGAAATCGGTTTACGATTTCCACCTGCAAACCCGCCAGCGCGAATTGAAGAAGCAGCAGCCCGTGCGCGGCGGTTACGATCCGGCGCAATATTCGTGCGAAAGAATTTTTGCCACGGGGCAGGACGGCGTAGTGGTTCCGATTTCTCTCGTGTACAAAAACGGTTTCGTGCGCGATGGCCGGGCGCCGATGTTGCTCTACGGCTACGGCTCCTACGGCATCAGCATGGACGCCGCCTTTCGCTCCGATCGCCTCTCGCTGTTGGATCGCGGTTTCGTCTATGCCATCGCGCACATTCGCGGCGGTATGGATATGGGCAAGCCCTGGCACGAAGACGGCCGCATGCTGAAAAAGAAAAACACTTTCAAGGATTTCATCTCGTCGGCAGAACACCTGATTGCCCAGAAGTACTCTTCCGCTGATCGCATCGCCATCATGGGCGGCAGCGCCGGTGGGTTGCTGATGGGAGCGGTGATGAACGCCCGGCCGGACCTCTTCGCGGCGGTCGTCGCCATGGTCCCGTTCGTCGACAGCCTGAACACGGCGCTCGACTCCACCTTGCCGCTCACTATTGGCGAATACGAAGAGTTTGGCAATCCCGCCAACCCAGAGTTTTACGACTACATGAAATCGTACGCTCCCTATGAGAACGTGAGTGCGAAGAATTATCCCGCGTTGCTGATCACAACCGGCTTAAATGACCCGCGCGTGTCTTATTGGGAGCCGGCGAAGTGGACGGCTAAGTTAAGAGCGTTGAAACAGAATGACCGCCCTTTGTTGTTGAAGGTCAATATGGGCAGTGGCCATTTCGGCTCGTCCGGCCGTTACGAATATTTGAAAGAAACCGCGTTTCACTATGCGTTCTTGCTGGACGTTTTAAATGTAAATGGCTGAACTTGTATGCTGGAGCTATGAACCCGCAGCAACCGCAAACCAAGATCACGCTATCCAACACCGGAGACTACCGCGAACACTATGCCAATAGTGTGCAGGTCCGCGTGAGTTTGTGGGATTTTTTCCTGCTTTTCGGCACCATGAATCAGAACGCACCCGACGCGGTGCAGATCCAGAATTTCGAAGGCATTTTCCTCAGCCCACAGCAGGCCAAGGCGCTCAGCAACGTTTTGCAGCAAAATGTTTCGCAGTATGAGTCCACGTTTGGCGAAATCAAGCTGGAACCTAAGGGCCCGGCATCAGTTCAGTAGTTCGGCGGGAATCTAAACCGCACGAACCACCGCGCTCACCGGGCTGGCGCCCACCGGAATCACCGTCAGCAGCGAGGCCCGGCGGTCTCGGTTTCGCGTGATGGCTCCCACGCGTAACACCGAAATATCGCCGGAGACGCGGTTCAGAACCAGCGCGTACTGATCGTCGGGGGTAATGGTGATGCAGGCAGGTTCGTTGCCCACCGAAACCGCGGCGATCATTTTTCGCGACGCCACTTCGATAATGCTGACGTTGGCCGATTGTGGATTGGCGACGAAAATATACTGGCGCGATGCGGCCATGGTCCCCGGAACATGTCCCGCCAAAATTGTTCCGGCCACCACCGGTGTGTGATAGGGGAACACGACCACCACTGCGTCCATCCCCTCCCCGGTCACAAACAGTTGGCCACCATCGGAGTTAAAGCACAAATAATCCGGGCGCACACTCAGCGGCAAATTGCTGATCAGTTGTCCTGAGGCCACATCGAACAACGCCAGCTGATTCTGCCCGCGATTGGCGGCAACCATGGTTTTCGCGTCCGCCAGAAAACGCACGGGACCAAAATCGCCAGCGGCGGCTTGGTTTCCTAATGTGCGCTGGGCCAAATCCACCAGCCGCACGCCGCTGCGAAAGGTGACGGCCGCGGCGGGCGCGGCGTGCTCCTGTTCCGGGGCAACGGTGAAATCCACCGGCTCTTCCGGCAAGGGCAATTTCCAGTCGACAGTAAATGAATCCAGCCGCACCTTTATCAGCGCCTGCGGTTCGCGGGCCAGAACATAGATGGCCGAATCATCCGGAGCCATCTCCATGCGAATCGCCGAGGACGCAATCATCAACTTGCGCGTGAAACTAAGATGGTCGATCGAAATTTCGTGCAGAGTCCCGTTGCTCGAAGTGAGGGCGTAAACCGATGGGCGCGACGGCGCGGTGACCATTTGTGTTGGTGAACCCCCGACGGGAATGTGGCGCGCAACGGCCAGGACTTCCAGGTCTACCGCAGCGATGGATTGGCCGTCCCGATTGGCGACGAACGCATAACCGCGAAAACCCGCACCCTTGCGGCGGCGGCCGCACGCGGCCAACAAGGGCAAAGCAATCAGCGCGCGTCGGGTGAGCATCGAATTTAGTCTAGCGTGCTTGCGCGGTTTTGACGCGGGTGCTCCGCGTCTTACCATCACAACCCGAAGCCGCAATCCCCCCAACCGCGACCGTTAGCGACTAGGTGAAATCTCATTGAAGGCCAGGAGTATTTTGCGGGCCACGGTGATTCGTGTGACTTGTTTCGGTTTGCCGACGGCCAGCAAGCGGCGGTAGAACGCACGCAACGATCGCTGGCCGCGGGCGGCACTCCAACTTACGAGGAAGAGAATGGCACGAACCGCACCGCGGCGCCAGCGAATACCGCGCCACCCAGGCTGCTCATTGCGGGCGTTCGGCTTCCGGCCAGGCACGCCAAACAGTGCCAGCGCATAGGTGTCCAGCTGGTCGGTCTTGGCCGTTTCCTGGCGCAAGCGCCAAATCGCGCAACGCCTTAATGCTTCGTCCCAGCCCCTCGCGCAGCTTAAATCAATCGCGCGATTAAATTTTAAATGTAACCGTTCCATTTTTAGTGTAGATTTACTGGCGGCAATCGCCCCGGATCGGCTACAATGAGGGCTGGAGTCCCCCTGTTTTTGAGGTCCCGATTTCATAGCTACCTGGAGCTGACCAAGCCTCGCATCACGTGTTTCATTCTGATGAGCACGGCGATCGGCTTTCTGTGCGGCGAACATATTGTGGGGCACTGGACCTGGCTTCTGTTGCTGCACATGCTGCTGGGTACTGGACTGATTGCCAGTGGGACAGCAGCTCTCAACCAATGGTACGAGCGTCTGGCCGACGCGAAAATGCCGCGCACGATGAAACGGCCCATTCCTTCCGGGCGCATTACCCCGGCCCATGCTTTGGTCTTTGCCATCGTTTTATCGATTGCCGGTTTTGTGGAATTGTGGCTGGGCGCGAACCTGCTAACCGCCATGTTGGGCCTGTTCACTCTGGCCAGCTACCTTTTTGTCTACACGCCGTTGAAGCGCGTTTCTCCGCATTCGACGACGGTAGGCGCGATACCCGGCGCCATGCCTCCCCTTATCGGCTACGCGGCGGCCAGCGGCTTGCTCAATTACGAAGCCGGCATTCTCTACGCCATTTTGTTCCTGTGGCAGTTCCCGCATTTTTACGCGATCGCCTGGATGTATCGTGATGACTACGCGCGTGCCGGGATCCGGATGCTGCCGGTGGTGGAACCATCGAATGAATCCACGGCACGGCGCATTGTTTGGTTTAGCGTCCTGCTGATTCCCGTAAGCCTGATTCCGAAATATCTGGCGATGGCCGGCAACTGGTATTTGTTCGGGGCATTGGCGCTGGGGCTGTACTTCCTGTACGCGGGCACCCGCGTGATGATGGAACGAACGGTGCCGCGCGCGCGCCAGGTGTTGCTGGCCAGTGTGGTTTATCTTCCTGTGCTTTATGGCCTTTTGGTGTTGGACGGAACGCGTTACTAAGCTGGTCATCATCCCGTGCCGGGTTGCCTGCCTGGGTGGCGTGCTGTTTATCGCCAGCTGCGGTTCGGCTCCTGAACTCCCCACGCTTGGCGCCATTCCCGCTTTCGAATTGACCGATCAGACTGGTGCGGCTTTTCATAGCCAGGCGGCGCTGCACAAAAAAATCTGGATTGCCGATTTCTTCTTCACTCATTGCCCGGGGCCTTGCCCGCGGATGAGCTCGCAACTACATCAGGTGCAGGCGGCTTTGTCTCTATCGACTGACGAGCGGGTGCGGATCGTCTCCTTCACCGTCGATCCCCAGCGCGACACGCCGCCGGTGCTGGCGGAATACAGCCAGCACTTTGAGGCCATTCCCGGCAAATGGTTTTTTCTGACTGGCGACGTCTCCGCACTGCAAAGACTGGGCCGCCAAGATTTCAAGTTGAACGACGTCGATGGCAGCCTGGATCATTCGGAGCGATTCGCGTTGGTGGACGCTGATTCGAACATCCGCGGCTACTATCAGACCACGGAAAAGGACGCCATCCCGCGTTTGATTGCCGATGCGAAACAGCTTTTGAAATGACGCTTCACGATCTGCCCGCCTTGAACGCGATTCTGAACGGCAGCGCCGCCGTGCTGTTGGTGATTGCTTTCGTCCTGATTAAGCGGGGCCGGCGCGAAGCCCACAAACGCGTGATGTTGGCTGCGTTTACCGTTTCGGTGCTGTTTCTAATTTCCTATCTGGTCTACCATTCGCAGGTAGGCAGTGTGCACTATCCGCACACGGGTTGGCGGCGGACGGTCTACTTTGCCATCCTGATCACGCACACGATTCTGGCGGCGGCGGTGCCGTTTCTGGCCATCATCACTTTGCGGCGCGGACTGAAGGGTTTGTTTGTCCGCCACAAGGCCATCGCCCGCTGGGCCCTGCCCATTTGGTTGTATGTCAGCGTCACGGGCGTGGTGGTGTACCTGATGCTGTATCGGTTCTAAAATCTCGCGAAGCTCGATGCACTACGACAAGGGCTTTTCGTAGTACCAGTCCTGCGCTAAGACTCCGTTGAACCCATAAATGCAACCGGAACTCGTTTTCCCACATCTAAAAAGAGGATATTAGGCATATAATCGGGGTGTCGATGCTAGGGAGGTTCATCATGCGTTTGGTTCTTATGGTTTGCGTGGCTGGATTCGCATTACCTCCGCTTGCGCAACAGGCTTTAGCCCAACAACGATCGGGCACAGTGGGCCAACTGAATCCGGTGGGTGGCAGCGGGAATGTGTGGACGCCGGGGACCCCGCACGCGGGAGCGAATGGCGGAACCGGTTCGGTGACCACCGCGGGGAACGGACGCACTGGTGGCGGCGCGCGGCCGCGCGGAGGCGTGAATAACCGCAACGGTTACGGCAGTAGTTACGGCGGCGGAGCGATTCTGGTGCCGTATCCGGTGGCGGGCGCTGGCGGGCCGGTGTACACTCCGGCGCCGTGCGAGTACGATTCGATTTTCGGTGTGTATAATCCGGGGCCCGGCGGCTACGTGGAGCAGGGCGCCACGCCGACGGTGATCATCAACCAGAATTTCCAGCCCCAAACCGCGAGTCCGAAGATTCGTGATTATTCCAACGCGATGCTGCCGCCCCCGGGACCGCAGACCAACTCGAACGCGGCTTTGGGTGCAAGTTCTGGTACCAGTGCTACCAGCATTGACGGCGATACGCCGCTGATTCTGATCGCCATGAAGGACCACACCATTTACCCGGCGCTGGCCTACTGGGTGCAAGGCGATACGCTGAATTACGTGATGGTGGGCGGCGCGGTGAATCACGCCTCGATCACGGCGGTGGACCGGGCACTTACGGCCAAGCTGAATAGCGAACGCAACGTCGAGTTTCATCTACCAGATACAAAATAGCTGGATGCTAAAATGGTCCGCAGACATGCGGTGCTAAATAAGCGGTGCTAAATAATATGACTCACAATTTCGTCACCACCACATTCACCATTGATGGCTACCGGACCACGCAAAGCTTGGGCTTGGTGCGCGGGATCATCGTTCGCTCCCGCTCCATCTTTGGCACCATCGGAGCCAGCCTGCAAACCATCGTCGGCGGCAACATCACGCTGCTGACCAACCTGTGCGAGCAGACTCGCGAGCAGGCGTATCAAAAGATGGTGGCGCACGCCGAGCAGATGCAAGCCGACGGCATTGTGGGTGTACGTTACGATGCCACCGAAGTGATGCAGGGTGTCACCGAAGTGTTATGTTACGGGACCGCCGTAAAGCTGGAAAAGATGTAGAGCCAGAAGAGATGTGAAGCTGAAAAAACCGTGAAGCTAAGGAAACGATAGACGAAATCTACTCTAGCGATTTCGCGCAGCGGAAACCGATGTCGGCTCCGGAATATCGTTCGGGGATGGAACTGAACTCATAGGTAACGGCGGCTTTGAGGGTGGTATTAAATGAACCACCGCGGATCTGAATCCATATTTCCTGTGCCATTGTCTTTTCCTGGAATCCTGGTGGTGCGATCAGCTTCTGAAACATGGCCACCGCGTCGTTGCTCGGTGTTACCTCACCCTCCACCATCTCCCACGCATTGCCCGCCATTTGAAAGACCGGCATGCGTTTGAAAGAACGCACCGGCATCAGCGCGTGTTTGGTGAGCGTCGGGTTCTCGCTCAGGTTGGCGAAAGCGGCGTCTTCGGTGTCTCCCCACGGATACTTCGCGCCGTCCAAGCCGCGCGCGGCGCGCTCCCATTCCAGTTGCGTGGGCAAACGTTTGCCCTTCCACTTGGCAAAGGAGCGGGCTTGTTCAATGGTGACGTTCACCACCGGCAAATCGGCAGGACCCTCGGGAGTTGCGCAGCCAGTGGCAGCGCAGAATTCCATGAACGCCGCGTTGGTCACTTCCGTGTCATCCATGAAATAGGCCTGGATCTTCGCTGGCGTTTTATCAGGACCGGCCAGAAATGTTCCGGCCTCAAAATAGACCATGCCCGGAATTGCCGGCACGCGCTTGGACCAGATGATAGCCATGGAAATCGCGGTAAGAATACCGATGGCGGCCACAACGGCGATGACTACTTTCTTGCCGCCGGTGGTTTTGGCCGCGGTCTTTGCACTGGCATTTGCATTGGGCAGGGGCGCCGCCGGCGGGGGTGCGGCGTCCCGTTTCATGATCACTGGCGCCGCAGCCTGTGCTGGATTCGAAAATGTTTGCGCCTTCACCGCGCCGCGCAGCACCTCCACCACTTCGCGCATGGATTGCGGCCGGTCCTCCACGTTCTTCGCCGTGCAGCGCAGCACCAGCGTTCGAATCGCGGCCGGTGTACCCGCGCCTTCCATTTTGCTTTCGTCCAAGGGCGCATGCAAAATCTGGAAGAACACTTGTTCCATCGACTCGCCCGATATGCCGCGCACGCCGGTCAGCAGTTCGTAGAACAACATGCCGAAAGCGTAAATATCCACGCTCACGGTGGTGGGGCGGCCCGCCACTTGTTCGGGCGACATATAGAACGGAGTGCCCATCGCCATGCCCGTGCGGGTGAGCGAAAGATTGGCGGTTTTCGAAATGCCGAAGTCCATCAGCTTTACGCGGCCGGAGGGATCCAGGTGCACGTTTTCGGGTTTGATGTCGCGATGGATGATGCCCTGGCGGTGGATGTATTCGAGCGCCGAGGCCAAATCGGCGGCGATCCTGGTGCGCTCCTGCACATTGCCCGCGCGATTGTTCCTGATGGCATCGCGCAGATCCTCACCCTTCAGGTATTCCATCACGATGTAGGGGCGCTGTTCGAATTCGCCAAAATCAAAAACACTGACAATGTTTTCGTGCTGGATGTTGCCAGCAATGCGGGCTTCCTGTAAAAAACGCGCTTTGGCTTCGGCGTCGGCGCAGGATTCCGGCGTGAGAATTTTCACCACCACCGGCCGGTCAATCACCAAGTCGCGCGAGCGGTAGACCTGCGACATCCCGCCGCCGAGAAATTCCAGCAATTCGTATCGGCCAATGCGAAAAGGAAGCTGCATGTTAGCGGGAGCGGCCATTTCTATTAGACAAATCGCGACGCAATCATAAAAACGATCGCCACCAGCGCCAGCACCGCGATCGCGGAAAGCAGCATCAAGGTGACGGGCGAACGCAACGGGGGCGGCAGATGGTCGGTGAAGCTACCCGAACTTGTGGGCGTTGCCGGGGCAGGTGGCTCTGGCGTGGAGAATTTAGGATTGGTGCTGTGTTTTAAGACGTCAGTTGCGCCGGGTGTTGCCGGCGCACGGGGAATCGGACTTTGTGTGGCCGATTTTGCGGGTGTTTTGGCTGACCCCTTCACTGGCGTTTTTACCGGTACCAACCGCGCCACGATGCCTTCGATTTCCCCGCACACCACCCCAAATCCGGCGGGCCTTTGCGCCGGTTGTTTGGCCAGCAAACGCATCACCAGTTGAATCACCGGCTGCGGGACGTTGGCCGCCTTCAAGGGTTCCTGGCTGGGCTGTTCGTGCAGGGTTTGTTGAAAGATTTTTTCGTAGCCTTCGCCCTGAAACGGTTTCGCTCCCGCCAGCATTTCATACAACAAAACGCCGAAAGAATAGACGTCGGTTTGCGGCGTTACTTCCTGGCCCATCACCTGTTCGGGAGCCATATAGTACGGCGTGCCCAGCGTAAATCCGGCGCGGGTGAGTTTCAGATTCTGCGCTTTGGCGATACCAAAATCCATCAGCTTCACGCGGCCGTTGGCATCCACATTTATGTTTTCGGGCTTGATGTCGCGATGGACAATTTGCTTGGAATGAATGTGATCCAGGGCACGGCCCAAGGCCACCGCGATTTCCAGTTTGCGGCGCAAATCGCCGGCGGTGCCGTGATCGAGAGCCTGGCGCAGGCTTTCACCTTCCAGGAATTCCATCACCATGAAGGGCATGCCGTTTTCCTCGCCAAAATCATAAACCGCAATAATGTTGTCGTGGGAAATATTGGATGCCAGGCGGGCTTCCTGCAAAAAGCGGGCCTTCGATTCGGTTTCCTTGGTGGCGGCTTCGGTAAGAACCTTCACGGCAACCCGCCGCCCCAGCACGCTGTCGGTGGCGCGATAGACGTGCGACATGCCGCCGCCCAGATACTGCTCAATGTTATATTTCCCGATGCGCGTTGGGTGTTCCATGATCGTTATACGGTGTCGTTATACAAGTGATGTCATCTGGTGACGGGCCCTACACACCTCAGTGTAGTTAAAAAGTCCTTGCTAAATACCGCGGGTCCACCGCCGGCGTCCACGGTGAAGTCATAAGTGAGCGGACGGCCTTTGATGATCACCGGTTGCTGGCTGCGGCCGCTGGTTAATGTCCAGGTGAAAACCGAACTGCTGCCGGCGCTGGTGCTGCGATTTGCGTCGGCGAAAAAGCGAAATACGGCCCAGGTGCCGGACCAGCTTTGCACGTCCAGATTACCGCCATCGGCGGTTTTCAGCGCAAGCCGGAAAGCGGGCGTGCCCGCGCCCGGCCAAGTGAACTGCTTTGACCCGCCGCCCTTCAGTTGCGCGCTTTCGCCGTTGGCGTTGACGCCGAATTCGTTCACCTGGTCGCTGGCCTGCGGGCGCAAAGTGTAATGCAGGCTGGGTTCCTGGCCGTTTTCACCGTAAATGGCGCGGGAAAATTTCATCACCTGGCTGATGAAGCGTACAAACACAGGGTTCACTGGCTGTGAGCCCTGTGGCGAACATTCGCCGTTGGGGCACTGCATCACGCTTTTCAGCGAGCTGTCGTAGAAGGTCCACAGGCGGCCCGATTGCGGGCGTAAGAATCCGCCCAATTCGTCCAGCGTTACTTCGGCTTGCGCGGTGGGATTGAAGGGAAACTTCGTGGTGAGCGAATTGAACGCAGAACAAAAAGACGCGCCGCCGGCCCGCAGGTCGCCGCCAATCAGGCCGTCTAAATAGGAGATGGGCTGCAGCAAAAGCTCTTCCGTGCGTTGATCGATGTGGCCGTCAGGATCGGGAGGAAAGGTGGAGGAAAGCTGCCGCGCGTTTAGTCTTGCGGTCTGGGCCGTATCGCGGACCATTTGATCGCCATTAGGATCTTTGGCGGCCGCCCGGTCCACCGATTGCTGCAGATTCAACAAGCCGCCGTTGTAGTTTTGATTGGGCGCGACGATGTACTGCTGCGCGGCGGAAGGCGGGACAACCGTCTGCACGGCCTTGAATTTATCGGCAACACCAGGTGGTGCGTCCACGCCGGTGTTCTGCGAAGTCCACCACATTAAAGCCAGCAGCGGCGCGGCGCTGCCGGTGAGCAAAGTCAACTTGCGCGAGGCATCCTGATAACCGGCGTAACGATTGACATTGCTGCGCCGCAGCACGGCGCGCCATTGTTCGACGTAATCGTGCGCGTAGGCATCCATGATTCCTTTTTCCATGGCGGCGCGGTCGACGCTTTGATTTTGATAAGCGCCTAGGACCCACTGTTCACCCCCAAAATTCTGGCGTTTGATCTGGTCCTGCATGAACTTCCAGCCGTCCCTGGTGAAAGCCCACTGCACCGGAACGGTGCTGGTGACGGCGGCCGCGCTGCCGGGAAACTTATCGTTAAAACTAACCGGCGGGCTTTTCTTCGCGGCTTCGGAAAGCAGATACTGATAAACCCGTTGAAAGCCTGAAAACTTCGACAGATAGGAACGCGAACGATCCACCGATCCGCTGTCGGCGTCGCTCGGATACGGATTGCCGTGGGGCAAATCCTGCGCGTAGAAATCGAACTGCTGTTTGGCCAGCGTCAGCCGGGCTTGGCCCATATCGTTTTCACGCTGACTGGACCAGCGCGAAAAGAGTTTCTGGCCTAGAAACGATTGCAGGCCCGTGTCAGAAGAACGCTTCCATTCGGAAGTGGTCAGCAGATAAGCTTTCAGCGAATCGTAGCCGAAGCCATAATCGTCATTGGGTGCAGGGGACGCTGGCACGCGCTGCAAGTACGAAAGCAAACCGGCTTGGGTTCCGCCGAAAAGCAATTGCGCGAAACGCGTGTAATAGGCCCGGCGCACTTGCGGAAGAATCCCACTGCCCGTGTACAAGCCCCAGCGCAAACTAAGCGGCTTGCCGTTGTATTCGTAATCGGTGAGCTCCGCCAGCGGCTTGCGCAAGTCTTCCAATTTACGAAGGGCGTCTTCACTGGGGATGGCGTTTGAAACGGTTGTCCCGGCCAGCGCCTGTGCGGCGGCCAGCGCTTTGTCTTCCAACGCTTTATTGCCGAAGAAGGAGACCGTCGCCAGAATCGCGTACAGCAAACACGCGGCCGCGGCCGTGGCGAACAGCACGCGCTTCAGCATGCTGGTTTTCACGCTGGCACCGCTGGCGGCGCGCCCGTCTTCGTCGGCCAAAATCACGTCGTTGAACAGATGCCCCAGAAACAGCCACTGCGGAACTTTGCGCGAACCGCCGCCGACGTTCTGCATACGCGCGGCGCGTTGTGAAGCTTCGCTTTCCGGCCGTGACATGCCCGCGCGAAACATTCCCGTTGCGCCCGATTGTTCTGCTTGGGGTTGAGTTGGCGAAACCGGCACTGCCAGCGCGTCCGATACAACCACCGGGCGCACACCCGTGAAATAGAACCCGCGCAAGAACGGACTCACCTGAATCTGGCTGGGCCGGCCCACGTCCACCAAAAACTGCACCAGAGAATTGCGCAGCTTGCGGAATTCGCGGGGAAATTCGTAGGCGGGCGGGAGTTTGCTGGCATCGGTTTCGCGCGGCAACAAACGCAGGCGTTGATCGGAAAAGGAATAACACATCTGACTAAACGCCGCCGTCAAACGCTTGGAAGCCTCTTCGGCGTAGATGCCGGAGGCGGAGGCCGGCTGCATGGGGAGGGTTACGCCCACCACTTGTCCGGCTTCTTCCTGGCTCAAGTTGCGCACGTATTCGGCGAAAAACGGCAGGCGGTCAGCGCGCGTGAACAAGACGTATACGGGAAAACTAACGCCGAGAATCTGTGAAATTTCTCCCAAGCGCGCTTGCAGATAACGCGCGGCATTCGCAATGGCGTCGGTTGCGCCGGGGCGCGTGAAGGTTTCCAGATCAAAACACAGCAGCACGCCGCGGGGAGCTTGCCCGCCTCCGGCCAAGGATTTCAAACGCCCCGGTTGCAACCGCGAAACCAAACTGGACCAGGATTGCGGATTGCCCATCAACGCGCC
Source organism: Terriglobia bacterium (assembly GCA_025350105.1). Classification (GTDB taxonomy): domain Bacteria; phylum Acidobacteriota; class Terriglobia; order Bryobacterales; family Bryobacteraceae; genus Palsa-187. The sequence continues at coordinate 8,506 of JANXYJ010000099.1, read as the reverse complement.
ACCAGCTTCCACGAACACCGTGTTGCGCGCAAAAAAAATGTTGGCAGTGCGCGTCGGGGTGACGACATTTTCCTGATAAATTTGGCCAGCCAGGAGTTCGGGCTCCAGCCCTGAATTCAGGATGGTGCTGGTCTTGGCCGTTCCGCGATCGCCGATCACAAAAATCATGGGCAGGTTGGCGATGCCCGCGCCGCCGCGCGATTGGGCCAAACGCGCGTTGGCGTCGCGAATCAACGGATTGGTTTCGCTCGAACCGTTACCACCCGGAATTACTCCCCGCGCTTGTTCGTTGCGCCGCTGAAAATAGGCGAGCAGCGCCGCGGCGGCCAGACCCAGCACGGTCATCAAGCCGAAGAAGAACCAGAACGACGCGCCCTGCAGGTGCAGCGCGCGGCCACCAAATATGCCAACCAAAATAGAGAAGAGAAACGAACCGCCCGCCGCCCAATACAGGTTCATGATGCGCGCCTCGCAATCGCTTCGATGGCGCTGGCGCCGTTGCCCAACACCAGCAGGTACACCGCGAACAAAATCACCAGCAGCGCCAGACAAGCAAGCGCGGAAAACATCAAACGCGATACCCACGGGTCACGTTGTGTTCCCGCGCGCCGCGCGGCTTCTTGTTGCGGAAGACGCCACAGCGTAGAAAGCTCACCGCTGGTTTGCCGGATGCGCTGCACTTTATCGGCGGTTTGCATGGTGATGGCGCGCAGATCGCCGCGGCTCCCCATGCTGTATTTTCCGGCGAACCCCAGCAGCAGGCAGAGTTGATAGACTTCCAGCACGTCCGCCGTTTCCTGGGAGTCTTGTCTGGTCAAAAGCTTTTGCAGGTTTTGAAAAAAGATTTCGCCGGCCATGTGATGGCCGTAGCGTTCCTCCTGCAAAGGCTGGCGCGGCCAGTCCGCAAAAACGGGAATGCGCAAGTTCAATATCGATTCGTCCAGAAACGCGACTACGGCGAAGGTGGCCAGCTCAATATCGTCGCTAGAATAGCCGCGCCGCCGGGCTTCTTCGTCGGCCAGTTTCGCCGCTCCCCAGATTTGCGCGCGAAACGAAGCGGCATCCACAACCTGTTGGCGGTTGGAGCGCAAACGCTCCCCCACCGTGATCAGTTCCTGAAACGCGTTGGCCAAATTTTCCGCGCGGCGCGGCTGGCTTGAGGTTGTGGGCTGCATTTTCTTATGCCTCCAAAATCACCAAGAGTTCGATGGACGGATCCGGCAAATCGCCGGGCACATACAGCCCCAACTGGCGCGACTTCACGATGTGATCCCAACACGGCCCACTGCGGCTGACGCTGAAATATTGAAAATCCGCTTTCACCGGAATCGCAGCCGGTGGGACGGGAAGATGGGTTAAGGCCATGCCTGGCAGGGCCCGCTTCACCAACTGCGGAACGAATTCCTTGGAACAGAGTTTTACCAACGCCGGGGTGCGGCTGATCAATTCCGGTTCGTTTAGCTTCGCGGAGCGGATGGCGAAGATCCAGCGCGCGCGGTCCAGCACACGCTGATCAGTAACGGCGGCCTCGTAAAAAGAATCGGCGCGCTTGGTCCAGGGAATTTCAAGATACTGGGTGGGAACAATCGTCTCCAGATGCGTACGGACATGGTGATCCAGATCGCCAAAACATTTGTCCAGGTTTTGGTGATCGTAGAGCGGCAAGCTGCGCGGATGCGACTCAAATGCGAAAGTGCACAGCGCGCCGCCCAGGCGCAGCATTTCGACGAACAACTCCTCGGGATGCCCGCGCTTGGTGAGATACAAATGCCGCAAGGGTGGCAGCGCCGAATTCACGGTGTGCAGCAGCCAGAAATTGGCGATTTCCTGGGTGGAGAATTCGGCCCAGCTTTTGCGGTCGCTTCCGCCCCGGGAAAAACGTGTGCTTTTTTCCCCCAGGATGTCGATCAACCGGCCCAGCAGCGACATCAGCCGTGCACTGGCGCTGATTTCCATCGCCGGAGCGATGAAGGCTTCGTCAAAGATAAAGTTACCGGAGCCATCGCGCTTGATGCGTGCAAGGGGCAGAGTGATGGAATCGCCGGGCGATTCGCTGTCCAGCAATAGATGAATATTCTTGCGCCCCATCTGCACGGGTTTTTCGTCGCGGCCGGTGGTTTCATCGCACAGCAGCCGCGCTTCGGCGCGGTAGCGGAGCGGTAGTTCTGTCGTTTGAATCGGGTTCTGGCCGGTTACCGAAGGCTGTTGCGATAACGACGTGTTGGCCATCTCTGGACGGCGTGGCGGAATGGCCAGCATCAGGGTGACGGCATCGCGGGTGGGCGGAAACAAATCCGCGATGTTGCGTGCCTTGGGCAGTGGGTCGCTTTCCGGCATGTGGAACGCCATCCCGTCAGGGAAAATGCCGCGCGCGTGAATCAGCGAAACCGTGCCGTTTTTCAGCGCTTCGGCGTCCAGTTGCGCGGCCACCAAACCCCAAGGCTCAAACCACAAAGACGATGTGGCGAACCGGGCCGAATCTTCGAAGTACCGGCTCTGGGCCTGAAAGTGGTGCGGCCCCAGGTACATCCCTTCCGACCAAACCACCCGTGACAGGTATTTCATAGACTTAGAACGGCCTGCACTCGGTAATAGGCTAGCCAGGACGTTCGACTGTTTCTTACTTTACCAGACGGGGTTCGGTGGGCGTTGACTCCGCGTACGCCGAAAGTACGGTTTCATCGTCACCGAGCATTACGTCGCGACTGCAGCGGATGCGTATTCAGTGGACAAAGACCTGGGTTTAGGTTAAGAGGCCCCCGAACTGTAGATTTAGCTCTTCGGTCAGAGCTCACGCAGCAGGATTGGTTTTGGGGAAACCACGCCAAGTGCGCGAGCTGACGCTGGCACAGTTGGATCGCCTTACCTTGCGTTCCGGTGACGCGGTACAGCTTGCAGCCGCGCTGGTGTGGGTGAAGCAAAGACCGCGCTGGCGAGCGTTCGTGACGAATGGTGTCAAGCTTGCTGCGGCCGCTGCGGCGGCGGGGTCTGACGTGCGGGGCGTGTAAGCCTCCTACTGTCCGCCAAACGTATCGCAGTTTTGCAGTTGACCGGTATCCAGGCCGCGTTTAAACCACGTAGTCCGCTGCGCGGCGGAGCCGTGGGTGAATTTTTCAGGATTGGCGCGCACGCCGGACATGCGGGCGATGCGGTCGTCCCCAACGGCGGCGGCTGCACCCAGGCCGCTTTCCACGTCGCCGGTTTCGAGCAATCCGCGCTGGGAAGCCGAGTGGCCCCACATGCCAGCGAAACAATCGGCCTGCAATTCGAGGCGAACGGACAAGGGATTTTCGTTCGCGGGATTGCGTTGCTGCAGCTGGCGGACCTGCGCTTCAATCCCCAAAATCTTTTGAATATGATGGCCCACTTCATGCGCCAACACGTACGCTTGAGCGAACTGCCCCGGAGCGCCAAAGCGCTGTTTCAGCTCATCATAAAAACCCAGGTCGATGTACACTTTTTCGTCCTCGGGGCAATAAAACGGCCCGCTGGCTTCCTGCGCGGCGCCGCAGCCGGAGTTGGTTTGATCGCGAAACAGAACCAGCTTGGCGTGGCGATATTGCTTGCCTAGCGTGGGCATGGTTTGCTCCCAATACTTCTGTACATCGTCGATGACGAAAGAGACGAATTGCACGGTGGGCTGCTCGGCTTGCGTGCGTGCGGGGTTGGGCGCGCTGGCGGCAACCGGGTTGTCGTAGGCACTATCGCCTCCCCCGCCGCCGATAAACGGTGAAAGCAGATCGCGTTTAAATACCAGGCTGAGCAAGCCCAGCACCAGCAATCCGCCGATGCCGATGTGCCGCCCGCCTAGCCCGATGCCGCCCATTCCTCCACCCAGGCCGCCTTGTTCATAACCACCACCACCGCCGCCTTCATCGCGGCGATCTTCAATATCCTGGCTTTCACCACCTGGGGTGTATTTCATTTCCCGTCTGCTCCGTTTCTTCGGCCTATAAGCTAGATACTAGCGCAGGCAGTCCTGTGGAGGAAAGAGCAGACGGGATTTTTGGTGCTGGTCATTCCAGTTCCTACTCCGCGGCTTTGTGATAGTGTTCCGGCTGCTCGTTCGGCTTGGCTACGTGAGCGGGTAAGGCCGGCTTGAATTTCTTGTGACAGGCCTCGCAGGTAACTACCAAATCGTCGCCTGCGGCCTCCAGGGCCTTCAGGTCGTGGTGATCCACCGCCAGGATGGCTTTCAATCCCGCGTTGGTTTCCTCTTGCGCCAATTGCTTCCAGGCCGGATCGGCAACCCACACGTGATCGTCCTTAGGCGGGCCGGGAATCAGAATCATATTCCCAGCAACCGCGATGGTGGTCGCGGCATGTTCCAGTGCATGCCAATCCTGGTCGTTCTTCGGAGCCTTTTTCGGATCCGAGGCGTTCCAGATGATGTGGGCGTTGTGATCCACCACCGACACCATGATGTTGTTGATGGGGACCACTCCCTTGAATTGCGGCTCTGCCTGCGCTGCCGGTTTTTCGGGTGCGGTGGCGCAGCCGAATTGAAGCAAGAGCAGGGGCGTAAAACCCAGTGCCAGTACCATTGTATTTCTGTGAATTGTTCTCATTTAGCTCTCCTTGGATCTCCTCTCGCGGTCAGCCCTTTGTGCTGCAATCCCAATGCCACGCGCAACTGCCGGGGCAGGTAACGTTGGAGGGTGATTGCGGGGGTAGGAGGGCGTTCCGCGTTTGTGGCGTTCATCAATGAGGAATTTCGCTCAGCCAGACGTGCGCCGGTTCGCGCACGCCCGGCCGGGATTACGCGGGATTGCGGGGCTTCGCCACAACACGGGGCTTCGCCACGACACGGGGCTTCGCCACGACACGGGCCAGGAGTCCGCCCAAGAACAACGGGAGGGTGCCGGGTTCAGGCACGCCCACTTTGGTCAGCGAGCAGGCGACGTCGCCGGACATGTCGCCGGACATTGCACCTCCAATTCGAGAGATGCAATCTTGGGTCCAACGAGCACGGCTTCATGGCCGTCAATGCGTATTGGCGTTCCGCCAGACAGGCGTTGCACTTTCTGCATGGCCGCCGCGCCTGCGCCACTGGCGGGGTCGAGCATTGTCACGTTGCTGGTTCTGTCTTCATTGGTTCTGTCTTCATTGGTTCCATCCTCGCGAGTGACGGGCACCAGCGAGACTTTCGCGACGCGTTTGTTGTGGATGACAACACGCGCCACCAGGCCTTCTTTGTTGGGTTTCATGCGGACCCAGTCTGTGGCGAAGTTGCCCAGGCACCACATCACCGGCTTGCCTTGGTAGACTTCTACGCCCTGCATCACGTGTGAACCGTGGCCGTAGACGATATCGGCCCCGGCATTGATGGCGGCGTGCGCCAAAACTTTTTCGTATTCTTCGGCTTCGGAAAAGCGCGGGCCTAGCGGAATAGGTGCGGTGAGCGAAGGATCGTTGTCGGCGGGCGGCGCGGCGATGGGACGGGTTTCAGCCAGAATATCTTCGGGCAGAGGCCGCCCGGCGCCGTCGCGGTTGTGACTGGAAACGATGACAACGTCCACTTGCGAACGCAGGCGGCGAATGTCGTCACGGAGACGGGCAAGATCGCCTTCGTCAAGCGTGGAGCCGTCTTTGGACATGATGCGAGCGACACCCGCGCGAGTTGCGGTGGCGATTTGGTGATCCTGTGCGTACCACTTGGCGGTGTACTGCAGAAAGCCGATTTTCACGCCCTTCACGGTGACGATGGCAGGCGCGTGCGCGGCGTCGAGGTCTGCGCCGGCGCCGGTGTGGGCGATTTGTGCGGCGTCGAGAACCGCCAGCGACTTCATGATGTTTTCGGGACCATAGGCCACGTTGTTGGCCACTCCCACCACGCGGATGTTGCCGGCCTTCAGCGCTTGGACGGCTTCGGGTCCAATGTGCTGCCAACCGCTTTTGTCGGGGATGTCGCGGGCGGGTCCTTCGGATTTGATAAGCAGGCCTTCGAGATTCCCGTATACCAAATCGGCGCGGTTCAGAGTGGCGCGGACGTTGGCAAAAGCGGAGGCGGGGTCAGCGCGATGCTGGATGTTGATGTCGCCGACCAGCAGAAGCGTGACATCTTTGCCGCCGGTTTTAGACCACGGCCAAGGTTGGTCAGCTGCGCAGAGCAGCGCGGGCAAGAGTAGCAGGAGGAAATGTCGCAGCTTCACAGGGGGATTTTAGCACCGGGCACAACGACGGGCACAGCGACGGGCGCAGCGATAAACCCGGCGCGCATGATATCCTCGCGGACGGAGAATGGGGAGAACCAGAGAATTGAGAAATATGTCATGAAGAACCTCGCGGTTGGTATCCGGACAACGATTGCCATTTTTTGTAGCTTGAGTGCCGGTGCGTTGGCACAGACTGCCCCCGACGCCATTGACGCGCATTTGATTGCGGCCAGAAACGCGGCTGGGTCTGATTTCACCGCCACCTTGGCCCGTTTGTGCGTGGCGCCGCCCAACATCACCGGCATTCGCGATGCCGCGCCGGGCCCAGCGCCCGCTCGCGACACTTGGTTCATCGAACCGGCGAAGGTATTTGACAACCTTTACTTCGTCGGCTCCAAAATTCACAATGCCTGGGCGTTGACCACGCCAGAAGGCATCATCATCATTGACACGATCTTCACGTATAACTCCGAGGAGGAAATCATCGGCGGATTGAAGAAGCTGGGCCTGGATCCGGGCACCATTAAGTACGTGATCATCAGCCACGCGCATGGCGATCACGTCGGCGGTGCCAAACTGCTGCAGGATCGCTATAAGGCGCGGATCGTGATGGGCGCACCGGATTGGGAGTTGATCGAAAGGTCTGTCAACGCGTTTCCTGAAGGCAAACCGAAGCGCGATATCGTGGCCGACGACGGCCAGAAGATTACGCTGGGCGGGAGTACGGTGACGCTGGTTACCACACCGGGCCATACGCCGGGGACTTTATCGATGCTCTTCACTGTGAAAGACAATGGGAAGCCGGTGAACGTAGCGTACTCCGGAGGCACGGCGTTCAATTTCCCCAGTACAGTGCCGAACTTCGATATTTACATAAGGTCCCAGGAAAAGATGGCGGCAGCCGCGGCTGCCGCGAACGCCACCATTCTGATGTCGAACCACACGGAGTTCGATTCCGCCGTTCCCAAAATCAAGATGCTGGCCTTGCGCAAACCCGGCGAGCCGCATACTTTCGAGATTGGGAAAGATGCCGTGGCACGCTATTTCACAGTAACCGGCGAGTGCGCACAAGCAGCGCGATTGAAGTTGGTGCAGGCGGGGAAGTAGTCGTTCGGGGCTCCGCGGTTAGGCGGCGGCCCGTGGGCGCACCGTGCGCTGGATCTCCCGCGCTTTGGATTTTGCCGCGCTGGCCAGATCGTAAGACGCCTGTAAATTCAGCCAGAACCTGGGCGTCGTATTGAAGTAGCGGGCCAAGCGCAGAGCAGTATCCGCGGTGATGCCGCGGCGGCCGTGTACGATCTCCGCCATGCGAGTTGCGGGAACGCGCAGTTCGAGTGCAAGGCGGTTGACACTCATGCCGAGGGGTTTGAGATAGTCCTCGCGAATGGTTTCGCCGGGGTGCGGAAAGGGGATTGTGCTCATTTGTTTGATCCTCATTCTTTGTTAGTGATAATCCGTCAGCTCCACATCGTATGCATGCCCATCTTTCCATCGAAAACAGACGCGGTATTGATCGTTCACGCGAACGCTGTATTGACCGGTGCGATCACCATGTAGCGCCTCTAAGCGGTTGGCGGGAGGAGAGGCCAGATCGCGCAATTCATCCGCACTGTCGATCTGGACTAGTCTTCGCAAAGCCACTACTGCTACCTGTTGAAATTGCCGGACCCGCTGCTGGCGAAAAACCGCTTCAGTGGTTTTGTCACGGAACGAACGGATCACACGAATATCGTAACACGCGGAGCGTTATGGACGGGAAGGGTGTCGATTCTGAAAACGATTGGCTCTGGCGGATGGATGGATCGCGAGGTCATGCTGTGCTGCTAAACAGAGGAGAGCGCGCTATTGGCTAATCTCAGCCCTTAATGTAACGACAACACTCGTCTCGATATTGCCAGGCGCTACCTCGGTTTCGGGAGCAGCAAAATTTAGACTCAATTGGGTTGAAGTCCTCGTCGCTATTGCGAAGCGTTCGTTTGGAAGTGTTTCGGCAACCGACAATACGTGCACAATATGAACGTCGAGACCCGCTGCGATTGCCTCCGCACTTGCCTTGGCATGGGCCGCCGCCTCACGTAGAGCTTGCAGGCGTGGAACCTGTGGGTTCTTCAACCCAAACTGAACCTTCTGGATAATGTTTGCGCCAGACTGCAAAACCGCGTCGATTACTTTTCCCACTTGGGTCAAATCGTTCAGAGTTACCTCAATCGTATTTGAGGCCGTGTAGTTGGCGATCATTCGGGGAGCCCCTGACTTCGGGCGCTGATAGTTTGGCCGGATCGTGTAACTGATGGTCTTTATATTTTCAGTTCCCGGAACAACTTTCTTCAAGTCACTGAGCACGCCGGAAG
>JANXYJ010000085.1 GCA_025350105.1 Terriglobia bacterium | reverse complement strand
CAAAGGCTGCATACAAATTAATGCGTGGTTTGGGCGAGAAACCCGATCCGATCCTTCTTCAAGCGGAGGGTGTTATACAGACATCAGCGCAGGTGTGGGCGCATTTACTATGTAGCGAGTGCGAACAGTTGCTTCACCACCGAGGTGAGGACACCTTCTTTCGGCTTTGTTATCGAGCACCTGGTAAGTTTAAACTGTTGTCATCGATTAAGGCGAAAACACCTGCGTTGAAGAATGATAAGAACAAGTGGGTTGCTTACACGATCAACGAACCATTGCTTACAAAACAGTTCGAGGAGATCGCCTACTTCGGTACCAGCATTTTTTGGAAGTCGGCGGTTCACCATTGGCATGACCCGACCGGTTTAATTTCGCCAATTCAGCTTGGATCATATGCGGAGCAAATTCGGAACTTTCTGCTTGGGAGGGAATCATTTCCTGAGTATGCTGCGCTCGTGATCGAGATCTCCGAGGAAACGAACCGGCTGATCCAGTCATTTGGCGTTCCCGGTACAGCGAAGTTTCCCACGCACCATGCTCATCAAGTTCACATATGTGGCATTCAATTCAACTTGGTTGTAGGAAAAAGGATGCCGCGCCTCCTTAAGGGCCTTTGTGCATTCACTGCGCTACCAAAGATAGCGCTGGTTTCAAAGGACCAAGAGTTAGACATTGTTAAATCCTACCGACATATTTTTGCCTCATTCCATTAAAATTAGATTTTCACGGCGGGCCGTCCAGCGTAGGAATCATTGTTTGATCTTGAGTTGAAGCTAAGACCACAGCGAATGGTCTATGCGCGGCTATTGAGGGAGAACATTCCCCACCCGCCCCGTAGTACACTAAAGGCGTTAGCTGGAGGTGGGTCTTCTCGAGTAGCTTTTCGCTGCACGGCCTACTACATGGCGGGAATCGCAGATTTCCCCTGCCAAAACGTTTCCTCCGCGCCGCGGAGCGGGGATTGCACGGCTTTTTTGCGCCCGTCTTCCGCCTTCTTTTCCCTGACGATTGCCGAATCTGCGGCCAAGCTCTGCGCGAAATTTCCCGTGTGCCCGTCTGCGCCGCTTGCTTAAAGGAGCCGCAGCCTCTGGTTGCCGAATTCGCTTGTTCGTCTTGTAGAACGCCCTTCGTCAACCACTTTCCTTTAGATGAAGACGGCCAGTGCGCCCTTTGCCGCCTGGGGCTGACCGGCTTCGACGCCGTCTACTCTTATGGCTCCTACGAAGCCGGCCTGCGGACGCTGATTCATCTCTTTAAGTTTGAAAAAGTGCCTACCCTGGCGAAGCCGCTGGGAAGCTTAATGGCCCGCGTGCTGCCGCGGGAGCAGCAATTCGATTGCGTCGTCCCTATGCCCTTGCATTGGCGGCGGCAATGGCAGCGCGGCTTTAATCAATCAGAACTGTTGGCCAACGAAATCGCCAGGCGGTGCAACGCGCCCGTGCGCAGGGTGATCCGGCGAGTGAAACCCACTCCGCCCCAGTCTGGATTAACCCATGCGAAGCGCCGCGCCAACGTTCGCGGCGCCTTTGCTTTGCAACGCGGTCCTTTTTCCGGAACGCCCGATCTGAAAGGCCAGCGCATTTTATTGATTGACGACGTGCTGACCACCGGCGCCACCGCCGCAGCCGCTGCGCGGGTCCTGAAAAAGGCCGGCGCCAAACACGTGGTCCTGTTGACCGTCGCCCGCACGGACCGGCGGCTGAATGTTATCGCAAGCAGTTTCCAGCAAGTGCACTCCACACCAGCCATGTCTGCACAAGCCCAGTCTGCAGCAGGAGGAACCAGATGAGCAACATCCATCACCTGACCAACCAAAATGCACAGAATCAGGAACGTCTGCACCGGCCCGTATTGGTGCTGAATTCCAGCTTTGAGCCGATTAACGTTTGCGCCGCGCGCCGCGCTTTGGTGCTGGTGCTGAAGGGCGTCGCCGCGCCGGAGGAGCACGCCACTTCGCAAGTGCACTCCGCCCGCCAGGCCATGAACGTGCCCAGCGTGATTCGTCTGCTCGAATACCGGCGCATTCCGCTGCAGGCGCGGTCGCTGTCACGCAAAAACATTTTGATGCGCGATCGTTACACCTGCCAGTACTGCATGAAGACGTTCAGCACCAATGAACTGACGCTGGATCACGTGATGCCGCGCTCGCGTAAAGGTGAGACGACGTGGGAAAATCTGGTCGCCTGCTGCCATCCGTGCAATAACCGCAAAGGCAGCCGCACCCCCGAAGAGGCCAACATGCGCCTGGCCAAAGCCCCGCGCCCATTCAGCCTGCATACCAGCCGGCATCTGATGCGCCTGCTGGGCAAAAGCGACGATCAGTGGCGCAAGTATTTGTTCTACTAGGAGCGTGGTAGCTCCCCTCGCCAGACCGGAGGACAAGTGTCATGCCGCCGCTATCACCGCGTCACGTTCACCGTAATATCCTGATCCACCCACAACGCGCCGTCGGAGGCGTGCCAGCGCAGCATGTATTGGCCCGGTTGATCGAAGGTAACTTGCACGGTCCACTTGCCGTCGGCCGGGGCAGGCGGCGCAACCCAGCGCGGAGCCCATTGCGAATTGGCGCCCGCGCGCGTATCCTCCCACGATTTCACTTGCGGCGGCAGGATAGCGACTTTCGCCTGGTCATTCGTTTCAAGATGCATCGGTGCACGGTACAGCAAACAAGAAACCCATAGGCCCGTCGAACTACCCACGGTGATTTGCCGCGGAGGCAGCAACCGCAGGTCGTTGGTCGCCTTTCGATCTTCCGCGCCCGCGCGTGAGCGCACTCTCGGCACGCCATCGTCGGTCACATGCGCCGACAGCGTCAGCGTTTGGCCCAGTTTCACTTGACGAACGGATTCGCCAATCGCCTCCAGCACCGGAGGTTTATTGGCTCGAACTTCCGGACTGCTCAGGCCCGCGCCCAGCGCGCCGGTCTCCGAGGAATAAACGATGTTATCGAGGAAAAAATCCTGCTTCAACGTGCCGTAGGCTTTCACAGTTTTGCCATGCGTGGTCAGGGTCCACACCAGCTCTTTTTCACCGAAATCAGCGGGTACGCGGACCTTGAAGATAAACCGGTTGCGGCGCGGAAAGAAATGCGTAGGTTGGCCCTGATCGGGTCCGGCGGGCTCAATGTTGTTCCCGGGACCGATGGGCACATCCAGTTCTTCTTCCCAGTTGGAGTTCATGTAGCCGAACACGATATTAAAAGTACCGTCGCTATTCCGGTCCCAACCCTCGTAGGCAGGATAAACGCTTTGTCCGGATGAATACGTCAACTGGGCGCTGGCGAGCATGCCGCTCAGCACCACACAGGCAAGCAAATTTCGCAACATATATAGATTTCGTCTGCTAGATTCCGTCTACTGTGCCGCGTTGGTGGTTGGGGTAACGGCTGGAGCAGGCGCCGCCGCGGCCCGCCGGCGCGGCACCAGAGGTTCGCCGTTGCACAGCGGACAGCCGATCATTACGTCGTTCACCGATAGATTCAGCTTCTTGCGCCGCGCGGCCATCTCGGCGTAAAACTGCTCATCGGTAAGGATGATCCCCTGGCCCAAATCGATAAACATATTGGTGATGGACCGGTTGCCGGAGCCGGACCAGTTGCGCGGGTCTGGAACATTTTTGTTGGCCGCCGTTTGATCGAAATAGCCGATGATGTGGAGAATCGTACCCTTGGGCAGGATGGGCGCGTAATCGTCGTCGTATTCGTAAACCCGCACCCAATTGTGATCGTAGCCGGTGCAGGTAAGCGTCTGGATGTTGAAACCCCAGATGGCTTCCAGGCACATGCGGACACCGGGGGCGTGCATATGCGGCTCATAGGAAGTGAGCTTGGTGTGCTGTTCCAGCACCTGATAAGCATCCAGCCGTTGCCCTGCCTCGCTTCCGCGAATATCGATGTCAACGCCGTTGCCCAGCGCGCGCACGGCATATTTCACCTGCGGCTGATAGTCTTTGGGAAAGAACTTGAAGCCGTACAGCAAACGCGATTTGGTATCGCGCCCGTTGGAATGCAAATGGGTGGAGAACAAGTTGAGCACCGCACCCGCGCGCAGCAGTTTACCGGCGTTGTCGGGAAAAATATCGGCGTTGCGGCCCACTTCATGAATGGGCCAGGTGCCGCTGCTGCTTTCGCCGAAGTCGTCAGCGGTAAGCGGCGCACCCGGCACGGCGGCGGTCCAAATCATGTGATGAAACACGTAGCGCGAACCCACGGTTTTGCGTCCGCCATCACCCTGCACGTCGTTCTCTTCGCGGATCTCCACCGATTTCACCCAACGATCTTCCTTCAACCCGGTGGGCGCGTCCGCCAGTTCGCCCCACCAATCGGGCGACCCAGCCTTCACGGTGACCCAAGGCGAGGGAACAATCAAATCCGGTTCACCAGCGGTCCAGCGGTGGTTGTCGCCAATAGGGCGCGCCGGCGGCAGATCCGCCGGATTTCCCTGCGGCGCGCCGCTATCGGCCCACTTCGAAATCTTCGCAATGTCCAAATCGCTCAGCGAATTGTCGTTCTTATAATGTTGGATGCCGATGTTCTTTTCCACGTACCAGGGTGGCATCACGCCGGGCTTATCGCGCAACAGCGTGCGGAGCTTAATCGCCTTGGCCCACGGCCGCGCGTCCTGATAAGTAATCAGCGACATCGGCGCGACCGAATCCGGCTGATGACAGTTCTGGCAACTGCGCTGCAGAATGGGCGCGATGTCTTTTGAGAACGTGACTTCGCTTGCAATCACCGGCAGTTCACCAGCCCGGGCAACCGCTGGCCCCAGCAAAATCAGGGCCCATGCCCAACCCGATTTTTTTCCGATTCCCATTGCGAAGGTCCTCCCGAAAAAAAAATACTGGCCGAAAAAAGCACCTGCTACAGCCAGTTTGCGTTGTCAACCGACGTTGTCAACCTACGTTGTCATCCCACGTTGTTATACTACGTTGTCATCCCACGTGATTATCTTACGGCCCCCTGTCCAGGGTGTCAAAGGGGAGCGCAGCCAGCAGCCCTCCGCGCTACTTTGCTGTTTCTGGCTGGGCGTCTTCCGGTTTGACTGCTTCTGCTTCTTCCGCTTTGGCTTCACCCGGCTTCGGCGCTTCTTTGTGTGCCTTATCGAACAGGAAGGTCAGCGTTTTTTCGGTGCGGATCTGGCTGGCGATGCGGCCCAGCGATCCGTCCTTTTGCAATTTTGCGCGGACGGCCGCAACCGGTTCGCGTTGGCGCTTGGCGTAGGTTTGCACTTCGCGGTCGACTTCATCTTGCGTCGCCGCGATGGCTTCGCGCTCGGCAATCTTATCCAGAATGAGCGATGCGCGCACGTCGCGTTCCGCACGTTCTTTTTGCGATTCGCGAATCTTGTCCCAGTCCAGCTTCAAACTGCGCGGGTCGATTCCCTGGCCTGCCAGTTGGCGCAGTTGATTGTTCAGCGTGGTCTCAATCTGACGATCCACATAAACGTTGGGCACGGCGAATGAATTCCCGTCCACCAGCTTTTCGACGATTTGGTGTTTAGTCGCGTCGCGGGCGGTGTGTTCGCGTTCGTGAAGAATGGACTTGCGAAGGGTTTCCTTCAGTTCGTCCAGCGATTGATAATCGCCCAAATCCTTGGCGAAATCGTCGTTAATCACCGGCAGTTCCTTGCGTCGGACGGCCTTCACGATCGCCTTGAAACGCACCGTGCGGCCGGCGAGAGATGCGCGGTCGTAATCTTCCGGATAGGTGACTTCAAATTCGCGCTGGTCATCGGGAGATGCTCCGCGCAGGTTTTCGGTGAACTCCTTCATCGTGGCTTCGTCGCCCAGTTTCAGCATCAGCTCATCCTGCTGAACTTTTTCGTCAGTGCCCGAAATGCTTTCCAGCGACACCACAGCGTAATCGCCATCGGCCAGCGGGCGTGGATCTTCGTTGACGTATTCAGCTTTGCGCTCGGCCAGATCGGCCAGGCGGGTTGCGATGTCGGAATCGGCGACAACGGGTTCAGCGTAGGTGACGGTGAGGCCGGTGTATTCGCTCAATTCAAACGCGGGCGCCACTTCGAATTCGGCTTTGAAGGTGAGCGGCTTGCCGTCGTGATAATGCACGTCACTCACATCGGGCTGGCTGACCACGGTGAGGTGATCCTCGTCGAACTTGGCGTTTAGAAACCTGGGGACTAGCTTCTCCAGTACTTCCTGGCGCAACTCCGCCGCAAAGCGCGACTTCACCATGGCCAAGGGCGCCTTACCGGGCCGGAAGCCGGGCAGTTTGGCTTTCTCTCGAATTCCCACGGCGACGCGTTCGGTTTCCTTGGTGACCTCCTCGACGGGAACCGTAATCTCTAAAGAATGTTTGCAACCTTCTACCAGGGCCATTCTTTCTAGTTTAACCAGTTTGGCCGGGAACATGTTTGGGTTTCAGTTTAGGGTTCCAACAGACTTGACCGGTTCGGTTAGACTTGGCGTAGGCGTGTCTAAACTGAGCGCCCGCCAATTCCAGCTCATGCCCATCTCTTCGCCCAAGCGCAATCTGCCTCCCACCGGTTTGTCCACCGCGCCGCTGGAGGAAACCCTTACACCGAATGCACCGGTGGTCAAGACCGTCAGTGTCATTTTGGTGACACGAAATCAGGCGGCGGAATTGAGGCGGGCGTTGACGGCGCTGGAGCAATCGATTAACCGCGAACAACTGGAGGTGCACGTGGTTGATTGCGGAAGCCACGATGAGGTTCGCGATGTGGCCGCCGAATTTCCCGATGCACAAGTACTCTACATGCCCGACGATTTTGGGGCGACCAAAGCGCTGAATATGGCAGTGCGGTCAGCTAAAGCGGATTTGTTGTTTTTTTTGTCGCCGGATGTGGAAGTGGCGGCGGACACGATTGCGCGGTTGAAAGAACGTTTGGAGAGCTTGAGCGATACGGCGGCGGTGTGTCCTTTGTTGATAACGGCGGATGGCGCGCCAGCACCTTTGATGCAGCCGCTGCCGACGAAAGAGACGCTCCAGAAAATTTGTGCCGGTGAGGCGGGGCCGGTGCAGGCGGTGGATTTGACGCAGGAGTCGGTTGCGGCGGGCTATCCCGTGGGTTATCCGGGGCGCTATGCACTGCTGGTCCGCAAGCAGTTCATTATTGGAATGAATTATTTCGATGCGCGGTTTGGGGAATATTGGGCGGATGCGGATTTGGCAATGCAGATCCGGCGGGCGCACAGGAAAATCCGCGTATTTCCGGGGATTTGTGTGAAATATTCTGAACCGGCGAAAAAAGCGGAAAGCACCGAACATGTTTCGGACCGCTATGTGGGAGCGGCGCATTTGTTGAGCAAACACGAAGGGTTCATGGCGGGTTTGACGTTTCGCATGTCGGCGATTTTGGGCGCACTGGTGCGCTTCAAGTTTGACTTGCTGGGTGCGTTGGTGAGCGGCACGAAATTGGGATCGCACGCCAACTAGGGTTTTTGTTTTTGCGTTTCTTTTTTGCGTCCTCTTCTACCGCTCCCTTTGGTCGCGGCTCGGAATCATTTCTTTTAAAGGGCCCTCGATCCCAAAAATTACGCCGTCAGGCCGGCGGCTACTCGTCTCCCGCATAGCGTGGGACCAGATATCGTTCCGATGTAACGCCCATCACTCGCACACCCCGACGATTTTTACTAGTATTACCGCCGCT
>JANXYJ010000082.1 GCA_025350105.1 Terriglobia bacterium | reverse complement strand
GCCGCGCCCGTCTTCGCGCAATGACATCAACATGGTTGGCGTTTTCGGCTTGGCTGATTTTTCGGGCTTCGCTGGCTGGCCGTCTTCGTCCACCGCCCGGAACCATTTGCCATCCACGAAAACATTGGTGGCGTCTTCTCTCGCCAATACGGTGTTCGGCTGCGTGCCCGCCGCCACTAAGATGGATCGTGCCGGCAGCCGCGCCATTTCCCCATCCGCGGTCTTTACTCGTAACGCCGCAGCATGTCCGTATTGGTCCACTTCCACTTCTTCCGGCGTCAGGTTTTCCGCGAAACGAACGCCCTCCTCCAGCGCCTTGGCCACTTCCTCGTGGTTCAACGTATAGCTAGGCGCATCGATCAAGCGCCGCCGGTACGCCATGGTCACCCCGCCCCAGGAGTTGAGCAGTGCAATCAACGCTGGCGTTCGATTCTCACGCTTCGCCGCTGCGCGTTCGTCACGAATGGCACGGGCATGCGCCAGGAATTCTTCGGCCGTGGCAGCCTCCTCCGGGTTCCATGCTGTTCTTACGGTGGCCTCGCCTTTTTCCTTCGCCAGCGCTTCGTAGCGTTTCAGAAACTTTTCCACTTGCACGACGTAATACGTCAGCGATTCCGTCGCCGTGTCGATGGCCGTCAACCCTCCGCCGATCACCACAATCGGCATGCGCAATTGCAAATTCGCTACGGAGTTGTTTTTCGCCGCGCCGGTCAACTGCAGCGCCATCAGAAAATCGGACGCCTGCCGCACTCCGCGAGCCAGGCCATTCTTCATCGGAATCACCGTGGGCCGTCCCGCGCCGGCGCACAGCGCGATGTGGTCGAAGCCCATCTCAAAGGCTTTGTCGACCGTGATGGTCCCACCGAAGCGCACGCCACCAAACATCTGAAACTCCGCGCGGCGTTCCAGCAGCAGGCGAATCAGCTTCAAGTAATTCTTATTCCAACGCTCGGTGATGCCATATTCCGCCACGCCGCCAAAGCCCGCCATGATGCGATCGTCCAGCGATTCATACAGCTCATTTACGTCGTGAATGGGACGGAACGGCACGCGCTCACCCAGGGGAGTCACGCCGGAAACATCGCCCGCCAGCGGTTCAATCTTTAGTCCATCCACAGCCGCCACCGCGTGGCCGTCGTTCATCAAATGGTGTGACAGGGTAAAGCCCGCCGGACCCAAACCGACAATCAATACTTTTTTCCCCGTTGGCTCCTTCGGTACCGGCCGGGCAAAATTCAGCGGGTTCCAGCGTGTCAACAAGCTATAAATCTCAAAGCCCCAGGGCAGGTCCAGAACATCTTTCAAGGTCCGCGTTTCAATCTGCGGAATGTCCACGGGCTCCTGTTTCTGGAATACGCAGGCCTTCATGCAGTCGTTGCAGATGCGATGCCCGGTTCCCGCCGCCATCGGATTGTCAATGGTGGTGATGGCCAGCGCCCCAATGGAGTTGCCATTCTGCTTGACTAAATTCATTTCCGATATCTTCTCGTCCAGCGGGCAACCCGCCAGCGGAATACCGAAAACGGTTTTCTTGAACGCCCCGTCCTTCTCTTTCAATCCAGTGGAGCAGCTGTCTTTTCCCTGGTTATGGCACTTGATGCAGTAATGCGCCTGATCGAGCACCGCATTCAGCCCCATGCCCTGGTCGGTTAACTGAAATCCTTCGCGCTGCCGCCAGTCATGCTCCGGCAACACGAAAGCACTCACGCCATGCAGTGAAATACTCTCCACCGGCACCAGATGATTCATGTCCAGTTTGTGCGGTACCCGGAACAAAACACCGTTGTGATGTTTGGCACGGCCGGCGGGTGCCAAGGCAGCCCAAGCCCCATACTGCGCGGCTGTTTCCAAATGTGCCGCGAATTTCGCGGCATCCGGATGGGGAGGGGCGGGTTCTTCTGGCGAACCATGCGCCGGCGGAACTGGTTGTGCATCTAGCCACACCGAAACATGCTTCACGTAACTTGTTTCGCTCAGGGGTTCGCCAAAAAGGTTCTCCAGTTGCTTGGCCAGAGCCGGTCCATCGAGCGCGCTGGCCTTCTCCGCCGTCATTCCGCTGATGGCCTTCTTCTGAATGAACTTCCGCTTCAACGCATACATGGGAGCCAGCGCGTCATGCTTTTCCTGCAGCTCCCGCACCTCGGCCGCGATGCCGAACAATTCGCCAACGAAATCTTCCAGGTGCGGCGCCAATTCCACCACCAGTTCGGATTGCTGCTTGCGATCGCCCGCGTTTACCGGATCCAGACGCGCGGAGGCCAGGCGGCCAGCCAGTCCCGCGTCCGACGCACCAAGGTGTTTCAGAAATTCGGCATCCAACCGGAGCAGACCGTCGCGGCGATACAGGTCCTGAAAAGAAAAGCCGTGGGCCAGGTGCAAAACAGGGTGGGCAGTATTCATGATGGTGATTTCAGCGAGGGTTTCCACGCTCAGTTGAGCGAGGCACGCTCCACGTAATCTACCATTGTATCGGGCTGCTACCACGGTGGCCCCGAAAACCATTGAAATGATAGGAATTTCAATAGAACGGGTCTTTTTTGACGCCGAATTGCGCTTAAGTTTTCCTGAACGTTTACGGAACTGCTTATTGAACTGACATGGTCACCGTGCTCGCCGGGTTGTTCCCCGCCGAAATAATCACGGGCAGGCTGCCGGTAGAGGTGCCCGGCGGGACCACCACATCAATCCTATACACGCCCGCGATGGTTCCCGCAACCAGGCCCGCGTAGTTGATCACCGCTTGGCTGCCGCCAACGGTCACCGTGGGCTGGGTTGCCGCAGGGGCATTTGCCGTCATGATCTGCCCGTCGGTAAACGCCGGATTGGTCACGCCCAAGCCGGTCACGTAGATCGACACCACGCTGCCGCGCGTCGCCGGTGTGCTTAAACTGTTCACCACGCCAGTCGAATTGATCACTACCGCTTGGCCCTGTCCGCTATAGTCCAGAGTGAAAGCGCCCGCGCTGGCCGATACCACAAACAACGAAGTCTGCGGCGATGAAACGCCATTGAAGGTAACCGAAACCTGCGTGGTGGCCACCCCCTGCACGGAGCGCGGCACAATCGTGTTCACCTGTCCGCCCTGTACATACAGCAGTGGCGCTGCCTGTCCATTGATGGTCACCTGCACTCCCGCTAGCGTCGTGGGAAGCCCCGTGGTTGATGATAATGTCGCGCCCACACCGGTTACCGGTCCCAGATTCAGACCAAAAATACTGATGATCTCGCCCGGGCTGATCGCCGCGTCGGCATAGCTGGCTGCATTTAAAATATGCTGGATCACCGGAGCGCTGGCCGTCGACGGACTTACGATAAAAGTTGCGTTCACCGGTTGCGGAGTGCCGCTGCCTCCGGTCACGGTAACAATGCCCGAATAGGTTCCTGCCGTCAGCGTCCCGAAATTCGCCGTAATCGTCAGCGCCAGCGTACCGTTGCCTGTCACTGTCCCCGAAGCGGGAGCGACCGTCAACCACGGCTGATTAGAGCTCGCCGTAAACGTTCCATCGTTGGTGCCGCTATTGGTGATGGTCGCCGTTTGCGCTGCGGCGGGCACTCCACCAAGGGTTGCCGCGAAACTGAGGCTCGCCGGCGCCACTGTAAATGTGGCTGCGGTGGGTGCGCTCACGGTCAGCGTTACGGCGACCGTCTGAGCCCCGTTGCTGCCCCCGGCGATGGTCACCACGCCGGTATAGCTGCCCACCGTAAGCCCGGTTTGGTTCACCGATACCGTGATGCTCTGGCTATTCCCCGCGGTCACCGTGCCCGCCGCCGGCGTCACGCTCAACCAGGTTTGATTGCCGGTCGCGGTGAACGCCGCGTTGGCGTTGCCCGTGTTGCCGATGCTTACCGCCTTGCCACCCGGCGCCGCCGCGCCCGCCGTTGCCAGAAAAGCCAGCGAAGCCGGTGTCGGAGTCAAAAAAGATAGCGCCGTAGTCACGCCGCCGATACCTTGAAATGCCCCGATGTCGTTCGATCCCGCCCGCGAAACTCCGTCGTAGTCCGTCACCAATCCAGCGTTCACGCCCACGCCCCGCGCCGGACTGCCGGACTTCAAATGAAAGTCGAACGTGCCGCTGTTGACAAAAAGGGGATCCGCGCTGACCGATGCGCTGATGTTGACGTTATTGGGTCCTGGCACGCTGCCGTAAAACAGATTATTGGTACCAATCACGCCATTGCACAGCGCCGTGTCGGTGCAGGAGGTGGAAGCCGTGTCCGTCTGCACATACGGCACACCGGCGGGAGTATTGATGATGTTGTTGCGAATCCGCATCTGCAATTTGGGATTGCCGCCGCCGTACATCACTCCCGCTACTGAAAACGCATACGGCGGCACGGGGATGCTGCCGCAGTTGTATAGCGTGTTGTTATAGACCTCTACAATGCCGCCGCCGGGAGCGCCGGTGTTGGTGGTTCCCGGAAGATAAACACACGCCCAGTTGCCGCCCTGCCCGGGAATATACGGGCCCTTCCCTGCGTTGTAGATGACGTTGTTGTAGACTTCCACCTTACCGAGTGAGGGATCCACCGTTGCCAGCACAATGCCGTCGCACTGGGTATCGTGAATCAGATTGTCGTGGATGCTGATGTCGAACATGTTATGCCCGGTAGTGTCGCTGGCGCCGCCTCCAAACAAAGGCGAAGAGTGCGTCTGCACTCCCCGGCACCCTCGCACATTGGCCACCGTGTTCCAGCCCATGTCGATATGATTGGAATCGGTGGAGAAATAAACTCCGTGATACTCCGACGATGCATTGGCGGTTCCGGTGTCGTGCACATTGTTGCCGTAAAATTGCACATTGGCGCTCATGCTGGTCTCAAAGCACGCCGTCGGACCATCGCCGTTGGGACAGGTCATATCGTTAGCCACCACCCGCCAGCCAGACGACGGCCCTTCTAGTGACATGGCTGCATTCTGGCCGCGCAGCGTCAGCCCCGCGAAGACCCAGCCGCCGGTGCACGCACCACCACGCTCCGATGGGTTGGACGCGCGAATTCCGCTGGGCGGGCTGGTCACCGTCCCAATGGTCACCGTCGCGCCCGGATATGCCGCCAAGGTGCGCGGCGTCCCGCTTCCGCAGTCGTTCGCTCCCAGAGTAAATGCGGCCGACCAGCCGGTTCCGTCTTCTGCAAGCTGACTCACGCCGTTCATTCCGTAGGTGACATCGCCGGGCTTCATCGCATTCCGTGCCTTCAACAATGTGGCCCATGGCGCGGCGAAAGTCCCGGCGGCACCGTCGTTGCCAGATCCAGACACAAAATAAATATTGCCAGACCAAACGCTGAACGGAACCGCATTACTGGCGCCAGCAGCGGTGGTCACCACGATGGTCCCCGAGCCGGTTCCCGTCGCGATCTGAAAAGTAACTCTGCTATCGGTCCAACTCATGTACCGCGCCACCGGAGAGCCACCGACGCTCACCGCCGACGTTCCTTGTGTCCCGCCGAAGTTCTTGCCGAACACACTGACGTAAACGCCAGCTCCGTTTTCGCCGCCCGAACTGGGCCCGCCGGCCAGATCGGAGTAGAAAATAGCCGGTACCGTACTTTGTGCCCTTAAAGCGGGGGACGTCCAGGTCAGACTCAGTAGTAGCCCGGCCATCAGCCAAATCCATTGGGAGTTGATAATTTTGCGCGTCAAAGTGCATCCTCCGAGCGGCGATCCGCTGTAAAAAGTGCCTGTTCGCTAGCCTACCGCAGCCGGCGGACTGGTTTCAGGCGTTCTTGTTTAAAGAATAGCGCGACTCGCAGCCCGTTACTTGAATTCCGGGTGAAACTGGGTTTCGGATGAGGGCGCTAAACTTACGGAGCAACCGGGTCGCCCGGCTTCAGTTGGGCGGGCCGTGGCGCACGTAACGCCACCGCATCGCGCAAGAATGGTACCCAGGTGACGCTCAAGCGCGCCACGTGGGCATCGAAGTCTTTAATACCCGTTCCGCCAGTGTATTGCACGTAGGAGTACTCCAGGCTGGCCGCCCACTGCTGGCCTAGTGACCGGGTAACCGATGCGCCCGCATGCGACGTCACCAGTCCGGTGAAGAAGCCCCCCGTGAAACGCTCCTGCCCGCCAAAGGCTTTGGCGGACCAACCGGTTCGTAAGCTGCGCACGTCCCAGCTTCCGCCAAAGGCATTGGTGGCGCCGGTGCCCAAGCCGTAAGCATCCCCCGCGCTTCTTCCATAGGTCACATTGAAACGGTTTTCGCCCAGATCGTAGCTTGCCGTTGCCGCCGCGGCATAGGACAGCGCGTTTCCGGAGGTGCGGGCAGAGAGAACCTGGCCGCTTAAATAGTTGGTCAACGCCGGTCCTGCGCCAATCGACGTCGACCAGTGCGGCGTCCAGCGATGATACAGATACGCCAGCATGAAAGTATTTTGGTATTCGCCAAAGGTGGACGTATTCCGCGTGGTCACCGCATGCAGCCCCAACTCCGTCCGCGGCGTCAGCGAATATCCCATCGTCACTTGCCCGCCCACGTAGAAATTGCGCGGAACGATGGCCCCCACCGCCGTATTCGCGTCGCGCTTGTATTGCTGCAGGGTGGTCTCGCCGTCGAAGGTCATCCGCAATCGTGTTGTCGGGCGATAGATCAATCCCGCCACCGCCGTTGCACTCCGCACCCGGTTGCCGAAAAGGATCACCGCGGCAGGCCCGCCTTCTACGCCGCCGGTTGATCCCGGCGCACCCACCACCAGTCCCGCCGTCGCCGGGGCGAACAGAAAGTTTTCGAGCGTAGCGTCGTCTCCCACCAGGGTCCCAAACGCGGTCCATTGCGAGTTCAAGCGCCGGTTCAGAGCAATATTCAGATTTTGATTCAGGAAATGCAGCTCCGAATAACGGATATGCGCCACATAGCCCGGCGAGTAGGTGATGCTAAACGACCCATTGGTGGAAGTTCGGGAATAGCCCGCCGAAAGTGACGCGTATCCAATATAATCGCCGCCCACGCCGGGTAGCCCTGAGCCCGCCCCAATGGGCCCAGCGATCGAAGAATACGACATCGCACCGGTTACGTTGTACAGGTGAAAACCATTGATGCCAAAATCCACCGGTTGCCCGAATTGCAAACGCGGCTGTGCCGGCAAAGCTGCGGTCATAAACAGCAACCCCAGCAGCAACCCGGCGGCCACGGTGGCCGATCCCCGGAAAGCCAGTGCAAACCCACAGAAATCAATGCCAAGCGCGGCGGCCAAGCGGAACACTTTCATGCCGTTCCTCCCCACTGCCACCCTCGCGGCGGCAGCACCTACGGAATTAGTTTCGGAACCTACTGAGTACAAACCAGCTGAGTACAAACCGACTGAGTACAAACCGAGCGCAGACAGGCTCATCTATATGTATTCGATGCACGCGGAGCGTAGGCTGTACGCTTCGCGCAGGCCGGCCAGCGGAGGTGTCAATCAACTGGTTTGCCGGGCCGCAAATCTGCAGGCCTCTGTTTTGATCGGCCGGGAAGCCCGGGAACTATACGGATGCTGCTGTTTCCGTGCCCCCTAAGGAACTACCACTGTATCGCCGCGCTGCAGCAAAATGTTCTGCTCCACGTGTTCGCCCCGGATCACCGTGGTGTAGTCGAACGCGATCCGCTTCTGGCCGGAATCTTCCTGGCGCAGAATGTAAATCTGCTTGCGTTTGGCATAATCGGTAAGGCCACCCGCCTCCGCAATCGCCTCCAGCACCGTTAGCGGCGATTGAATCGCAATGGGACCCTCTTTTTTCACCGCGCCCAGAACATACACTTTCTCGCTCTTCATTTCCTTCACCACCACAGTGACATCCGCGTCGCGGATCAGCTTGGCCAGCTTTCCGGAAATGTCCTCTTGCAAGGAAGTGGGTGTGTGTCCCGCCGCTTTCACTTCTTTGATCAGCGGTAGCGAAATCATTCCGTCCGGCCGCACTACGGCGGTGGCCACTGATGCTTCCGGTTCTTTCCACACATTCACTTCCAACACGTCGCCGGGGCCAATCTTGTAAGGCTTCCCATTGCCCCCCGCCCCCGATGCCGACGGTGACACTTGTGATGCTGACGCTGCTGGCTTCTCCGCTGCCGGTTTTTGTCCCCAAGCCGGAAGTGCTCCGGTGATGAATATTGCGGCCGTTAACAGGGCCAGGAGTTGGTTCAAGGACGACAACCCCATTCTCAAACCAGATTCTTTGGAATTCTTGATCATGATTGGTATCCGACTTTCGTTCCTATCCGTTCCTACCACTTTAGAACGGTTGGAATGGACTCCGCAAATAGGGGTTATGGGCGTTCCCGGACCAGATAACACTGACTGCACTCGGAAAAGGCCGCTTGCCCTTCACCGCCTGCCATTCCCTGCCATTCTATGTCCCACTGGAGCGCAACGCGTAACCCCACATTTTCTTGTGGAAATCGCCGCCCGTCCATGGCCATGCAGTACTAGTAGTATGGAACTTCCGTTTGCAACAAAAGATTGTTGACAGCCCTCCCCACATCGCATACTCTACAACAGTAGCTGCGCAACATTTCCCAAAATTTGGGCCAAAAGCTGAGAGGACATTTGGAAATGTTGCCCTTCTCCCCCTCGTGTTCGCGGGGCTGGCTGAACCGGCTTCGGCAGTAACGGGTGTCGTGTGTCAAGTCATACTTGGCGTGGAAGTGATTGTAAAGCAAGTACATAGTCTTTAGTACCGGGTTTCCCCTGGTGCTAGCACCGGTTCACGAAAGTGTAACCACTCATTCGGTAAAGTCACCTCAGGGTGGTTCGGCTGCAAAGCGTCCCGCCTCAAGTGCCACTATCGCTGTATAGGAGGATCCAGAACGTGACTCGGGGGAAATTACTTGTCTGGGAACCAGCCGACCAACTGGGGCTGAAGGTTCAGGATGTCGAATCGGCGATGGACCTTGCCAACGAAATCGATGCCGGCGAAATCGATCTTGACGAAATGGATGCTGAAATCGATGCCGGGCGAACCTCGGGTAGCGAGCGTGGTCTGGTCGCCAAAACCCGCATGGTACTGGATGTCCCCAGAATGCCACTCGGTGTTCCTAGAATGCCGCTCGGTGTCCCACTTCGTGAGACCGGCCGATCCGATCGTAAGTCTCCGGCGCGTCCGACGCGCGACCAGCCAACCCAGCCCGACATGTTCTACGGCTCCCATCCCCGCATGCTGGAGTTGCGCGCCGCTCTTCCCCGCATCGCCGCGTGTGATGTCCCGGTCCTGATTCAAGGCGAAACCGGCACCGGCAAAGAAGTGGTTGCCCGGCAGATTCACCGGCTCTCTGATCGCGCGGATCGGCCTTTCGTCAAACTCAACTGCGCCGCCGTTCCCGGCGAACTCGCCGAAAGCGAACTGTTCGGCTACGAACGCGGTGCCTTCACCGGAGCCCACCAGCGCAAGCCCGGCATTTTCGAAATGGCCAACGGCGGCACGGTGATGCTGGACGAAATTGGTGACATGGAGTTCCGCCTGCAAGCCAAGCTCCTGCAGGTTTTGCAGGATCAGGAATTCCGCCGCGTTGGTGGCACCGAAACCGTGAAAGTGAACGTCCGTGTGATCTCCGCCACCCACCGTGACCTGCGTCGGGCCGGCCGCGACAATACGTTCCGTGCGGATTTGTTTTACCGCTTGAACGGATTCTCGCTCACGGTTCCGTCCTTGCGCGACCGCCGGGACGACGTGATGCTGATGGCCGATTTCCTGTTCCGTAAGCATGCTGGTTATAGCGGCATGCCCCACTCCCCGGCACTGGAACATGCTTTTTTGAACTACGATTGGCCCGGCAACATCCGCGAACTGGAAATGACGATCCGTAAACTTGCGGTTTTAGGCGATCCAGAGCTCATCGTCAATGAACTCCGGGAACATGCCCAGTTCAGCGCTTATACTGCGCCGCCCGCTGAACCCGCGCCGGTTTTTGTGGAACGCCGGGTGGCCCGTCAAAACCCGCCGCGCAGCCAACCCACCGCAGCGGTTTCCATCATAGAGCATGCCTCGCGCGCTCAACAGGAAGCCGAGACGGTGGCCATTCGATCGGCATTGCAGTCCACCCGCTGGAATCGCAAGCAAGCTGCCGCATTGCTGAACCTGGACTACAAGGCGCTGCTCTACAAGATGAAGAAGCTGGGGATTCAGTAGCCGGAGATCCGGGCACAGTGTCCCCGGTCGTGCTGCCCCTGGTCGTGCTGTCGTTTGGTCGTGCTGTCGTTTTCCCGCGCACACCTGGCCCCACCCAGCATCGAGTTTATCTCCGACGCCGAAGCGGAGCGAGCGTCGCCGCATTGTGCTGGGTAGTAGCGCCGGAAAACGCAAGAGCCCGGCCGCCGTAGAGGCCAGCCGGGCTTTTGATTTGATCGTCGCTCCCTTAAGGTCGCGGCTTGGTGCTGGAGTACTTAAGGAACTGCCGTCGCAACGCGTGTGGAGAGTCGCTTCTACAGCAACGCGGTCGGCCGCCGCGTCCAGGTTTTGCCCTTTTCCTTGGAGACTTTTTCCACGTCGTTTACATATGCCCCGGTTTGGGTCAGAACGTGGTGCAGGTCGTTGCCCAGGCTGATCAGCGGGAAGCCTTTTTCCAGGAACTCCCCCACGCGGCTGGTGCCGAACAGGAACAGGCCCAGGATCACGTTGTTTTTGCGGGCGGCGGCGACCAGTTTATCTGTCGCGGCGAACAGTTCGGGAGAAGTGTACATGTCCGGGAACTTGTATTTCTCAAACAGGCCCATGCTCATGCAGAGATCGTTTTGACCCAGGAACAACATATCCAGGCCCGGCACGGCGGCGATTTCATCAATGTTCTTGATGCAGTCGGCGGTTTCCACTTGCAGGGCGATGATGTTGTTGTCGGCGGCGCCACCGGCGTAACCGAGCAAACCTTTCTTGTTCATGCTGCGCTGCGGGAAGTAGACCGAGCGCGTGCCTGCGGTGGGATAGCGGCAGCAGCTAATCGCCTGGCGCGCTTCTTCGGCATCGTTGATGTAGGGAACCAGCACGCCGTCGGCTCCCATGTCGAGCGACTGCTGGATGCCCGCGCGATCACTGTATCCGCCCACGCGCACCAGACTCTTGGCGCCGCCACTGGTGATACCCGCCAGCATGGCCGAAAGCGTGATGTTGTTCATGGGACCGTGCTGGGTGTCCACCAACAGCCAATCGTAACCGCTGTGGGCCAGCTGTTCGGCCACGGTGGGACTGTGCGAGTTCACGAACAACCCAATTTTGGGAACGCCCGCACGCAGTTCTTTTTTGAAATCCGCTCCGCTCAATTCACTCATTGTGAAAATTTCTCCTGGTTGTGGCTGGTTCACGAACGCAGCCGATTTTTGGTCAGTTATTCTGGCTGTTGGACGCGCTGGCGTTTCTGCCCAATCAGATACAAAGGGCGTTGCCGGGCGGCGTTCAGCGCACCAGTGAAGTATACAACATGGAGCAACACATGGAACACGACAGGAACACGACATGAACGAATTTTCTTCCTTGCCTTAGTACCTAATCCTGCTGCCTTGCTGGGCCGATGGCCAGAGTATGCGCCGAATCGACAGCACTCAAGAAGGTGGTGAAACGTTTTCTAGACGGCGGTCATCGTGCAATCAGTTGTCGTTTCGAATGCGCGCGTTCTTATTGCTGATTGGCTGGACACGATTTGCTGTAATCATGTTGGCCGTAGTCATGTTTGCGCCAAACGTTTTTGCGGGAAATGCTTTAATCCCGGGGACACCTTCGCTGGAGCGGCCGACGCTTACCACGCTGAATATCGTTTTTCCGGTTAGCGGCGACGATAACTACACGGCCAGTGTTGCGGTGCGCTACCGGAAGAGCGGCAGTTCTGCCTGGCAGAACGCCCAGCCTCTGTATCATGTGCATCCGGAAACCGTCGCGGGACAAACGGTTGCTCCCCAATTTGCCGGACGTATTTTCGATTTGCGTCCAGGCGTCAGCTATGACGTAGAACTGCATGTGGTAGATGCGGACGGGGGTGTCGATCAAACCTATCTATTAACCGGCACCACACGGAGTGTGCCGCCGGCGAATCCGCAAACGCCGCGCACAGTGGCGGTGGCGAACACGGCGCAGTTGCTGCAGGCGATGAGTACGGCACAGGCGGGCGACGTGATCACCCTGGCCAGCGGGGTCTACAGCGGAACGTTCATGGGGCTGAATGGTACGGGCACCGCGCAGAACCCGATTGTTTTACGGGGCGCGGATCCGGGTAACCCAGCGGGCGCGATTCTGGATGGCGCAGGCTGTACCGATTGCAACGTACTGGAGGTGTACGGCGCCGGCTACGTGATCATCGAAAACCTGACCATTCGCAATGCGTTTCGCGCGCTGCGGTTGCAGACGCCGGGCGCTATCGGCAACGTAGTGCGGCGGGTGGCGATCAACAACGTGGTGCAGGCGATTTCCGGCAAGAACGATCAACTGGATCTTTATATTGCCGATAATGTGATGCAGGGACGCTTGGTCTGGCCCTTGACCACACCGGATGACGGAGCGGTGCACGCCTCCGACACCGGAATTCAGATTCTGGGCCAGGGACATGTAGTGACCCATAACCAAATTTCAGGCTTCGGTGATGCCATCGATATTGCGCAGAGCGGCTCGCGGGCCATCGACATCAGCGGCAATGACGTGCTTTGGACCTACGATAACGGCATTGAACTGGACGGGGGCGAAGGCAACGTGGCTGCGTTTCGCAACCGGTTGACCAATACTTTTATGCCCATCAGCGTGCAGCCGGTAATTGCCGGGCCGGGTTACATTCATCACAACGTGATTGCCAATTCAGTGGACGAGCCGTTGAAGTTTCATGGGCTGGCGATCACGCCTCCGCGCGAACCCAACGGCGTGTTCGTCTACCACAATACGATTTGGATGAACGATTACGCGTTGAAGGTGATGACGCCAGCGGCATCGCATCATTTCGCGCTGGAGAACAATATTTTCATGGGGCCCATGCCCACGCGGTTCGGGATCACGGTGGATTGGAACGGCGTGATTGACGACGGTTTGTTCGACTACAACGGCTATTTTCCGGAGGGCAAATTCTACTCCAACCGCGGCGGCTATCACGGGTTCGATAACTTCGCGGCCTGGCAGGCCGGCGGATTTGAACCGCACGGCTTGCTTGTGAACGCCTCGACGTTCGCGTCCGGAATGGCAGGTCCGGAAAGCCATCTGGCATTGCAAGCGCCCCCGGATGCCAGTCTGTCGGCAGGGTCACTCGCGCTGGACCGGGGCGTGGTGCTGGCCAACATCAATGATGATTTTAGGGGCGCGGCTCCAGATCTGGGCGCGCAGGAAAAGGGTTGCCCGCAGCCGATTTACGGCCCCAGACCGGTTGGTGTGGACGAATCGAATGAAGTCTGGGGATGCGCGCCAACAGTGCAAAGTGCTATCACCATCACCACCGTGTCTCTGGCCAACGGCACCGTGGGCGCCGCCTTCACGCAGACCTTACAGGCCAGCGGCGGGAGCGGCAATTCCATATGGTCCTTGGCCACCGGAAGCGGCAGTCTACCAGCCGGGCTTACGTTGAGTGCGGCGGGCGTGATCTCCGGAACGCCTGGTTTAAAGGGCACCAGCACGATTGCGGTGCAAGCCGCCGACGGCAGCTCGGCCGGCACGAAAACGTTTAGCCTCACCATCAACCCGGCGCCTCCGCCCCTGGGCGGCCCACCGTCATGGCTGGCCTCGCCTGCGGGCGACGTCGTCACCAACACGAAGGGCGGTATCACACGCATTCACGGGACAACTTATTACACCAGCGCCATCTTCCAGCAAACCGTTGCTGGCAGCGGCGACACCCTGGACTTAACGTTGACCGGCGCAACCGCCTGGGGATCTTTGATCCTGCAGCCGCCGGCGGGCGCCAGCGGCACCACCTTCGCCTTCATCCTGCAGACTGGCTACCTGGATCTGTACGCCACCCCGCCCGGGCAAGCCAACTACGTTTGGCTTGGGCAGTGGCCGGTCACCAGCGCCAGTCACGTCCTTGTCCGCTCTTTGAACAATTCGCTGACGTTCTCCCTTGATGGCACGGCTCCGCTAAATTATTCCGCGGCGCTGGCGTTTCCGCTGTCTTTGCGCTGGAGCAGTGTTGTGGATGGACAGGGACTGGCGTCGGCCAGCATTGCGAACGCAAGTGGGACCGCGCAGCCGCTTTCCATCACGACGGCGGCGTTGGCCGGCGGCACGGCGGGAACTCCCTACACGCAGGCGTTGCAGGCCAGCGGGGGAACCGGAAGTTATACGTGGACGTTGAGCGCGGGAAGTTCCCTGCCCAGTGGACTGACCTTGAACGCCGCTACGGGCGCGATCTTTGGAACGCCAGGATCCGCCGGCGCCAGCGCTTTCACCGTGCAGGTGGCTGACGGATTCGCAACGCCGCTAAGCAAGACCTTCACACTGACGATTGCTTCCGCTGGCGCCAGTCCGGCAACCTGGGTCGCCACCCCGGCGGGGGACGTTGTTGTCAATACTTCCGGCGGCATTAAACGAATCCACGGAACCACCTACTACACACGGGCCATTGCCCAACAGACGATAAGCGCGAGTGGCATGTTGGACTTCACCTTAAGCAGCGTGAACGGCTGGGGTTTCCTGATTTTGCAGCCGCCCGCTGGCACCCCAGGGACCACCTTTGCTTTTGTTGTGCAAACGGGTTACATAGACATCTACGCGATTCCCGCGGGGCAAAGCAATTACGTTTGGGTGGGCGGGTGGTCCGTCACCATAGCCAACCACATTCAGGCGACTGCGTCCAATGGCACCTTGACTTTTTCGGTGGATGGCGCGGCTCCGCGGAGCTATTCCAGCGGACTGGCATTTCCGCTGACGGTGCAATGGAGTAGCGTCACCGATGGCCAGGGTCTGGTCACGGCGACCATCAACTAGGCTTGGCGAAGCGTTTGAAAAAGCTGTTCTGATTCCACTGGGGGCGCGTGGGTGCGTTGGCTACGCGTAATCCCAGTTCCATCATGATGTGATTGAACTGGGCGGCGGCGGGCTTGTTCACCGGCTGATTCAAATCGTCCGACGGGGCATGATAGCGTTCGCGCAGCCAATCCTTGGCGATTGTTTCTTCCGACGAGCCGCGCTCCCAACCGAACTTGAACGTCATCGCCGGAATGCCGTGTTGGATAAAGCTGTACTGATCGCTGCGGATCAGCAGGTTGCGCTGCGGCTCCTTTTCTTCCTGCACCAGCACGCCGGCTTTTTCACACACCGCGCGCATTTCATTGCCCAGCGTGGATTCGCTCAGGCCGATCACTTCCAGCGACTTCAACGGATACAGCGGCAGATACATATCCATATTGATTTCGCCGACGATGTTTTTGATGGGCACCGTTGGGTTGGCGGTAAAGTAGCGCGAGCCCAACATGCCTTTTTCTTCGCCCGTGACGGCGACAAACAGAATGCTGCGTTTGGGCTTCAGGTTTTGCTCTTTGAATAGAGTCGCGATTTCGATGAGCGACGCGATGCCGGAGCCGTCGTCCATAGCGCCGTTGTAGATGTGGCCTTCCGCACCCACTCCCAAATGGTCCAAATGCGCCCCAAAGACGACGTATTCATTCTTCAGCAGCGGGTCACTGCCCGGCAGCATGCCGATGACATTTTGCGATTCCACCGCCGCCAGCCTGGCTTTTTGCGTGGCGCGGAAACGCAGTTTCAGTGGAAAATGCGGCAACGGCTTGCCTTGGTCCAGCAGCGCAAGAAGCTCCGCCAGCGTGTGGCCGGTGCCGGTGAAAATTTGCTCTGCCTGCGCCGGATTCAGTGTCGCTCCAAATTTTTGGCCGTAGGAATCGGAAAACCTGTCATTTCCCGGTTCCGCCGCCAAATCCATGCTGGCGTTCAAGCGCGCTAAAGATGACCGCTCCCACGGAATATCCATCGACTTCGGATTGGGAATGGTCACCGCGCCAACGATTCCGGCCCGCTGAAACTCTTTCCAGCGCTGCGCGCGAAACGCGTAATGCGAACGCAGGTTGGACGGAATTTCAGCGGGCGCGCCATTCAGGTAAACCGCGATTGTGCCCTTCAGGTCCTGCCCGGCTAAGTCGTCGAAATGATTTTCCGGAACCACCAGACCGTAGCCCACGAATACCGCGTCGGCTTCGATTTCCTCAACCATGCCGGCGCGGGTGGAGAGCGTCGCGTCGGGGCCCAAACGCAAAGGAGTTACGGCGCCGTCACGAACATAAGCCAGGCTGGATTGGTCTTCGATGATCTGCGCGGTTTGGAATTTTACTGGCTGCAGGTAGCCGTTACCACCCTTCGGCGTCAGACCCGCGCGCTCAAACTGATCCGCCACATACCGCTCCGCCGCCAAATGTCCGGGCGAGCCCGTATTGCGGCCTTCCATCGAATCGCTGGCCAGCACTTGAACGCGGGACCACCAGCGGTCGCCTTCTTTTGCGAAGTCGGGATGGGTGGGGCCGGCAGCCCACAGTAACACCGCGAGCAACGGGATCAGAAAGAAACGTCGCATATTTCGAGTATATGACGGCTGTGGTTCACTTGAAAATTGGACGGGGCCCCGCCAATCGGTCACAATAATGACTTATGCCCGTTGCGCAGAAATTCCAAATCGGCCTGGTGCAGATGAGCTGCTCTGTTCAGGCGGAACAAAATATCGCCAAAGCGGTTTTGCGAATCCGCGAGGCCGCCGCGCGTGGTGCGCAGATCATTTGTCTGCAGGAACTGTTCCGGTCGCAATATTTTTGCCGCACTGAAGATCACGAGCTGTTCCATCTGGCCGAAGCCATTCCCGGGCCATCGACCGAAACCTTGGGCGCGGTGGCGAAGGAATTGGGCGTGGTGATCATCGCGTCTCTTTTTGAGCGCCGGGCTTCCGGTTTGTATCACAACACGGCGGCGATCTTGAATACGGACGGAGCTATCGCCGGCATCTATCGCAAGATGCACATCCCCGACGATCCTCTGTATTACGAGAAATTCTATTTCACGCCCGGCGATTTGGGATTTCTGAATTTCGACACGAAGTTTGGGCGCATCGGCGTGCTAGTGTGCTGGGACCAATGGTATCCGGAGGCCGCGCGGTTGACCGCATTACAAGGCGCCGATATTTTGTTTTATCCCACAGCCATTGGTTGGCATCCCGCCGAGAAAGCCGTCTACGGTGCCGCGCAAGTGGATGCCTGGAAGACCATTCAGCGCTCGCACGCCATCGCGAATGGAATCTACGTGGCGGCGGTGAACCGCGTGGGCTTCGAAGGCGGAAGTACCGATACGGGTATTGAGTTTTTCGGTTCTTCGTTTATCGCAGACCCTTTTGGGCAGGTGATCGCCCAGGCGTCTACCGATCAGGAAGAAATTCTGTTGGCCGAATGCGATCCGGCCCGCGTGGAAGAAGTGCGCCGCAACTGGCCGTTTTTCCGCGATCGCAGGATTGACGCTTATCAATCCATCGTGAATAGATTTAACGACAAGCGCTGGGATCAATGAACACCATCAGGACACCGCGCCAGTTGAGCTATCGCATGCCCGCCGAATGGGAGCCGCATGCCGCCACCTGGCTTGCTTGGCCCCATGAAAAATCAGACTGGCCCGGCAAATTCGCGCCCATTCCCTTTTTGTATGGCGAGATCGTGCGCCATCTGGCGCGGGTGGAACGTGTGCGCATCATGGTCGCCGATGCCGACGCGGAGCACAGTGTCCGCCGCATTCTAAAGAAGTGCGCCGTGAATCTGGACGCCGTCGATTTCCTCCATCACGCGACCAATCGCAGTTGGACCCGCGATTTCTGCCCTCTTTTCGTCAAGAACCAAAAGGGCGAGGTCGCCGTCACCGATTGGAAGTTCAACGGCTGGGCCAAATATCCAAACTTTGCCGAAGACCATGCCGCACCCGCGGCCATCGCCAAGCAATATCAGCTGACCCGTTTCGCGCCGGACTTTGTCCTGGAGGGCGGCAGCATCGACGTTAATGGCGCGGGCAAACTGCTGACCACGGAAGAGTGTCTGCTGTCGGATGTGCAGGCGCGCAATCCCGGCCGCTCTCGCCGTCAGATAGAACGCGCACTGGCGGATTACCTGGGCGCCACCGAGGTGATTTGGCTGGGGCAGGGCATTGCCGGTGACGACACGCACGGCCACATTGACGATATCGCGCGTTTTACGTCGGTGGATACGGTGGTAACGGTGGTGGAACCCGAGAAAGCCAGCGCCAATCACGCGCCGCAAAAAGAAAATCTGGCCCGTTTGCGCGCGCGCGGAGATCTACGGGTGGTCACCTTGCCGTGCCCGGAACCGGTCTTTTTCGACGGCCAACTGCTGCCCGCCAGTTACGCCAATTTCTACATCGCGAACAAAATTGTGTTGGTGCCGGTGTTTGGCGATAAGCGCGATCGCGCGGCGTTGAACACACTGGCGCGCCTGTTTCCTGATCGCGAAGTGATCGGTATCTATTGCCGCGATCTGGTGCTGGGGCTGGGAACGCTGCACTGCATGACACAACAGCAACCGGCTTAGGCAAAACCAAATCTAGAACACAATGTTCAAGCCGCCGCGCACCGCACGGGGTGAATTGGTAAGGATGGTCTGCGGATTCGCGGCGGTGCTACCGCCAATGGGCAGATAGCCTTGCGCCAACAGGTTGCGGATTTCCGCTGTGGCTTCCAGCCGCCAGGGGAACCGGCCTTGCAGCCCGCCCAGCGGCAGCGGCTGCCGCACATAGAAGTTCACGCCGATATCCTGGGAAGCGCTTTGTGTGACGAACATATGCAGTGGCAGCAGCGCCCGGAAATCGGTCCAGCCATAATTGGCGCTCAGCCGGGTGCCGGTGCCGGGCACTACGCCCGCTACTTTCAGGGTTACCCAATTCCGTTGTCCCTGGTGAATGCCGGCACGCAGGGTGGTGGAGTCGTGCGCGGCCGCCGCCGCGTCAGTCAGCAACGCGCCGCTCCGTCCAGCGGAAACCGAAACCTCCGCGCGGCTGCCCACGGTTTGCTTCACGGCCACAACGTAGCCGCGGCGTTGGTAGGAACCCACATCAAAAATATTGCTGTGCGAGCTGAGGTCCGGCAACAAATCCGCTTGCGACAAAAATCCCGTGGCGCCAGCCAGCATAAACGCGGCGTTGGAGACCAATTCATCAAACGCGCCTAAGGAATAGGTCCGGCTGCCCTCCACCAGTTCCCAACCCAGCTCCGCGCTGCGCGCGCGTTCCATCGTCAGTTGATTGTCAGAACGGGAAACCATCGGCAGCACGCCCAAGCCCAGGCTCTGATCGGTGCTGCGATCCGCGCCCAATTGCGCGTCGCGGGCCAAAAGCTCCGTCGGTTTGGAACCGGAACTGGCCCCCGCGCGAATTTTGCCCCATTCACCGGCATCGTAGGTAAGCCGCAAAAACGGGCTCGCCGTGCTTGTCCGTTGAATATACGATATCGACTGCAGGTTCACACCATAATCCAGGCTTAACGCTGGCGAAATTTCCAGGTTGTTCATGAACGCCGCCGCCACCGTGCGCAAGGCAGGTCCGCCGTCTCCCGATGTGGTGCTGCTACCCATGCCCGCATTGGGCGCAAGATAAACCTGCCGTGCGGTTACCACGAAAAGAGGTGCCGAACCATTGGCCATCTTGCGCGTATAACTGGTGCGAATGCCCGCCACCGGCAGCGCCGAGTTTGCGTTGTAGCCCACGTTGCCGCTCACCTGTACCAGTGATGTGCCCGACAGCGATGTGCTGAGGGCGAACGCAGTCCCCAAGTCCTGTCCGGAGCCTTGCAGGAACGAACCGCCATCGCCCGCCGAAAGTTTTACGAAGCCAGTCGTATTTGAGAACGGTGAGAGGTGGCCTGAACTCGAGACGCCGGCGGATTGCGTATTCGACGTTGTATTGGGAGCCGCCGCCGGCGTCAGCCGCAAAACCGGGCGCGTAGCTTGCGAACTGCGCAATACCCATTTCCACTCGTCCGTCATCAATGTCGTGGGAGGCACACCGCTTCCACTGCCCAGCTGCGTGGATCTCAGCACACTGGCCAAACGAATGTCCAAACGGTTCTGCGCCGCCGGCAACACGGTAATGCGCCGCCGTTCGGAGGAAACAAAACTAGCCAGCAGCACCCGGACCGAATAGACGTCCGGCACCAAACGGTCGAAAATGAAAACGCCCTGTTCGTTGGTCAGCCCGCGGCCAATCAGTTCTTCGTAGCGATTGTAGAGTTGCACAGCGGCGCCCATCTGTGCGATACCTTGCGCATCACGAACCTGGCCAAAGATGCTACCGGCAAGGACACTGCCGGAAAGTCCATAGTTTGCTGCGGCCGGCGGGGCAGCTACACTGCTTACGCTGAGTGCCAACGGCAGCATCCCCAACCGGAAAGCCGTTTGCATGGTCTTGCGTGCCAACGCGACGCTTGTTAACGCAAGAATTGTTAACGTAATCATCCCAGGTGGTTGATGCTGGGAGTTCCGCTGGCGCATTCCTTGTTTCCCTTGCCCGGCAACCTTAGCCGGGAATCAGAACAATAATCCGGCGACCGATGCCGGGTGTTACTAAACCTACCGATAGCCGATCCCTATGTTACCGTAAACGTGGCCGAGGGTGTGACCGTCTGGTTGCGCTTCTTGTCCAGCACCCTCATCCTCAGCGTATACTGCCCTGGAGCCAGCGACTGCAGCGGCAAAATCTTCTCAATCACCACCTGCGAAGCGCCGCCCGCCGTGCTCACCTCTTCGCTAAACTCAAACACTTTTTCGTTGGTGGCCGTCTTCACGATTTCGTAATCTACCGTGCCGCTGGGCTTGCGGGTCTTTTCGTCGGGCTCAAAGTTATACAGCTGTAAATAGATGCCCAGCTTTTCGTCGTGGCGGAAACTTTCGCCTACGCGTGGCCGCACTTTCGATGTCCCGATGACAAACGGCCCCGTGCCAATGCTCCGGGTGGGAACCTTCTCGATCAGGTCCGCCAGAATCAGCGAGCTCTGTCCCAAGTGATCGTCTTCAATACGCGGAACCTCCAGCGCCATTTCGTAATTGGTCGTATTGCCGCCGACGATATCTTTCGCCGCCACGTTCAGCCGATACCGGCCCGGCTGCAGCGGCACCGTCTTCTGGTAGATCGATTGACCGTTCACCGCCTGCTGCAATAGATCGGCGGGAACGTCCACGCTCACCACATCTTCAAACCAATTCACGGGCCGCCGGGCCAGCGATGTGATGCGCGCATAAATATTCACCGTGGCCGAGGCCAAGCCTTCCTTCTGCTTGAACTGCAGATCCTTGCGGTCAAACTGAATGGTAATGTTGGCCAGCACCGAGGAACCCGTCACCGGAATAAAATCGGCCCGCACCTTCATAGGTAGCAGATTGTATTTGATGGTCGAATTCACCGCCGCTTCCAGATCCTTGTACTTCACCTGTGGCTGGCCCTGCAGCTTGGCGAATTTCTCCAGCCGCGTGAACTGGTTCATGTCCTGGCTCTCCGTGCCCGGCTGCGTTCCCAGGTGCGTGCCGTCGGTACGGCTGAAGCGTTGCGATTTGTCGCACTGGCCCATGGATTCGCACTGCGTTAGCCCCGCGCCGGGTACCATCAGCAAGGCATCTTTTTCCGACGGATCCATGGTCATGCGGAACTCGCCCGTCAAAGTCGGATCGACAAATTCAATTTCCACGTTCGGCGGAAACCCGTCTATATAGCGATACCGCCATTGCTCATAAGGGAACATGGACGTCTCGCCGCCGCCTTCGCGAATGTCGCGGGTTTCGGTGCCGCCGTTGTGCTGGTCGCGCTCATCGGGCGGACCATATTTGATGTAGATCATGCCCCGGTCGGATTTCCAACCCGGAATGCCGGACGCAAAATTCTGGTTCGCGTAGGCAATGCGCCGGTAGTGTTCTTCGCGGTATTCGTTCTCTTCGGTATCGGGCGTGGGATCGCGGCGCAGCCAGAACTGTTCAATGAACTGTTCTTTTTCTTCGTCGTTCTGCAAACCTTTGAAGGCTTTCTTCTCTTCGTCCGTGATGATATAGGTCACGTCCTGATCCAGCCACTTCTTATAAGGTGTCTCCAGTTCCTTCTTTAAACGATCCTGCTGCTTGCGGCGTTCCTTATCGGTCATCGGCCGCGCAATGGTATCGCGCTTCTCGGCAACCTTATCCTTTTTTTTGTTGCCCGTGCCATCCTGGGCAACCGCTAAAGACACCAGGCACACCAGCGCCCCTACCAACCGGAGGCCAATCACGAAACTCTTCTGCGAAGAACGTTTTACCCGCATAGCGAAAACCACCTGTGCTGATTTTACCTCTTTCGACGTGGCGGAGGGGGGAACGGTTCCTCATGAGTTCGGGTGTACTGGGCAAGGATCGCAGAGATGGCAAGTTGTGGGACCGAAGATGGATACTGGCGGCGGACTTAAGTCCATTTCTGCGCGATTTTTGCGCGGCGCATTTTTGCTCCAAATGTCGCAGGTGGCTCCCACGTCGATTATCGCGGGGCTCTGCCGTGCCGATCGAGAACGGCATCAACGGCTTCTGTGCGCGGACATCGCAATTCGGCCTCGCGGTTTCCGACCCGAATCTGAAGAACGGATCGGCCGTCTTTATCCTCAGCCCAGGCATAGAAGGAGCCAACGTCGCGCCAAGATGTTAGCCGCATCGCGAGCAAGACTCCATGCTTCCGGAACTCCACGACTCCTCCGTATCGAAGCGCGAGGAAACCTTTGCTGCCGACCGTCAGGCCCAAGAGCACGAAGACTATCCATCCAAAGTCTGCGGCCGCGGCCGCATAGGCAGACGTAAGAACGACCACCGCGCTCAGCAAGACAAGCACCCGGCCCACGAGTTCCCATTCCCGGCCCCAGCGGCGGGGAAAAACGTATTCCAGTTCGCCGTTCTCCTTACGCAGGGTGCGCAGCAGAATGACTGAATCGACGACATTCCAACTCCATAGGACGATCAAGAACCACGCGACCGGGTCAGTGGGGCCACGGACGGGGAAAATCTTGATCGCAGCATACCAACCTGCAACCGCCGAACTTACCAAAGCAATGGTCAGCACACACCCTGCTCTTGCGTTCCGCAAGAACACGGTTGCTACCGACCAGCCACCGTATAAGACGAATACAGAGGCTATGGAAAACGCGAACAACCTTTGTACTGGCTCGGCGATGGGGCTCACGTCTATACAGTCATCGGCTGGTGGTCCAGCGTCCTGTAGCGGCACTTAACAGGAATGGTTTTTGTTGCCGGTCCGATGCGGTGATTAAGCTTTCTGCATCTCAGGCACCTGCTTTGCCCACTCGCTCGAAAAGACACTAAAGAGTCTCGTTTTGTCGCAATCGCTTCTGTGGATACGCCCTCAGCGCTGGCTTCTATGGGCTTCTTTTAATTTGGGGTGTTCTGCTATAATTGCGTTTGCATCAGGCTACACACCCAGGTCGAAGATAGCCAGGGTTGTCGGATA
>JANXYJ010000078.1 GCA_025350105.1 Terriglobia bacterium | reverse complement strand
CGGTCCAGGCCTTCGGCCAGCGCCATCACTTTGAGCACGGAGATTTTTTCCTGATCTCCCATCACAAATCCGCCGGCTTTGCGAACCGCCCCCGACACATATACCAGCCGCGCGCGCGGAACGGAGATTATGTCGTCGGGCTTGATAACGATGTTGGCCTCAGGGTGAGTGGCTTCCAGGATGGAGCGAATATCCACGGACCCCACGTTAAAATTGCCGGTCGAATCCAGAATCGCTCGCGGCAACGGAAGCGGCCCCCATTCCTTGCGCCGCGTGATCTTAACGCTATAGCCCGCTTCTGGTTTCAGTCCGCCGGCCAGGGAAAGGACCTCGTACAAGGTCTTATTACCTTCTAACTGGTGCACACCCGGTTTCGCCACTTCGCCCAACACAGAAACAGGTTGGCTGCGGAATTCGGCAACCGAAACCGTAATCTGCGGATTTTTCACGAAACGGGCGTATTTTTCCGCCAGCGCCTGTTTCAATTGCCGCGTGCTCAGCCCACCTGCATGCACTAAACCCACGAAGGGAAGGTCAACGTCGCCGCTGAGGTCCAGCCGGATCGGTTTATCGGTGGTCTCCTCGATATCGAGGACACGGACCACGATCTGGTCATCGGGCCCAAGGATGTAATTCTCCGGGGCAACCTGCGCAAATGCAACAATCTGCAACAGTAGCGAGAATGCGCTCAAGTTCCGCGACTTCATGAGAGCCCTCCGAGGGCGAGTACCCTAAAAGATCCCTTTCATGATAGCTGAATCCCGGTCTCCTTTGACAGCCGACGAGTACTATTACGTTCGGTTTGCGAATGCTACTCGAAGCCATAGACCGCAGTTACAGCGCCGCTTGGCGGCCGTGGTAACGCGCGGCCGCCACCAGCGAAGTTGCCCGTTACGGTAGGGTGACCATGCCCAGCGTTTGGAACGTGCTGATCGCGCCGCCAGCATCGAATGCCTGACCATAGATGGTCTTCACTCCGGTAAAGCTGCTGAACGTGAGCTGCAGAGGAAGGGTTAAGGTAGTTGTGCCGTTGTTGCTGGGCGCACCGGCACTCTGCAAGGTACAGTGAGTATTGGAAAGGGGCGCGCCTACCACACCAGGCGTTATAGAGCCGGCCACGTAACCGGTACCCGCGTCGTTCAGCAGGAAGGCCGCGTTGTAAGCCGGTGCGTATACCACGCCGCAGGCATTGGCGGCCTGGCCGTTTCCGGTCACCAGCAAGGTTGTATCTTCCAGGTCCAGATACCCGTTGGCATCGGAGTAGGTAACCTGCAGCGTATACGGACCATTGCCGCTGCCGGTTGGCGCGGGCATTGTGATGGTTCCCGGCTGCACGTTCGTCGAGACCATCCAGGCACCGATTTGCGGGAACCCGGCGGTGGGCGTGCCCACCGAGTTCAGTGCGTAACCCCAGGCGGTCTTTAGTCCGCCGAAGCTGGCACTGGCCGTAATTGTCACCGGAACCACCAGATTTGCCCCGGTAACGCTCGTCACACCGCCGCTCGAAATGGTGCATTGGCTGTTGACCGCGGTGCCCGCCGCTCCTGGTGTGATCGACCCCGCCAGACCTGTACCGGCGTCATTCAGCAAATAAATCAAGTTCACGCCCGCTGAGTAGGCGATTACGCAGGAGTTATTCAGTACCAGATTTTCGCCGAAGAAGGCATACGCCAACGCGATATTCTCTCCCGACGTTGCTTCGCTGTAGGTGAGGAGAAACGTGCTGGGACTTGATGCAGCGGAGAATTGCCCCGCCGGAATGGTGGGTGTCGCGTCCGCATTGCCGGTCCAGTTTCCTTCCGGCACATAGCCCGCGGTCACATTGCCCTTGGTCACCACATAAATGTATTGGGTGTTGGTTCCTACAAACGCACCGGAGAAAGTGATGGGCACGTTCACGGTAAGATTGTTGCCGGACTTCACTACGCTAGCGCCCGTGCCACTGATCTGGCAGCGCGTATTCGACAGCGTCCCGGCCGTCCCCGGCGTAATCGTGCCCGCAACCAGCCCGGTTCCCGCGTCGTTGTATAGCAGCAGGAAGTTGTTGGTGTTGTCATACAGCACCAGGCAACCGTAGTGCGGCGTCAAACTGTTGTTGAACAGAAGATAAGCCAGTCCGATATCCGCGTTCCCGGCTGTATCGCCAACCGTCATCGCGAAGGTGGCGTTGCCGGTGCTGTTCACCGGGCTCAGGGATACCACGCTCGGCGTGCCGCCGACGGAGGTATTGATGACGAGGTTCTTGTTGGCCCCCAGTGAACCCGCCGCGCCCGGCGCCGCGAGCGCCAGGATAGCGTTATTCGTAAATGCGTCGTGGATGGTGCCTCCATTGAGCGTAAGAGCCGTGGTCGCGGTGTAGTCCAGCTTGGCGCTGTTCTGGCCCGCCAGGACGGTGTAGTTGAAGGTCAAAGTGCTTGTCCCGCTGCCTGAGACGTAGCTGGCGGTCCCGCCGGAGTTAAGCGCCAGTTGCGGAGTCCCCGTAACCGTCACCGTGGCGCTGAAAGTCACCTGGACCGGAATCACGACGCCTGTGCCGTAGGTCCCGTTGGCTGTCGTGGATGTCACATTGGTGACGGTCGTTACGGCGGCCGTCGAAATTTCCCAAACGCCACGTCCGTGTGTGGCTGCGCCCAGAATCCCCAACGTGGGATTGTACTCGATTTGATAAACCTGCACATTGGGTAAGCCGGTTCCGA
The DNA here is from genome assembly GCA_025350105.1 of Terriglobia bacterium. Lineage (GTDB taxonomy): Bacteria > Acidobacteriota > Terriglobia > Bryobacterales > Bryobacteraceae > Palsa-187. The sequence continues at coordinate 2,345 of JANXYJ010000078.1, read as the reverse complement.
AGCGGGTCCAAGAGGCTCCGCCACTGGTCGTTTTATAGACGCCATCGTCTGCGCCTACATAGAAACCGCCGATCACGGCGGCATCCATTTGTATAGACCAGACGGGTTCATTCGGCAAATTGCTGGTGTCGTTAAACCAGGTTACTCCACCATCGGGGGATCCAAACACGTTTCCGCCGGTCGTAAAGCCATTGATCACTGCCATCACCGACTGCGGCGTAGTGGGGAACACCAAGAGATCCTGGATCGTTCCGGCGACAGGCAGATTGTGTTGGGTCCAGGTGGTGCCATGGTTGGTGGTCATCCAAAAATTCCCGTTCGTAGACACATAGATGGTGTTAGGGTCAGAGGGAGCCAACCCAATGGCGGCGATAGGGTTGGCAAAAGCGGCACCCAGCGCAGTCCAACTGGCGCCCCCGTTGGTAGTTTCCCAAAGATGCGTGGCACCGAACAGAACGTGGTCGCCGTTACCGGGGTCCACCGCAAACGGCGTGTAGAAAAGCTGCGTATTGGATGCCGTGTCGGTGATGCCGGTCACTTGCGAGGTCCAGGTAGTGCCGCCGTCATCGGAACGCCGGAAAAAGGCGCTTGAACCGAAACTGGCAACCGGAGCCGTATGATACACCCGCGAGGGGTTGGTCTTGCTGAATTTCACAGGCCCGCCGTCTCCGCCCTCTACCACGGTCCAGCTCAAGGTGCCGGTATACATCTCTTCGCCGTTGTCCTGACTGCCGGCCAAGAGGACGCTCGGATTTGTGGGATGGAGCCCCAGTCCCTCAAATTGAATCGTATTCAAGTAGGTTGTGGTGCCATTCAGTTGGGTCCAAACATTGGTGACTGGGTCATAACGGTAAATGCCGCCATCGTCCCCGTCCAGATACTTCCCGTTGGTGTCGAAATCCGAGGCATGGTGATCGGCGTGAGGACCTTGCCCACCGGTGCCGCTGCTGATGTCAGTCCAACTCACACCACTGTTGGTGGAGCGCAAAACGCTGTTGGCTCCAGCCGCGCCAGCGACATAAACAATCGCCGAGTTGGAGGGGTCGACAATCACGGTTTGGTCATACCAGCCCTGACCGCCCATGTAGTTCGGCGTTCCGGCGGTGAGATTCGTCCACGTTGTTCCACCATTATCGGAACGCGCGATGGTCCCCAGCCCAGATGTCGAAGACGACTGGGTGGTAACATACACCACCTGGGAATTTGATTTAGAAACGGCCACCGAAATGCGGCCGTTGGCCGTCCCATTCGGTGCCGCAGCCAAAAGCGTCCAGGTGCCACCGCTGTTGGTGGACTTGTAGACGCCGTTCTGCGCAACGCCGCCATAGTACCCTAGCGCGGCATAAAGCGTTGTCGGCGTGGTGAGATCAATCGCGACGTCCGACCATCCGTACAAGGAAAAAATCGCCGTGGTCGTATTGGCCCAGGTGGTCCCGCCGTCGGTAGTCTTCCATACGCCCGAATTCCCGCAGCAGAGTCCCGCGGAGCCGAAATCCGCCATGACGGCGTAAGCGATACTGGCATTTGTCGGATCCACCGCGATTCTGGAAACTGTCAAGCGATTAAACACGCCCGCCGGTCCGGTTTGCAGTGCCCAGGTGGCGCCGCCGTCGGTGGACTTTAAAATGCCCCGGCCAAAATTGGAATCGCCGGAGTTATTGGCTTCGCCGGTCCCCGCGTAGACGACGAGGTGGTTGCTGGGAGCTATGACGATGGCACCCATCGATAATGTGGTTTGATTGTCGGTGAGCGGCGTCCAGTTGGCGCCGCCGTCGGTCGTTTTCCAGGCGCCCCCGCCTGCCGCCGCTACGTAGATAATGTTCGCATTCGTGGGATCGGCTGCAATGCCCGTGACGCGGCCACTGACCGGCCCGCTGCCTGGGCGCTGCCCATTTGAGATCGGCGCTGGGCCCAATGCGGTCCACGCCGTTGGGCTTAGCGCGGGAGTGAGGACGCTGGGTAAAGATGGATCAATGCTTTTTGGTAACGGCGAACTCGGGTCCCACACAAGTGGCGCATGCAGGCCCTGCGGAGGACTTTGCGCACCAGCGCATACCGCAAAGACAAGAGCAAGCATGACCAGCACATGCCCGGTGAACTGGACAGCTCTGCCAGAAGTTAGGCGTGCAAGTGCTAAGGCCACCAAGCTGATTTCTGGCGACTGGGTTGGGGTAAATGAATCTTTCATTGCAATAATCTCCTTTTCGCCGCAGACCGTTGGCGAAGGTCATTGGCCGAGCCGAAATACAGCCGGTTCGTTGCTTGAATTTTCAGTGTGCTCCGAATCGAACGGCCAAGTGTCCACGCGTCTCCGAACCTCAATCGCGCATCCTATTAGGACTACT
>JANXYJ010000073.1 GCA_025350105.1 Terriglobia bacterium | reverse complement strand
GGTAGTCGAGCTCGCCGTGAATGACGAGAGTGGGGGTTTTGAACTCCTTCGCGAACGTGGCAGGCGAGAATTTGGCAAACAGTTCCGCGCTATCGGTGGGCGTGCCTTTGAACTCCCACAGCGGGAACCATTGTTCGTCGGTCTCGCGAGCCCAACTTGTTAGATCGAAAACGCCGCCGTGCGAAACGATGGCCTTGAAGCGGTTGCTGTGGCCCATGAGCCAATTCACCATATAGCCGCCGTAGGACGCGCCGGCCGCGCCCATGCGGTTGGCGTCCACATACGGCAGCGCCGCGGCGGCGTCCACCACGGCCATCATGTCCGTGTAAGGCTTGCCGCCCCAATCACTATTGATATCGTCGACGAATTTCTGGCCGTAGCCAGTGGAGCCGCGCGGATTGGGTTGAATGACCACGTATCCCACTGAAGCGAACACTTGCGCATTCCAACGATAGGTCCAACTCTCGCCCCAGGCGCTTTGCGGGCCGCCGTGAATCAGAAACACAACCGGGTACTTTTGTGTCGGCGAGAAATTGGGCGGTTTGGTAATGAAGGAATGAATGCGCGTTTTGTCGGGTAAATCTGTCCACAGCTCTTCGAGCGGCGTGAGGGTGGAAGCACTCAGTAATCCGTCATTCAAATGCGTTAGCGCAAGGCCTGCGCCGCCAGAGGAAACGGCTTTGAATAACTCAGTGGGATGCGATCCGCTTTCTTCGGCGTAAACCATGGTCCGCCCATCGGGCGTGAATTGTACCTGTTCAATGGTCGATGATCCGCTGATGATGTTCCTAGTCCCGCCGCCAGTGACGGCGATCATCTGGACACCGGTGCGGCCGCGGTCCTCCACGGTGAAGAACAACCGAGAGGAATCGGGTGCCCATGTCACGGAACCAACCGAGCGGTCCAGTGCATCGGTGAGATTGATCAGGCGGCCGGTGGCGCGTTCCAGAATCACCAGGCGCCAGCGGTCGCTTTCGTAACCGGCGCGTTGCTGGGTACGATAGGCCAGATATTTTCCGTCTGGCGAATACAGGGGGCCATGATCGGCGCCCAGGCTGATGCTGATTTTTCGCGAGGAACCGCCGCTGAGCGGCACGGCGTAGATGTCGGCGTTGGTGCTGGTGGATTGGTCAGGATCAACATTGGTGACGTAGCTCAATTCAACCGAGTCCGGCGAAATGGCGTATTCTTCAGTGCCAGCAAAGGAGAATGGAGGAGCGTCGAAGGCGCCTGGCGTGAGGTCGATGATGTTGGTGCCGTCGATATCGGCGGACAACAAGTGCGTGCGGCGGCGGGTTTGCCATTCGGTCCAATGCCGGTAGAGCAGGGAAGTGTATACACGGGCCTTGGATGGCGCTTTAGCGTCGGCCTCCAGGTTGCGCCGGTTGCAGGCTTCGTCAAAAGGAGCCGAGAAAAAACTGGCGTTACCGGCCGGAGCGCACTCCGGATACACGTTGGATTGAAACACCAGCTTCTTGCCGTCGGGCGAAACGATGACGCCGCTGGCTTCGGTGGCCAGCTTGGTGATCTGCCGGGGATTGGAACTATCGGCGTTAATGGACCACACCTGAGAAGTACCGCTTCTATTTGAAACAAAATACAGCTGTTTTGAATCGGGCGACCAGCGGGGATTTTCGTTCGAGGTTCCGCCGTTGTTGAGTGTACTGGTTAGGGAACGCGGCGAGCCACCGTCGAGTGGCACCACCCAGATCTGCACGGGCCGCGAATTGGTGGTCATGTCCGGCGTGGTTACGGTGAACGCCGTTTGTTTGCCGTCGGGCGAAAGCGCGAAATCGCCAATGCGCTGAATGCGCAAAAGCGTGTCGGCATCAAACGGGTGCTTTTGCGCAAAGATCATCGGCGCAAGTAGCAACACACACAGAGGGAACGGAAAACGGCGCATCAGCGTCCAGTTTAATGTACAGCGGAATCAATTTTGCACCAGTTGAAAAAAGTCTCTACTCAGCGGGAGCTCCCGTAGACTGGATTCACCGACCACGGCGCTCGCCTGTGCAGTTGTCGACTCAACTAACGAAGCGCTGCCGCGTACTGCAACTTCTGCACGAACCTTTCCCACCTTGAGCGCCAGATCGAACGTGGAACGCCCATCCACGCTAAGCGGAACGTCAGTTCTTATCTCGATCCTAAATCCCTCCTTTTTTATCCGAATCGACTAAAACCCTGGTTGAAGTCCCAGGACGCTGTACCTCCCGAGTAGATTAGTCGCGGTTTTCCGCAAAGCTCCCGTATCCCGATTGGTGATCGAAATCCACGCGCCCGGGAGATCGCCTTGATGGGTCGCTAATTGTTCCTTGAAGTTCGGCAAGAATTTGCTGCGATTGTAGAAGGCTCGCAAAGGGCAAGAATAACGGAACAAGCCTAGTCAAGAAAACACGCATTTAATGTACAGAATCGACTATTGTAATACTCCTAGTAACCCAATAGGGCGAGCGCAGCGACGGGCAATCTTCGCCCGCTTGCGTGCCCCGTAGGGGATTCTGAAGTGCTGACCATGTTACTGATGGAACTGGCTTCTCAAATCTTCCTGAAAGGGAAGGGAGTGTCGCAGATAGATGCGTAACCGAAGCACGGCCCATTGTAAGGGTGGTTGGTACAAATTGGTACGTTGCGGGATGCGCACGGAGCGCAAGTTATTTGTTTTGAATGGTGAGCCGGGCGGGGCTCGAATCGGCCCCGCCAATGCTGGCAAGACCACGCTTTTGCATCAGCTCGATGAAAAACTTAAACGCCAACTCGATTCGGTGCTGATGATCAAAGGCAATCCTGATGGAACTGGCCGCTATCTCTATCACGCTCCCGATCTGAGGAATGAAGCCGATTTCAAAAGGAGCGTCAAGGGCAAATGGGGTGACGCGACTGTTGACCGCATTTGCGAATGGATCACGCACGGCCGCCATAATTTGTCGTTGGCCTTGCTCGATTTCGGCGGGCGGCATGACGAACAGACCGCCGCGGGCAATGCCCGCATGCTCAAAGCCTGTTCGCACTATTTGGTGGTGTCCCGCGACACTGATCGAGATGCCGACAGCCTACAAGCCTCGAGGAGAAAAGCAGCCGACGTTTGACGCGAAGGCGCTGGCAGCGGGATTTTGGGATCACAGTATTGGCC
>JANXYJ010000064.1 GCA_025350105.1 Terriglobia bacterium | reverse complement strand
CCCTGGCAGCATCGGCGCAGACCGGCAACAAGAACAAACCCACACCGCGCACCGCCGATGGCCATCCCGACATGGATGGCGCCTGGACCAACGTCACGATTACTCCTTTAGAGCGGCCCAAAGATTTGGCCGGCAAGGAGTTCTTCACGCCCGCGGAAGCGTCGGCCTATGAAAAAGACATTGTGACCCGGCGTAACCGAGATCAGCGCCAGCGCGGAACCCTCACTGACGTCAGCAATGCCTACAACGATTTTTGGTGGGATTCCGGCACCAAAGTGGTGAAGACTCTGCGCACCTCGATGGTGATCGATCCGCCGGATGGGCGCGTTCCGGCATTCACTCCGGAAAGGCAAAAGCAGTTGCAGACACGCGTTGATGCTGTGAAGGCGCGCTGCGCCCAGCCCGGTTGCGAGGTGGAAAATAGTGGCCTGCTGGGTCCAGCCGATGGCCCTGAGGACCGCCCTTTGATGGAACGCTGCATTCATTTCGGAACCATTGGCCCGCCCATGATGCCGAGCGCCTACAACAACAATTTTCAGATTGTGCAGACCCCGGGCTTCGTCGCCATTGAAGCCGAAATGGTGCACGATACTCGCCGCATCGTGCTGGATGGCAGTGCCCACCTTCCCGCTGCTCTGCGCCAGTGGAAGGGCGATTCACGGGCGCATTGGGAAGACGATACGCTGGTGATCGATACCACCAATTTCACCAACAAAACCCAGTTCCGCGGCTCCGACGAGAATCTGCATCTCACCGAACGCCTGACCATGATCGACAACGATACCATCATGTACCGGTTTACGGTGGACGATCCAACCGCATTTGTGCGGTCCTGGACCGCCGAATATCCTTTGGTGCGGACAGACGGTCTGCTCTACGAATACGCCTGCCACGAAGGCAACAGCGGCTTGATCGGCATTCTAAAAGCCGCCCGCTTGGATGAAGCAAATGCGGCTTCGGCGGCTTCGAAGACAACCGGCAAATAGCGACTAGACAGAATAGGGAGGCTCATGAAAAGTTTTTGCATTGCATCACTGTCGCTCGTTTTCGTGGTCAGCGCCGGCGGCATCTTGGCAGCTGATAGTTCAGCGGTACCGCCTCCGTGGGCTTATGGTTTTGAAGGGCCTCCGCAAGCAGGCGCGGCGCCGATTCCGGTGGGCCCGGCGAACACAGATCAAACTCCGCGCAGCATTCCTGGCGCTACCACGCAATATTCCCGGGCCCAAATTTCCAATCGTTTCGGGCCAGCCGACTGGTTTCCCAGCGAACACCCTACCATGCCCGATGTGGTCGCCCACGGCAAGCAAGCAAACGTTTGGGCCTGTGGCTTGTGCCATTATCCCAACGGTAAGGGCCGCGCGGAAAATGCCGGCGTGAATGGCCTCTCCACGGAATATTTCGTCAAGACGATGAACGATTTCAAAAACGGCAATCGCAAAAGTGCAGACCCGCGAAAAGCCAACACGAACCTCATGATTCAGTTCGCGAAAAATATGACCGACGAGGAGATCAAAGCCGCCGCCGAATATTTTGGCTCTATGAAGTGGACCCCCTGGATCAAGGTAGTGGAGACGAAAACGGTGCCCAAGACCAAGCCATCGAATGGTCTTTTCATCATCGAAGGCAAGGAGACGGAGCCGCTTGGCAAGCGCATCGTAGAAACGCCCGTCAATGGCGAAGCCACCGAAGTCCTACGCGATCCGCACTCCGGTTTTACCGCCTTCGTGCCGGTGGGCTCGGTGAAAAAGGGTGAGGCGCTGGTGACGAAGGGCGGTGGTAAAACCATCGCCTGCGGGCGTTGCCACGGGGCAGATCTTAGGGGTCTTGGTCCAGTGCCGGGCCTCGCTGGCCGTTCGCCCAGCTATCTGGTGCGCCAGATGTTCGACATGCAGCAAGGCTTTCGCAAAGGAACCTGGACGGACCTGATGAAACCCGTGGTGGCCAACCTAAGCGCCGAAGACATGCTGAACATCGTAGCCTACACAGCTTCCCAGGCGCCATAACCAGCCGCACTTACGTAAAAATCAAAATGAAAAAGGCCGCCCCGAAAATGGGCGGCCCTTTTGTTTAAGGCTATATATCGAGTGAGTGCTTAGTGCCGTATCTGCGAGGAAATGTTCTTCAGTTCGTACACCTCGCAGTTACCGCGCTCACGGACAAGGCCCGCTTCGGGATTCGGGTTCAGCCGTAACGTGCGTGTCGGAATCACCCATGGTTCCGTCAGCACCTCGGGGTCTTCCACAGTGACGTCGTAAAGCAATGCGTCACCCTGGCGGGTGAACCGCTCCACCACACGCATTTGTTCGGAGTGGAAGAAACCGCCCCGTCCCAGCCACGTCGTGTCGACGAAAGAGATCGAGTCCAGTACCAGCGTATCGTCCTCCCAGTGTCCGATCGTATATCCCATATAAGTGGCCTCAAGGGCCCGTTTGGGATCGTGCTTGCGGCCGTCGGTTGGGATCACGCGGTACTCCCCGTATCCGCCTCCGGCATCGCCGCCAAAATAGAGCAGAGTGACGTCGTTGGCTGTCTGGTAGATGCGCCGAGGCGGGCCTTCCCGCGGGACTCCCAGGGGTTGGCAGGTCATAACCGGATCTTCTTTGTTGGTCCACATGTCCAACTGCTGGACTTTGTCCCAGTGCTCCGGCTTGTAGATCGGGCGGCCCAGATTGCCAAACCGCGACGGCGAGTAGAGCTCAAAATCCTCTGTCTGGTTGGTTTGCACGCTGCAATCTTCTTTGTCCTGCCACGGGCTGCAGCGGCGTCCGCCGCGGCTCATGTAGTCCCCAATCCAGTCGTTGTAAGACCAGCTTCCCGTCAGATCGGGGTGCCCACCCATGCGCGGCGTCGCTGCCGATTTGTTTACAGGAGGTTCCGCTTTCGCGAAAACCCCACTCGGCAGCTTTCCGGTGACCGTGATGGCCGACCGTACGCTTGCCGGAACCGGTGCAACCACATACACGTTGCCGGTCTCCGTCTCCTTCGTCGTCAGATCGCGGATCACCGTACCGTTGCGCCGCTCCGTGAGCTTTCCGGCGTAAAGCACCCCGATCTTGTTCAGCGGGTTGTTCCAGTCCTGATAGTCGGCGTAGGTAAACTCAGTGGTCGTCGGCTTTTCAGGTGACCCCTGCTTTACGGTTACCTGCTGGGTTCGATAATTTCCGGCATCGAGCGTAGCCGTGGCCGTGGCTCCCGGAACGTTCGGAATCGCGAAGGTCACTACCGGCTTACCGTCCACCCAAGCCAGCGAAGTTTGACCCGCCTTCATGACGCCATCGGCAAAACGAGTGCCCGGGTTGGCCCCCAGCCAAAAGGTGTCCGTCGTGCCCGCCAGCGCAGCCTTCGGCGCGCCTTGCGGACTGGCCCAAATGCGGATCAGCCGTTCCTGGGCGGCCGCCGCCATCGGAGTCACCTTGCCCTTGCTGGAAGCAATCTGCGCGCCCGGCGTGTCTTCGTTCCAGGCGTACAATCCGCTCACTACCTCGATGCTCGAGTACGCATCCCCATTTGGCTTTGTGCAGCCGTACTGAATCCGTTGACTGAAGGCCTGATAATTCGTGCTCGCCCGATATCGGGTGAGTGTGCAGGGTTGTCCATCCACCTGAATGGTGCCTTTGCCCTGATACTCCAGGGAGGCGACCATGTCGCGCTCATCCTGCCCCTTCAGCATGCCCATTCCCCACATCCACCTGAACAGCACCGCTTTCAGGTCTTTGGCGTCCGCCGCAGGTGTGTAAGGTTCAGCAGGAGGGCGGCGATTCTGCGCGCCCGCCGGCTGCAGCGCAATCATTGTGAGAAGCACCGCGATCGCGACTCTTGTCCCAATCATTCTGAATTGAAAAGCCCTGAATTTTGAAGCCATGATATTCTCCCGCTGTTGTTTTAGGATGCCGGTTGTCTAATCGGTGGGCTGGCCGGCGGAGATCACAATCACGCGCCCGTCCGGCATGGTCACCGACTTGAGAAATCCCAACGGACTGCCGTCCCTGGCTCCCAGGAACTTTACCGAAATCTTATCCCCGGGGTGAAGCGCATTCGGTCCGGTCTTACCAATCCCTCGTTGCGCCAGCGCCGTGGCGGAGCCAAGTGTGAACACCCACTCGGTTGCCGCGCCCTCCGCGTTCTTAACCGAGAGAACCAATGACCCGTGGGGATTTGAAAATTGTATCTTTTCCACCGACCCAGAGATCTCCATGTCTTTCTTCATGTCATACACGCCCGCCAGGGAATGATGGGCTTGCAGGGTGATACCAGCCATCAACCACCCGCACAAGACCGCGCATCCCAGCATTCGCTGCATCATTCGAGTTCGCTTCATCGTTCCACCTCCGCGAAATTGTAATGGGCACTTGATGCCGTGATGATTCCGCGCCAGCAAGCGGAACCAACTGCGGTAAGAGTTTATCACGACGGGGGCGGTTATCAGCAAGGCTTCGCCCAACCAATTCCTCCACCTCCCAGCCCACCCAAGGAGTAGCCGATGATGCTTGGTCCCAGGGGCCGGTTCAAGGGGGCGAATGTTTAAGAAGATGGCTAATGAGGGGATTTCTTTTGGGCCTCTGCCGGAGTATACTTGGGCCAAGCCCATCTGGTTTAATCCTAATTTATGTTCTCTGCAAATCGGAGGGAGTTCCTGCAAACTGCCGCGGCGTGTTTGGCCGTTGCTCCCCAAGCTTTTTCCCAAGCCCTCACCATCACAACTTTGCCTCTGGGAGACAACCTGTACCTGTTGGCGGGCGCGGGCGGTAACGTGATCGCTCGTACCGGTGCCGATGGCATTGTCTTGGTGGACGGCGGCCTGGCCCAGAATGCGGCGGCACTGGCGCAATCGGTTGCCGCTTTGCCGGGAGGCAGCGCCAAGGTTCACACGCTTTTCAATACGCACTGGCATCCTGAGCAGACCGGTTCCAATGAGCGGCTGGGCGCGGCGGGGGCCACCATTATTGCCCACGAGAATACCCGGCTCTGGCTGCAGCAGGATATTCGCTGGCCCTGGAACGGCCAAAAATTCACCAAGCTGCCCAAAATCGCCCAACCCAACAAGACCTTCTATGACAAGGGCGTTCTCGATTCCGGCATCCGCTACGGTTATATTTCCGATGCCGCGCACACTGACGGTGATCTCTACGTGTATTTTCCGCAGCAAAATGTTCTTGCGGTGGGCGATGCCGCTTACGGCACGGGTTGGCCCGTGGTGGATTGGTGGACCGGGGGCTGGATCGGCGGCATTGTCGGTGGACTGCAACGGATCGAGAGTGTGGCGTTGAGTAATGGAAATCGCGAGACCAAGATTGTTCCCGCCCACGGCCCTGTGCTCAGCGTCGCCGATATCGTGGCCCAGGTTGATATGTATGGCACGATTTACGACCGGCTGAATCAGATGCTGAACAAAGGGCGCGGCCCGTCGGAAGCGGTGGAGGCCAAGCCCGCCAAGGAATACGAAGGCAAGATGGGGAATGCGGATGAATTTATCCGCCACTCGTTTGAGAGTCTGTGGGCCTATCTTTCGCCCGATGCATGAAAGGCTCCCGATGCTTGAGACGGCTAGACACGCATGAAAACGATGCCACACAGTAAGAACTCATTTTCGCTCACTGCCGCACTTGGGCTGATGTCCCTATTCGTGACTCCGCAGGCGAGTAAGGCGCAGAATTCCGCCGGTCCACAACTGGCGACAATCAAGCAATATTGCCAGGGTTGCCATAACGACAAAGCAAAGGTGGGCGGGGCCAGCTTTGAAGGCATCACGGAAGAGAGCATTGCTAAAGATCCGGAACTTTTTGAGAAGGCGGTGCGTAAGTTGCGCGGCCGCGTGATGCCGCCTCCGGGCGCTAAACAACCGGAGAGCAAGGCAGCGGATTCGGTGGTGGCGTGGCTGGAGGATTCCCTCAATAAGCGCCCCAGTCTGGCTCACATCACCGACGGGCAATTGCTGCACCGGCTAAATCGCAAAGAGTATGAAAACGCCGTGCACGATTTGCTTGGCGTCGACGTCAACGGCACCGACCTGCTGCCGCCTGATGACACGGCGCAGGGCTTTGACAATATCGCCTCCGCGCTGCAGGTGTCGCCGTCCTTTATTGAACAATATGTTCTGGCTGCTCGCAACGTCGCCATAACGGCGCTCGGCCGGCGCGATGCGCGTGCCCAGGGCTGGACTTTTCGCGCTGAACCCGGCAATCAGTTAACCCATGTTCCCGGTTTACCATTGGGCACCCGCGGAGGCATTCTGGCCAAAGTGGACTTGCCAGCTGACGGCGAATACCGCATCAACATCGCCGACATGGCTGGCCATATCTGGGGCAACGGAATGGAGTACGAAAATCCGTTGGTGGTGACGGTGGATAACAAAATCGTGTATCAGACCGTGGTTGGCGGAGACGAGGATTCGAAGCTTTACGACCAGGTGCAGAACGGCGCCATCGATCGTGTGAATGCACGCCTGAAGAACATCAGGTTCCAGGCCGCCGCCGGCCCGCATAAAATTGGCGTCACCTTCCGGCGCCAAAGTTTTGCCCAATCGGACGATCAGTTGCAAATGTTCGCTCCCGGAGGAGGGCAGGATCGGTCTTATCGCGTCAGTTCGTTCCAGCTTCTCGGCCCCTTCGATGTGAAAGGGCTCAGCGCCACGCCCAGCCGCGATCGCATTCTTACCTGCAACCCAGCTGCCGACAAAACTAAAACGCCGGAAGTATGCGCGAAGGAAATCTTGTCGACGCTGGCAAAAAGGGGTTTTCGCCGCCCAGTCACCGTTGACGACATCAACGAACTGATGCAGTCCTATAAAGATGGCGCCAAGCAGGGTGGGTTCGAGTCCGGAATTCGTGCCGGAATTACCGGGATGCTGGCCAGCCCATTTTTTCTGTATCGCGGCGAACGCGTCCCGGCGGGCCTGAAGCCTGGCGAGAAGTATGCACTCACGGATCTGGAACTGGCCTCCAAACTGTCTTTCTTCCTGTGGAATTCCATCCCCGACGATCCGTTGCTGGATCTGGCGATCAAGAACAAACTCAGCGACCGGGCGACGCTTGACCGGCAGGTCTTGCGAATGCTGGCCGATCCTCGTTCGAAGACGTTGGCCAGCAATTTTGTGCATCAATGGCTGGAGATGAGCCGGCTGGATGCCATCGTTCCGGACAACGATGTCTTCCCCTCCGCCTCCGGCCGTATGGATCCACGTGCGGATTTCCGTACGGAGCTCACGCTGTTTGCCGATAGTATTTTCCGCGAAGACCGCAGCGTTGTGGATTTGCTGCGCGCCAGTCATACGTACCTGAATGAACGGATTGCGCTCCACTACGGAATCACCGACGTCAAAGGAGATCAGTTCCGGCGAGTGGAGCTGAAAGACTCTGTGCGCTGGGGGCTGCTGGGCAAGGGTGCCATATTGATGGCCGCCGCCTATCCGAATCGTACCTCCCCGGTACTGCGTGGGAAATTCATCCTGACGTACCTGCAGGGTGTCCCGCCGGCCAATCCGCCGCCCGCCGTTCCGGCTCTGAATGACAAGGACATCGGCACCACCAAAGCACTGACGGTTCGCCAGTTGATGGCGCAGCACCGGGCCAGTCCAACCTGCTCGGCTTGCCATTCGATTATGGACCCGCTGGGCTTTGCACTCGAAAACTTCGACGCCACCGGCGCCTGGAGAGACAAGGACCGTTTTGCTGGTATAGCCATCGATTCGGCGGGCGTTCTACCCGACGGCACGCCAATTAATGGGCCTGATGATCTGCGCAACGCGTTGCTGCGCCAGCCGGAGCAATTCGTGCAAACCTTTGTGGAAGCCCTTTTGACTTATGCGATGGGCCGGACCCATGAGTTTTACGACATGCCCACCGTGCGTAAACTGGTGCAGGATACTGCGGCGAAGAACTATCGGTTTTCCTCGATTGTGCAAGACGTGGTTACCAGCGAACAATTCAGAATGCGCCGTGTGCCGCAGCCGGTGCCGCCAGTGCAGAGTGCCAGCCGATAGAATGCAGTAGATTATTAGGAGACGAAAATGTTCATATCCAAGAAGCACATTTCACGCCGTCAAGTCCTGCAAGGCGTAGGCGCCGTCATTGCACTACCGCTGCTCGATGCCATGAATCCGGCCAACACGGCGTGGGCACAAACGCCCGCCGGCAAAACGCCCAAGCGCTTTGCTTTTATTGGTTTCCCGCACGGCGCGATTATGGACAGCTGGTCACCCAAAGAAACCGGCACGAACTTCAAGATTTCGCCCATCCTGCAACCGCTGGAGCCGTTCCGCCAGCATTTGACCATCGTCTCCGGCCTGCGCAACAAACCGGCGGAAACGCCCGAACCACATGGCTATATTGAGCAAGGCTGGTTAACCTGCGTGAAGCCCTGGGACTTCGGCAAGGCCGGCACGGATTCCGGTGTAAGTTGCGACCAGATCGCCGTGCGTTATATCGGGCAAGGCACGCGTCTGCCCTCGCTCGAGGCAACGGCAGCTCAAGGCAGCGCCCGCCTGGCCTGGCGCACACCCAGCCAGAGTTTGCCGCAGGAAGGCAACCCGCGCGCGGTGTTTCAGAAGTTGTTCGGACAGGGCGATACCGATCAGGAACGCGCCCAGATTCTGGCGGAAACCGGCAGTATTCTCGATCGGGTACAAGGTCAGGCGCAGCGTCTGCAGTCGAGCCTTGGCGTTAACGACCGCGCAGTGGTCAGCGACTATCTAGATTCCGTTCGCGAGATTGAACGCCGGGTGCAAATGGCCGCCAAGGCGGATACCAGCGAACTGAGTATTCCGGATGCGCCGGTGGGCACGCCCAACGACATCACGGAGTATTTCAAGTTGATGTTCGATCTGATGGCCCTGGCTTTCCAGGCCGACATTACCCGGGTGATCACATTTTCGATGGATCGGGAAGCCAGCATGCGAACCTACACGAATCTGAGCATTTCCGAAGGCTTCCATCCGCTGTCGCATCACGGAAACAACCCGGAGAAGATGAGCAAACTGGTGCAGATTCAGAAGTACCACGCGCAAGTGTTTGCCGGGTTCATCAAGAAAATAGAAGCGGCGAAAGAAGCCAATGGAACCGTGCTCGATCATTCCACCATCCTGTTTGGCAGCAACATGAGCAACAGCGATCGCCACAACAACGACCCGCTACCCTCGGCGATCCTGGGGCATGCGGGCGGTAAGATCAAAGGTGGCCAGCACCTGAAGTATCCGCAGGATTCGCGTCACGCCGACCTGCTGCTGACACTGCTGCAGCGCAATGAGATTCCGGTGAAATCCATCGGTGATAGCGCCGATGGTCTTTCGGAGGTCTAACCGTATGACCAGGCCGGCAGTCGCAATTGCAATGCTGTTAGTCGGCGCGGCGATGGTGCTTGCCGCCGATACCACAAAGCTGCTGGAGGCGGTGGAATCCGGCGACAGCCCCGCGGCGATTCAGTTGGCAAAGGCCAAGGGAACGAACGTCAACGCCGCCGATGCCAATGGCACCACCCCGATCATGTACGCAGCAGCTGCCGGCGATCTCGCCTTGGTGCGCGCGCTGATTGAAGCCGGTGCGGACGTAAAGCTGAAGAATCAGTTAGGTACTTCAGCGCTTACCGAGGCAGCTATCATCGGCTCCGCGCCCATCATCGAAGCGCTGCTCAAAGCCGGGGCTGATCCTAACTTCAGGACGCCCGATGGCGAAACTCCGCTGATGGCCGCGACGCGCAGCGGCAAAGTTGACGCGGCCAGAGTCCTGCTGAGTGCCGGAGCCGACATCAACGCGAAGGAAACCTGGGGCGGACAAACCGCGCTGATGTGGGCCGCCGCGCAAAGCCAGGCCCAGATGGTGAAGTTTCTGGCTTCGAAGGACGCCAGCCTGAACGATCATGGCAAGGTAAATCAATGGGAACGCAAAATCATCCAGGAACCCCGCCCGAAAGATATGAACAAGGGCGGCTTTACCGCGCTGCACTACGCCGCGCGTGAAGGGTGCGCCGTGTGCGTGCAAAACCTGCTGGCCGCCGGGGCCGATCCGAATTCCGAAGATCCGGATCGCGAAACTCCGCTGCTTTTGGCGCTGGAAAATCTGCATTTCGACACGGCCGCCGTATTGGTTAAAGGCGGAGCCAATCTTGATAAGTGGGATTTGTTCGGCCGCTCGCCGGTGTATATGGCAGCCGACGTCAGCACCTTGCCTGTAAAAGGTAACGGGGCGGTGGCCGTTTTGCCCAGCCCCGACAAACTGGGGGCCCTCGACGTGGCGCGCATGATGCTTCAAGCCGGCGCGAATCCTAACATTCAGTTGAAGCGGCGTCCGCCCTATCGAGACGTGCCACAGGATCGCGGCGGCGATACGATGCTGGCCCAGGGGGCCACGCCCCTATTACGGGCTGCGCGCGGCGGGGACGACAAATTTGTTGAGCTTCTTCTGGAGTACAGGGCACTGGTGGATCTGCCAAGTAAAGAAGGCATTACTCCGTTGATGGCGGCCGCCGGCGTTGACTACGGCGCACGAGTGACGCGCGGCCGATACCGCACCGACGAAAGTGTATTGGCTACCTTGGACCTTCTGGTGAAAGCAGGTGCCGACGTTAATGCGCGCTCGGTCACCGATCGCGGCCCTGGCGGTGGTGGCCGTGGTTTTGCTGCTGGGGAGAGCGTGGGGGCGAGGATTGCGGCTGAGGCGCTCCGCCGTGGCAGCCAAGTGCCTAGCGCAAACGCCGTGCTGAACCAAACCGCTCTGCATGGTGCCGCCGAACACGGTTCCGATAAGGTTATAGAATTTCTGGTCGCCAATGGCGCGGATCTGGCGGCCAAGGACGCCAGCGGCCGTACGCCACTCGACTCAGCCCGCGGCGTAGGCGGTGTTCGTGGAAGCCCGGATGCGTTCCCGAAAACCGTGGCACTGCTGAAATCCCTGATGAAGGCCAAAGGACTGCAGGCTGTGGCCCTTCCCGATCAACCTGCAAAATAGTCGGCCAAGCACGCCACGATCATACACCGTCCGGCAGGCATCGCCCAATAGACCCGAAAGTTATTTGTGCAACTCTAGAGGCGGAGCCACCGGCGCGGCGGACGGCGGCGGTCCCGGTCTGGCGGTTGCGGGCTGGGCAATAGGCAGTGCTGCTGTCCCCCCCAGCTCAAACACAAACAGCATCGGTGGATTGTCGATCTTCGCGTCGGTGGGTCCCACGGTCAATGCTGGCCGGCCCAAGCCCGCCATGAAGGCCAGGTACTGCTTTCCGTCCACCACGTAGGTGATCGGCGGCGCTGAGGCAGTCTTGTTCGTGGCGATCTCCAGTAGCTTTTCACCCTTATCGGCGCTGTAGGCCATAAGCCGTCCGTCACCCACCACTTGGAACACGAGGTTGCTCGCGGTTGTCACCGTGCCGCCGCCCGAATTTCCACCGCCTGCCACCCGCCACACCAGTTTCTGATTCACCGGATCCCAGGCTTCCAAAACCCGGTTTTGGCCCTCCATCGGCTCCGGTCCAATCAGTGGCTTGGGCTCGATCGGTGGCGCGGCGGAGCGGCTGAAGCTCAGTCCATGATGCCCGCCAGGCGCTTCGGTAACTTCATCGGCGGCCTGAAAGATGTAGCTTCCATATGATGCCGGCAAATACACCAGGCCGGTTGCCGGATTGTACGACATCGGCGCCCAGTTGTGCGCCCCCGCTCCCGGTGGATAAATGCGGACCGGAGTCTTATCGTAGAATGCTGCCGGATTGGCGAAGGGCCGCCCGGTCTTTTCGTCGAAGCCAGTGGCCCAGTTGATCTGCACGAAAGGCGCGGCGGAAATAAACTCGCCCGATAGGCGATCCAGCACATAAAACACGCCATTCTTCGGTGCTTGCATGATCACTTTGCGGGTGCGACCTTTGATCTTCAGGTCGGCCAGCATCAGTTGACCCACGGAATCAAAGTCCCAGTTGTCGTTGGGGACGGTTTGATAGTGCCACTTCAGCTTGCCCGTGTCCGCGTCCACCGCGATGATGGAGCAGGTATACAGATTGTCCACGCCTTTCTTGCCGCGAAATTTCTCGTTCCACGGTTCGGCATTCCCCGTGCCCGCGAAAATGGTGTTGGTGTCGGCATCGTAGGCCATGCCATCCCATACCGAGCCGCCGCCGCCCCATTTCCACCACTCGCCGCCCCACGTTTTCGCCGCGGCCCGTTGCGTTTCGTCTTCAAAACCCTTTGAGGGGTCGCCCGGTACGGTATAAAAACGCCAGGCGCGTTTGCCGGTGGCTATTTCGTAAGCGTCAAAGAATCCGCGAATGGGATGGTCGCCGCCCGCCACCCCCAGCACCACTTTATTACCCGCAATCCGTGGAGCCATGGTCAGCGAATACCAATCCTGGGGATACGCCACGCGGGTTTCCCACTTCACCGCGCCGGTCAGCGCATCCAGCGCTACCAGGCGGCCGTCATTCACCGGCACAAAGATCATGCCATTTGAAATCGCGATTCCGCGGTTCACCGCGCCGCAGCACATTCTGCGCCGCATTCCGGGCTGATTCAGTTCCGGATCCCAGCGCCATAATTGCTTGCCGTTGCGGGCGTCCAGCGCGTACACCACGCTCCAGGTGGTGATCGCGTAGATCGTGTTGTTCCACATCAGCGGCGTGGCTTCCTGCGCACCACCGCCCGCACCCAACTCAACCGACCAAGCCAATCCCATTTGGCCGACGTTGGACGTGTTGATTAGCTTCAGCGGGCTAAAGCGGGTCTCTCCCTGGGTGAGGCCATAGGTGAGCCACGATCCGGGCATCGCATCATTCGCGGTTCCAGCGGCTTTAAGAACGTTGGCATCCACCGGGCGCGGGGCCTGGGCGGCGGCGGGGGAAATCAGAGCGGCGAATATGCCGACAGCCAATAGGGCCTGTATTTTCATGGGCAAAGTGTACAAGCGGTTGTCCCTTTCAACTCAGTATGCCCCCTAGAGTAACTCGATTTCCCTACTTGAATCTCGGTTTTCTTCGCTGCTGTGTCTTTTTGGCCGCTGATGATTGTGGTCAAATAAGAGTGCTTCCTATGCTGAACATCTGGCTGCAAATGGCTCACCGGGCGATAGGTTATCGTACCTGGAAGGGTTTGCTTTACAGTGCTTCTCCATTTCTGATCGCTGGGCTGATGGACGCCACGGTTATGGGGCAGACTCCCGCCGATCAGCATCAACAGCTGCTGAACACCTACTGCGTCACTTGCCACAACGCTCGGCTGAAGACCGGCGGCCTGGAGCTCAATCGTTCCGATCTGAAAGCGGCAGGCAACTCAGTAGGCGATGACGCACAGACTTGGGAGAAAGTTCTGCGCAAACTGCGCGGGCATTTGATGCCGCCGCCCGGCGCCCCCCAGCCTCCGCAGAAGGATGTGGCTTCGTTCGTAACCTGGATGGAAAATACGCTTGACTCCCAAGCCATAAGCGCTCATAGCAAAGCCCCGAAAGCTGGCTACGTACCGATTCAGCGCCTAAACCGCACGGAATATGCGGCCGCAGTCAAGGACCTGGTGGGCGTGGACGTGAATGTGAAGGAGATTCTTCCGCAGGATATCAAGGTAGAAGGCTTCGATAACATTGCGGTAGCCTTGACCGTCTCCCCGGCGTTCCTGGATCAGTACATTACTGCCGCCCGGCAGGTTGCGAAACTGGCGGTGGGCAGCCCCAATCCGAGGGTTTCCAGCGCTAAATATTTTGTGAATGCTCATCAAAACCCGGACGTGCCGTTGCCTCTAGGCACGCGCGGCGGCGTGAAGTTCAAACACAATTTTCCCGCCGACGGAGAGTATCGTTTCACAATGGACGACCTTTCGGTGGGCCTGTATACCAGCACGGTGGAAAACCAAAGCACGCTCGTCATCTTAGTGGATGGCAAAATTGTTTTCCGCAAGCCCATCGGCGGGCTGGCTGACCAAGCTTTGGCGGACCGCGAAGCAGCCACCGGCCGCGCCGAGATCATGGAGCGCTTCAGCAAGATCCCGGTGCAGGTGGAAGCCGGCGTCCATGATGTGGTGGTCGCATTCATGGATCGCTCTCACGTAGAATCCGACGAGAATGTCGCCTCCCCGCTGGGCGGGCCTTTCGGTGGCGCGCTTGCCATTCGCGTTCCGCGGATCTTGGACGGAGTGGAAATTGCCGGGCCGTTCAACCCAACCGGTGTTTCGCGAACGGCCAGCCGTGCCCTGATCTTTGTCTGCGATCCCAAGACCAAGCCGGAGCCCGCCTGTGCCAAACAAATCGTTGAAAACCTGGCGCGCCGGGCTTTCCGTCGTCCGGTGACCGCTGACGATGTCGCTCATCTGCTGCCGTTCTATAACGCAAGTGGGGAAGCCGCCGGCAGTTTTGATCAACGGATTGAGCAAGTTGTCGCGGCCGTGCTGGCCAGCCCGGAATTTCTCTTTCGCTCTATTAAAGGGCGTCCCAGCGCAGGTTCCACTACCGAACTGGCGCTTACAGATCTGGAGTTAGCGTCCCGTCTTTCCTTCTTCTTATGGAACACGGGGCCTGACCAGGAGCTACTGTCGCTTGCCGCGGTGAATTCCCTGGGCAAACCAGGAGTCATCGAAAGACAAGTGAAACGCATGCTGGCCGATCCAAGGGCCTCCAGCCTGGTCACCAGTTTTGCGGTGAAGTGGTTGAACCTGGCCGATCTCGAAGTGGTGAAGCCGGACCCAACTCTGTTTGCCGGATTTACCGACGACTTGCGTCACGATTTCTCGAAGGAAGTGGAAGCGTTCCTCGGCAGCATCCTTTTAGAAGATCGGAACGTACTGGACCTATTGACCGCCCAACACACATTTTTGAATGAACGGCTGGCGCGGCACTACGGGATCACCGGCGTCTTAGGCTCGCAATTCCGCAAAGTGACCTTGGCGGAGAAAGAACGCGCTGGCCTGCTGGGCAAGGCCGCAGTGCTGATGCGGACCTCCTACGGCGACCGCACTTCGCCCGTGCTGCGGGGAGCTTGGGTCTTAGACAAATTGATGGGAACGCCGCCCGCGCCTCCGCCGCCCAACGCCGCAACGGACCTTTCTCAAGCGCCCGGCGAGCAGCCCAAAACCGTGCGCGCGCGTTTAGAGGAGCACCGCAACAAGGCGGTCTGCCGCCAGTGCCACGGTGTGATCGATCCCACGGGTTTGGCGATGGAGAATTTCGATGCCATTGGCCAGTGGCGGACCATGGACCGCCAGGCCAGCGCCGCGATCGATGCCAAAACCATTCTGCCCAATGGTGTGCCGATCAACGGCCCGGCGGAACTCAACGCGCAACTGGCCGGTCAACCGGAAATGTTCGTGCGGGCTCTGACAGAGAAACTGATGATGTATGCATTGAACCGGCAACTGGAATCTTTCGACATGCCGCAAGTACGTGCCATCGTACGCGGCGCGGAAAAGCAGGATTACCGGCTGGCTGCGCTGGTTTTGGGAATTGTGAATAGCGATGCATTTCGTAAGCAGGGTGCGGGCGCCCAAAAGCCCGCGCTGAAAGCCCTCAAGCCCGTTCTTAAAGAAGTTAGCGCCAAGCCGTTGGCACTGAGATAAACCGCCGGAGACAACATGTTCATCACCAAGAAACACATTTCCCGCAGAACCGTACTGAAATGCGCCGGAGTCAATTTGGCGTTACCGTTTCTGGGCGCCATGGTGCCGGCCGCGACGGCGCTGGCCCAAACTGCGGCGGCACCGAAAATCCGCACCGGCTTCTTCTATATTCCCCACGGCGCGATCATGCACAACACATCGCATGGACCGGGGATGGATCGGTGGACACCCAGCGGCGCTGGCGCTGATTTCAAGCTCAGCACAATTCTCGCTCCGCTCGAGCCCCACAAAAAATACGTCACCTCTTTCGGGAATCTGGAAAACGCCGCCTCCGCCGGTTCGGTCCACACGCTGAACCCGGCCACCTGGCTCAGCGCCACCCGGCCTCGTCCCGGGACGGTCGCGAACATGTCGGCCACTCTCGATCAGGTGATCGCCAAGCTCATCAGCCAGGACACGCCCTTACCCTCGCTGGAAGTTGCCTCGGAAACCACAGTGCAGGTGGCGGCAGGCAGCGGAGGGTCCTATACCACCCTTTCTTTCCGCGACGAACATTCGCCGCTGCCCATGGAGCCTAACCCTCGCAAGGTCTTTTTGCAGTTGTTCGGCGAAGGCGACACGCCGCAGGAGCGCGCCGCCATTGGCCACCAGACCAACAGCATGCTGGACATGATTCTCAACCGCACCAAAAAACTGCAAAGCGAATTGGGTGGTGAAGACCGGGCGATTCTCGACAACTACCTGGACAGCGTCCGCGAGATCGAACGGCGAGCGCAGAAGGCTGGCGGAAAAGATCTTTCCGCCTTCAAAATTCCCAATGCTCCCATTGGGGAGCTGGACGACTTCAACGAACAGGTGAAGTTGATGTTCGACCTGCTGGCTTTGGCCTATCAGGCGGATCTCACCCGCGTCGCGTCCTACATCATGGTTTCGGAAGGCACCAACCGTACCTACAATCACATTGGTGTTCCCGACGCCTTCCACCCCGTATCGCACCACGCCAACGATCTGGAACGAATCAATAAGCTGGTGAAGATTCAAACTTGGCACATGGAAAAATTCGCCGAATTCCTCGCCAAAATGGCGGCCACCCCGGACGGGCAGGGAACCCTGCTGGATCACTCGATCTTCATGTACGGTTCCAACATGAGCAACAGCGACCTGCATAACAACTATCCGATCCCCAACATATTGGTGGGTGGCGGTAACGGCAAAATGAAGTTGGGTGGACAGCATCTGGTGCTGCCGGAGCGCACTCCGATCGCAAATCTCCACCTCACGCTGCTGCAGAAGGTGGGTCTTGAAAGAGACAAGTTCGGCGATAGTACCGGCACCATCGCCGGCGTTTGAAAAGGGTGACGCAAGTGAAGCGCAGAGAGCTGAATCGTAGGGAACTATGCAAGAGCGCGGCAGGGGCGCTTGCCATGTGGGCAGCGCCACGAATCCTCCGTGCTCAAACAGCACCGGTTGTCCGCCTCACCGACAAACTGGCGGTAGTCGACGGAGGCGGCAGCAACATCTTGGTCTTTTCCGATCCAAATGGAATCGTGCTGGTGGACAGCGGCGCCCCGCAATCGGGTGAACAAATGATGGCGGCGTTAAAGGAAGTTGCCAACGGTGCGAAAGTTCAAACGCTTTTCAACACCCACTATCACACCGATCAAACCGGCAACAATGAATTGCTTGCGGCCGGCGGAGCCACCATCATCGCGCACGAGCGCACACGCCAATGGATGTCGGCGGATTACTGGATTCCATCCGAGGATCGCTATGAAAAGGCCCGTCCGAAAGCGGCTCGTCCGGCTCAAACGTTTCAAACCACCTTTACTTCGACGCTGGGAAGCGAAAAAATCCAGTGCGGCTACCTTCCCCTGGCCCACACCAGCGGCGACATTTACGCATTTTTCAAGACCTCGAATGTTTTGGCCGTGGGCGACGTAGCTTCGCCCGTGCGCGATCCCGGGCTCGACTACTTCACCGGGGCCTGGATCGGCGGCCGCCTCGACGCCATGGATATCCTGTTGTCGCTCTGCAATGAACAAACTCGCATTGTGCCGGCCTATGGTCCCGTCATGACCCGCGCCGAATTCAAAGTCGAACGCGACATTATGGAAGAGGTCCGCGTGCGCCTGTTCAAACAGGTTCGCGAAGGCGACGGCCCCAAGGAGATGTTGGCGGCGGGGGTTCTTAGCGGGCTGGCCCGGACATGGAAAGACCCGGACAAATTCCTCTACGATGCAGCCAAGGGCCTGTGGGCGCACCATAACAAGCTGGACCATAATGTCGTCTAAAAGGGAAAGACAGGACCGCGTGAAACATCTTTTACTTGCCGCTTTCTGTGCCTTCGCCGCCGCCGGACAGGCCCTAGCCCAGAACCCTCAGACTCCTCTCGCCGATCTCATTCAAGCCGGTGATCGCAAGGCCGCACTCGAAATCATTCGCACTGGCGGCAATGTCAACCAGGCGCAGCCCGATGGCACCCGGCCCGTGCATTGGGCCGTTTACCGGGCTGACCATGAATTACTGGAAGCGCTGATCGCGAAGAAAGCGAGAGTGGACGTCACCAATGAATTCGGATCCACACCCATCGCCGAAGCCGCCAAATTAGCCGACCTCAACATGGTGAAAATGCTTTTGAACGCCGGCGCGGGACCCGAAGGTGCCAATCAGGACGGCGAGAACGCACTGATGTTGGCCATTAGAACCGGGGAGCTGCCCGTGGTTGAAGCGCTAATCAACGCTGGGGCCGACGTCAATGTGGTGGAGAAATTTCATAACCAGACCCCTTTGATGTATGCCGCCGCTGCAACCAGAAATGCGGGCCCCATGGTCGGGCTGCTGCTTGGCAAAGGCGCCAACTTCAAAGCCCGGGCCCTGTATAGCGATTGGCCCAGCCAGATTACTTCAGAGCCCCGCGCGCAGTATCGTCCGGTGGGTGGGCTCACGCCATTACTTTATGCCGCGCGCAACGGTTGCTCCGGTTGCGTCGAGGCCCTGATGGCCGCCGGCGCCGACGTGAACCTGCCAACCCCCGAAGGCGTGACCCCGCTCATGATCGCCCTCGACAACGCGTACAACGACGTCGCCAAACTACTGTTCGATCACGGAGCCAATCCTCACCTATGGGATTGGTGGGGCCGCACCGCTCTCTACCTTGCGGTTGACCGCAAAACGCCCGGCGCTGTCGGTGGCACGGGCGGCGGGTCAACTGCCGGTAGAGCCGCGGCGGCAATTACGACAACTAGGCGTTCCGGCGATTCCAATGGAGTTTCTAACCTGGACATCATCAACGCGCTTTTGGCTGCCGGCGTCGATCCCAGTCCACAGCTCAACATGCATCGCCCCAGCCGCGGAGGCAATAGCGGCCGCTTCATCGATCCGCTGCTGAATACCGGCTGCACTCCTTTGCTGCGTGCGGTGATCGGTAATGATGTGGACGTGGTGCAAGCTCTGTTGGCCAAAGGCGCTTCGCCCAACATCAACGATATGGGTCTTACGTCGTTCCTCGTCGCTGCTGGTGTAGGAACGGGCGGGGGCGGAACCGGTTTCGCCGCGGCAACCGGCGGCGGCGGTCAACCGAATCTCCCGCTCATGGAACTGCTGCTGCAACATGGTGCTGACGTGAATGCGCAGGTCACCGGTACCAAAACATATTCCATGCGCATCTCCCGCGCCTCCTCCGAAAATGAAGGTATGACGGCCCTGCACGTTGCTGCTCAGAGGGGCAGAACCGACATTGTCCGTTTCCTGCTTGACAAGGGCGCCGATCCGGGCCTGGTCGATAGCAACGGCCGTAAGCCGATAGACTTGGTCGGCCGTGGCGCGCAAGTTGCTGGAAGTTCCGGCCAGCCTGGAGGTGGAAACGCAGAAGCGATAGCAGAAATTCGCGCCCTCCTGCAAGGCGCGGCCACCAAGAAATAGTTTGGCTCCCCGGGAAGCCGTTGGGCAACGTCCATTCGAAATCCGCAGCCAACGGGCCGGCGCTGAGCGTCGCCCAAACAACGGCTTGCCTAAGCCACCATTTTTCCGGTTTCAGAAGTGTCATAGCCAGCCAGCACCTCCAACTTGCGGCGCAAGGTCGCGCGTTGCAAAACATCTAAGAACGCTTTGATGGCAGGTAGGTCTGCGTTGCGCTTTCGCATCACCAAATCGTAACGTTCACTATGCAGCGGGATGAAATCTAGATTGAAGGTCTGGGCCGCGGATCGGGTTGCCAGACACACGTCGGCATCGTGAGACACCACGCAGTAGGCCGCCGCGAGGTGGCCGAATGCAATGCGCTCGTATCCTTGGACCTTCAACGCGTCCATGCCGGCTTTTTCCAAAAGTTTATCGAGTAACCCACGGCTGCCGGAACCTGGTTCGCGGTTTACAAACCTAATGTTCTTGCGCGACAAGTCCTCGACTTTGCGAATTCCCTTAGGATTTCCGGCGGCGACCACCAGACCTTCTTCCCAGCGTGCAAAGGTCACCACGCTGAATTCCTCGTCGGGAAATGTCTTGCGCAGGAACGGTAAATTGAACTCGCCGGTTTTCGCGTCTTCCAGATGGGAACCCGCGATGTGTACTTTTCCTTCTGCCAGCCAGGTGAGCGCTAGCTTACTGGATGCGGCGGCGGACACAATCTCAATTCCGCTGATTTTTTCCACCATGCCGGCCAACAGGCCTGTTGCGGGATCGCAACCGGCCAGGACCAAACGCTTCTGGGCCGCTTCTTCTTTGGCGAAAACAACTAAATCCGCCCGGCCCTTCGATCCGCCGGTTTTCTTGATGATGCCGTCTGCTGCTGGCATGTAATAAGGTGAAGCGCTAACCGGTACGCCCACCCAACGAGAGCCAATCTGGCAGATCCGCACGGGCTGGCCTTTCGCGGGCGCCTCCGCGCTCAGAATTTCTGTCGCAAGCGATTCGGGCGATTTGTGTGAACCCTCTTGCAGCGAGAATAGTTCGTCCACCGTCACTTCCAATTCGCGCGCAAGATTCAAGGCGACTTCCGTATTGGGGACGTAGGTTCCGGCTTCGATCGCGTAAATGGTCTGGCGGCTGACGTGAACGCGCCGCGCCAACTCGGAAGCGCCTACACCTCGGCTTTTGCGAATTTGGCCTAGGCGGCTTTCCACCCTTGTCCCGGCTTGCTTTTTCACTTTCTCACCTGCACCACTTCGATTTTGGTTAGCATCCGGACCGAACGCACACCCGGTTTGTCTTTCGGTACAACTAAACGCAAACGGCCCTGAGCACCGAACAGCGCTTTTCCGTTCGCTGTATCGGCTAACAGGATTTCGTTGTCGATGAATGCGGGATCGAGTTCACCCAGCGAAGAAACAACCTGATAGCCATCTTGCGCTGACGCCAACACGTAACTCGCGAGAGCCTTGCCGCGCAGTTCGCCGCCTTGTGGCACACCGGCTCTTTTCAACACTTCATGCAGCCAGACGCCTTCACAGTTTGTGTCCATGCCACTGCCGGTCGTCTTGACCGTTGCCCTCGGCATTTTCGCTAGGTCATCCGCGGAGAGGGTGAGTTCTTGTTTCACTGCTCCGGTGATTTGAACCGTTGGCGCGGCGTCCTGGGCGAGGACCACTTGGGCGAAGATCAGGCCGGTGGCGATGAATCCCAAAACCAAAGAGCGTCGTGTATACATGACCACCTCACATTGTAGTTGCAACAAGATATTCAGAAGTGCACCTTGACTACGAACTCAAAATCACGGGGATTACCCGCGCTGGTAATCGAACCAAACGCCGCGTTACCCAAGCTGCCGTTGGGATCATTGAAAGGCGGTGTATTCGAAACATTGAAGGCTTCTGCGCGAAACTCCAGGTTGAAGCGCTCGATGATGCGGAAGGTCTTGCCGATCATCAAATCCGCATTTTGCAGTCCAGGCCCGCGGATCGGGTTACGC
This sequence comes from Terriglobia bacterium, assembly GCA_025350105.1. GTDB lineage: Bacteria > Acidobacteriota > Terriglobia > Bryobacterales > Bryobacteraceae > Palsa-187. The sequence goes on along the minus strand of JANXYJ010000064.1, from coordinate 16,776 downwards.
GAACTGTTGCCGATGAAATTCCCCGCGTTGGTGAACGCAGCGGTGTTGAAATACTGCCGGACGCTGCGTCCATCGAAGCTGTTCGGGTTGCTGATGCGGTTGGGGCGCTGGACCGCATAACCGAATGCGGCAAGGTTATTGGTGGCCTGCGAGATAGCCACATTGTCGCCGGTCTGCACGCGCATCAAACCACCGAGTTGCCATCCGGAGATTTTCCAAAGGCGCGGAATATCGTAGACCCAACCGAGTGCAAACACCTTGGGAATGTCGCCCGTCGAAAGATCTTTTTCGAGGTGGCGGTTGAAGGCGTCGGCAGCCCCCGTCGTGCCCAGCACCGGTCCCGTGAAGATGGTCTGAGAGAACACCGTCGAGGCGTCGTCGATCAACTTAGAGAACGTATAGGAACCGTTGACCGTTAAGCCATGCGAGATACGCTTTTCCAGTTTAATCGCAACTGCGTTGTACGCGGAATTTCCCACGTTGTCGCGGAAGAGCGCCACGTTGGTGAATCGCGGGAATGCCCGGAGGAGTTGCTGCTGGGCAATTGTGGCGGCTCCGAGCGACCCAGGAACCAGTCCTGCATTCGGATTGGCAACCCTAGTGTTCAAGGCCGTGGTTCCTAGTGAAAGATATTGCGATGGAAGCTGATTGATGTTGAAGTCCGGTATCCCCAGCCGCGTGTTTTTCGATCCTAAATACGACGCCTCAATATTCCAATTCTGTCCAACGGTACGTTGCACCGTGAAGTTCCATTGCTGCGAATAGCCGGACCCGTTACCGCGATCCACGCTGAAGACACCCTGCCCTAATCCGGAATTGGGATTGGGAATGGTGTACTGAACCGTCGGTCCGATCGAGAGTCTGAATGCAGGGGTTACCGTATCGAGTGGCTGTTGGCCCAGCGTCTGCACAAACGGAAATTGCGGAATGGTGAAGGGAGTTGTGATGCCAGACTGCTCAAAGAACACCATGCCGTAGCCGGACCGAATCACCCAATCATCTTTGACTCGATAGGCCAAGCCAACGCGAGGACCGAAATCGCCCCAGTGCACTTCGCGCGCGGTGTGAGGAAAGTCCAGAACCTGCGTCTGTAAGTTGAAAACCGCGCCTTGATCGTTCTTTTCGGTGGAGGGGAAATTCAGCGTGTAGCGGGTTCCGATGTTGAGCGTCAAACGCGGCGAAACTTGCCAGTCGTCACCGACAAAGAACTCCGCGATGTGTGCGCGGGGTTGAAGCACGGTCTTCTGGACGTCAATACTGAACGCGCTTACCTGCCCCAGCAATAACGACGCCAAAGCATTGCCCGTCCCCGCCGTCGTGCTGTTGGTTCCCGTGTTCGTGAATCCGAACGCGCCTGTGGGGTTTGGGGGATTCAACGTGTCCAAAGCCTCGCGCCGGATATCAGCACCAAATTTAATAGTGTGGCGCCCGCGCACCAGGGAAAACGTGTCCAGATACTCCGTAATGGAAGTGATGAAGTTTGAATTGGCGGCAGTGGTCGGCCCGATTTGCTGGAGGCCTGTAACCGTAAAGATCGGTAGCACCGAACTGAACGAATTGGCGGGAACGCCAGGAATCACAATTCCGCCGTTTTGCAACGAACTTTGATCCAGACCGCGCCGGGAAAACCCGAAACGTAACTGATTCAGCATGGTTGGGGAGACGGTCCAGTTGTAGTCTCCCACCAGAGAATCGCCGCGAGTGATCGCATGGCCAATGACGCCAGCCGTCAAGCTTCCGCTTCCGTCGGGCAAAGGCGTTACGGGAGTATCGTCATCATGGAAAAACGTATAGCGGGCGAAGAACCGGTGCTTGTCACCGATATAGTGATCAACGCGGAAATCGGCTTGATCCTGATTATCGGGCTCGGTGGCGGTACGCACAAAATTGCTGCTGCCGGTTGCATTGGGCAGCGGGTAATGTTGAAGAATTTGAGTTGCGATCAGATCGAAACGGGAGCTAAGGATCGTGTTACTCGCAAAAGGAAGTTTGGTTGACGGATCGATGATGGTTTGCGTGAAAATGCCATTGCGTTGCGCCACCGTGGGCACTACGCTTTGCCGTATGATGCCGGTGCGCAGGCGGGTGCCCTGCCAGTCGGCGAAGAAGAAGGTCTTGTTGGTTTGAATGGGTCCGCCGAGTGTAAGGCCGTATTGGTTGCGGCGAAATTGCGGGTTCGGTCCCGGCTGGGCAAACAGGTTTCTGGCATTCAGCGCCTCATTCCGGAAGAACTCGAAAACGCTTCCATGAAACTGATTGCTGCCCGACTTTCCACTCACCATCACGGTGCCTCCATTGGACCTCCCATATTCGGGCGAATAGGCATTGACGTTGAGTTTGAACTCTTCCATCCCGTCAATGATGGGATAGAACACCACTTGGCCAGGTTCGGGCTGTAGCACACTGATGCCGTCGTAGATATATTCGTTAGTGCGGGGACGGCTTCCATTGATGCGCGGAAGGATAGATCCGCCACCGGGCAAAGCTACGCCTGGGGAAAGCGTCACCAGCGGAATAAAGTTGCGGCCGTCCAGAGGCAGGGTGACAATTTTCTTTTCCTCCACGTTCAGACTCACTTCGCCGCTCGCCGTCTGAAGCAAGGGCGCTTCCGCTGTTACCGACACCGATTGCGAAGCTTCGCCCACCACCAGCTTTACGTCCAAGGAAGTGACATCGGCCAACCTCAAGGTGATCCCGGACTGACGATAGGTCTGAAAGCCAGGCTGCTGCACCCTGAGTGAATACTGCCCGGCGGGTAGGCCCAAAACGTGATATTCGCCACGCTCGTCGGAGACGGCGGAATAGCGGGCCATCGTCGCTTGGTCCTGCGCCTCCACATTGGCGTTGGGTACTCTCAGGCCGGACGGATCTTGAACGGCACCCACGAGTTCAGCGCGGCCAGCTTGCCCGAAACACAGCGTGGACCCAATCAGCGAAACACCAAGAAGGAGTGATCGCGTTTTGATTCGGCTAGACATATACGTTGTCCCTGAAGTACTATGTCAGGTTAACATAACAGCATTCATTTATCTCGCTTGCACGACGACGTATCCTGTAGAGGACAAAACGTAGTAGAGGACAAAATGTAGAGCACAATCAGGCATCGTCGTATGCAATACCGTTGTATGCACCAGAACCGTACGCTTCTTATTTTGTATGCCGCAGCATTTCTTGCTTCTTGCGGAACCTCGCGTGCTGCAAGGGACAGAACAGGACGTCCCCACGGCGATAACGGCCTGTGTGGTTTTCATGCGCGCCGCCAATTGTTCCTGGGTTAGACCGGCGCGGGTGCGCGCCACAATCAACGCAGTCATCTACCCTACACCGATGGAGCACCACCCCAACCCGGCCCCCACAAATCGCGCCCTACCCTGCACAAACACCCTTCACCAACACAAATTGGGTCCGTTCCGCAAAATTGCTACCATAACAAAAGCCAAGAGCGACAAATATCTCCGCGAAAAACCCACCGGAGCCATGAACTCCCTCGGCGCGCACCTGGAACAATTGAGCCCGCTTACGATTTTGGATAGAGGCTACGCTATCGTCGAACACAACGGACAGATCATAAAGGATGCAGAATCCGCCCCGCCCGGCACCAACATAAGCGTCCGCCTCGCAAAAGGCCGCCTAGATGGCCTGGTGACAAAAAAGTTGGATTCCAAGTCCGACCGTTCACAAACTATTCAGGGCGGCGAATAGGAATTAAGATGAGCAGCTCGTTTTCTCTGAGGGACGCATCTTGGATAGCTTCTATGGGCTTCCGAAACATCAAGGTCAATCCTGTTGCTATCACGCCAGGGGGAAGACCAGGCCCCATGTGAATGACTATGTCGAGCGGGCCGAAATTGGGCGGCCCATTTACGATCTTGATTCTTGGCTCTTTCCATCCAGCTTCGACAAAAATCCTTTGAAATTGCTTTGCATAGTTTTCCGATTCGCTTCCCGGACCCTCCTGGATGCCCAACAACACAGTTCGTGCTGGGACAGGCTCAGCTTTTAACAAATCCCTGAAGCTGTCCGCTGCGGCTGGGCCAATACGTCGTCCGGCCGCAAGTTCGGCCTGACGCGACACTTCTTTGTTTAGAAGAGGTAAGCGCTTCAAAACTTCTTCGGACACCTGCTTTTTGATTTCGCCATCCGCCTTCTGTTTGACCACATCCGCGACAATTGCTTGGACTCGATCTGTCGTAATCGCTTCCTCAATCCTCGACCGCATCACGGAGTTTGCTTTTGAAATCGCATCGTCAACAGATTTCCCAGCTAGATAGGTAAATGCGTAGATAATCGCCGCCGCAAGACCTCCAAGGAACCACGAACCATTTTTTAGCCAACGATCAAAAAACGCTCGGTCCTGTTTTTGCTGTTCCTGTACAAAGGCGAGTACATTTTTCCAATCTGGCCCAAAATCATTGGGCGACGGCGGTGGTGTATCCGACATAATGTGATTAATTCAGCTTAGCTCAACGGTAAATGAGGTGGCAGTAAAAGCCAAAACGCACCGTAGTTTCTGCTCGATAGGTCGGCGCGCTAACGGTCTCATAACTCCTCCCAAAGCCGCGACCGTAAGGGAGCGCGGTGTAGGCGGCTTGGCAAAGCGGTCTTATCAGGTAGTGAAAAACGACGTCGGCAGCTAAGCTTTCGAACGCGGCTTCCGCCCATCCAGCCAACGCCGCAAAGATGCCGGCGTCTCGCTAGATCGTCTTCCGGCCAACAAACTCTCCACGCTGATGTCTTCGTCGAGGTCAGGCCAGTGAATTCCTTCGCCGCCGCCGACCATGCGCCAGCTAGTGCGTTCCGCCGCAGTTCCGTGAGCCAGACGAGGAAACCACGCCAGCGGCACCGTAATCGTGCGGCCATCAAAGAGGTCGACGATCAGCGCGTCGTCAGTCGCTGTCACGTTTTGGGCAGCAGCATCTTTAATTTGAGTCCCCAAAATACTCATTCCATGCCCCTATCAATAGTGCCGCGTTTTCGCCTACCAGCGTCTCAATTCGCTTCAGTTCCGAACGTCCTAAGGCCCGGCTTCTCTCTAGCCGCACATGGTCGAGCCAGAACTCCGCCTCCGCATCCTCCCGCTCCACATGAACGTGTGCTGGTTCACCACCATCCGCTGAATAAAAGAAGAACCGGTAAGGCCCGGAGCGCAGTACAGTTGGCAACGCTTTTAGTTTACTGCAAACCAAATCTCCGCAACCGGTAAATGCCTCCACGGGTTCTCTGCAGCACGAAAGCGTGGGACGAATATGAAAGCCTGCCTTGCTCCAGCCCACCTTCGCGCTCACACGACGACTCTAACCGCCATTCCCCCGCGTTTTGAATCACTTCGCTCCCCAGCGCACCCACGTCTAGCCAAAAGCCCATCTACCGTACAACCGATGGAGCACCTCCCCAACACGAACGCCCGCGCATGCTCGTCCCACCAACACAAATTGGGTTCGATCCGTAAAATTGCTACCATATCAAAAGCCATGAGCAACAAATATCTCCGCGAAAACCAATGGTGGGTGAGCCCCTACAACTTCGTTCCCGAAGTCACTAACACTTTTACGCTGCCTCCCAAAGTCAGCATCCACGACGCCACTCTGCGTGACGGCGAACAGACACCCGGCGTGGTGTTCAGCGTGGCCGATAAAATCGCCATCGCCGAAAAGCTGGACGAAGTGGGCGTGGAGCGCATCGAAGCCGGCATGCCCGCGGTCTCCGAACAGGACTTCGACGCCATCAAAGCCATCACCAAGCTGAATCTGAAATCGAAAATCTTCACCTTCGCCCGAGCCATGACCGTGGACATCGACAAGGCCCTCGAGTGCGGCGCGCACGGCGTCATCGTCGAAGTGCCCATCGGTTACCCCAAGCTGAAGTACCAATTTAAATGGACCTGGGAAGACGTGCTGCGCAAAAGTGTGGACGTGATCAATTACGCGAAAAAGCGCGGCCTCTACGTGGTTTATTTCCCGTATGACACCACTCGCGCGCGCCACGACGATTTCACCAACCTGCTCACCCGGATCATGCTCGACGCCCCTCCCGATTCCGTCGGCATCGTGGACACCATGGGCTGCATTCTGCCGGAAGCCATCAAGCATATGGTTCGCTTCGTGAAGGCCATCACCAAACTGCCCGTAGAGGTGCACACCCACAACGATTTCGGCATGGCGGTGGCCACGGAACTTGCGGGCGTTGAAGCGGGAGCCGAAGTGGTGCACAGTTGCGCGAACGGTTTGGGTGAACGCACCGGCAACGCTTCCATGGAAGAGTTGATGGTCGCGCTGCACGTGCTCTACGGCTATGAGACGGGCTACAAACTCGACAAACTGCCGGAGCTTGGCGCGCTGGTCAGCAAGATCAGTAACATTCCCATCGCCGTTAACAAGCCTATTTTGGGCTCGCGCAACTTCACCCGCGAATCGGGCATCGGCGTCGATCTGGTGATAAAAGAACCGCTGGCCATGTTTGGTACGCATCCGGCGCTGACGGGGCGCGAAGGCGAAGTGGTGCTGGGTAAGAAAAGCGGTAAAGCTTCGATTACTTACAATCTGGAAAAGCTGGGCATTACCGGTGTTGACGATAACGGCATCGGCGAAATGTTGAAACGCGTGAAAGACCTGGGCATCGCGAAACGTGGTTTAGTGAACGACGCCGAGTTTAAGGTGATCGTCGATCAGGTACTAGCCAGCGTAGCCAAATAGCAGCGCTGCCATTCAACCAAAACAAAACCGGCGGAGAGCGCTTTTACGCTTCCGCCGGTTTTCTATTTATACGCTGGCTGTTAATACTTCGGCACCTTGATCCGGCCTTCCCACAAACTCTTGTTATTCTCTTCGCACGAGTATTCCATGATTTCCCAATCCGGCCGCAAGGTGAATATGCGGGTGTTTTTCCACGGTTTCGTGTAAGTCTTGGGATCGTCAATGGTGATTTCGTGGCTGATGTGCCCCAGGTCGGTTCGTGTGAAGCGCTGGACTACATGCAGTTGATCGCTATGCGGGTGGCCAATGGTATCGAGCTTGGTCCGTCCATTGAAGTTGACGGTGTCGATCACCAGCGTATCGCCTTCCCAATGGCCTACTGAATCGCCGGACCAAAGCGGCCCGGATTTACGATGTTCGCGCCCGTCGATGGGCACAATCTGGAACCAGTTGTCGACTTCAAAATTCATCGACATATATTTGCCGTTCTGCACAAACTGCACCGGCATGGGAGAGTTCATGCTGCGCACGGTTCCGAAGGGAAGGCAAGCGCCGGTGTAATCGCCCTCTTCGGCATGATAGTTCTTCCATTCACTCATGCCCCATTCGGTGAAGGGCAATTCCGGCTCACCAATTTGATTGGGCCGGCTCTTGGACATATCGGGCACATAGGGCCGATCCCAAACTCCACTGAAATCCGGTTTGCCATCCGCCATTTTTGGCGCGGGACCCACCGGCGGTTTGAAGCTGCCCTGTTGTCCCCAAGCCAGCGAAGCAGCTGCCATCATCATCATCATCAATAGACTTCGGCGCATAAACCAATCCCTCTACTTACTGCTTACCGCTGTCGTTGGACGACCCGGCAAACACGCTCTTGCCACCTGGAATTTTAACCGAACGCGCATTGCAGGTTTTCGATCCGTCCTTGGCCAGCCAGCCTTCCACCGTGATCACGTCGCCGGGCTTGATCGAATCGCGGTTCCAGCCATTGCGGGTCAGGTTATTGGGGGCCCCGCCTTCGCACTGCCACTTGGTGACCGCGCCGCTATCGTCCTTCGCGTCGAAATAGAACCAGATGTGCGGGTTGGTCCATTCGAGCTTGGTTAGCGTGCCTTCGATCTTCATCGGCTTGTTCGAATCAAATTCGGCGGCAAAGGAATGATGGGCCAAAACGGGCAGGGCCGTCATGCTCACCACCGCGCACAAACCCAATAGTCTCTTCGTCATTTTTTTGTCCCTCCAATTTAAACCACACTCTAGCACCAAAATGCGCGATCGTCCAGACCGTTTTGGCCAGGACCGTCATTCCGCTCGCCTTAGAACACGAACTTCAACGCCCCCTGCAAAATACGAGGATCGTCAGCCGATAGAATCTTGCCGAAGAATTGGCTGGCCAAAGACGCGGTAGGAGTGATGAAACCTGCGCTGGCGGTGGACGTCCCGTTGCCGGAAAGTCCGTTGGGCGGGCCCCAATTCACCAGGTTGGGAATATTGAAGGCCTCGGCCCGGAATTGCAGGCTCATCTTTTCATGAACGCGGAAGGTTCGCGTGACCCCTGCGTTGATATAGATCGACCCAGGGGACTGGATGTTGTCCCGGCCTAAATTGCCGTAGGTTCCCGGGGTGGTGGGATTTGCAAAGGCTGCTTTGGCGAGATAGCCGTCCGGTCCTTTATTCGGCAGATAGGGATCGGCCAAAATTTGATTCGGCCGCTCCAGGGCGGTCTGACCGGTTAGGGCATAGTCAACGCCCGAAAGCACCGTGAGGTAAGGGCCGGACGACGCACGGATGATGGGTGAAATCTGCCAGCCACTGCCCAGCAGGCGCGCGGTTTTGTTGGCGAATTTCGGAGTCTCATAAACCGCCGACAGGTTGAAGATATGGCGGCGGTCGCCCAGGGTGCAATTGCCGCGGTCGGCCCTGCGATTGCCGGGGATCATGAAGTTCAGGCCGGCTACACCCAGTTCAGGGTTGGCCTGATCGCTGATGCAATGCGACCAAGTGTAGTTCGCCTGCACGCTATACCCTTTCGAGAAGCGTTTCTGCGCCGAAATATTTAAACCGTTATAACTTGCCGTGCCGCCGTCATCCAGTTGATTGATGGAGCCGTAGAAAATTCCTTTGGCGGGGTCCTGCAGATACAACGCTCTGCGCGTATTAACGTTGCCTGCCGTGGCGCCGGCCACAATCTGCGCGGAGTTGGCTTGGTTTCCGCCCCATACGTGAATGGTGTTGTTGCCAACGTAGTTGATTTGCATTAACCATTGGGTCCCCAGTTGCTTCTGGAAACTGAGGCTCCATTGCTGCACATAGGTGGTTTTGGGGTCTGAGGGGAAGTTTTCAAAAGCTCCGAAGTTGATAAATGGCGCATTCGCGCTGAGAGTTAATGGATACGGATTTCCGCCCGCCACTCCTTGCCACGGATTGGCAAAACTGGTGGGGAAGTTGACGGTGGTGTTGTTGCCGAACGGAGGGCTTTGTCCGACGCCAATGTAGTTATTGAAGCCAGGGATGTCGAAAAAGCGCCCCCATGCTGCGCGAACCGAGCTCCGTCCATCGCCCTTCGGGTCCCAGGCCAAAGATAATCGGGGCGCAAAATTGTTCCACCGCGCGTTGGCCACACCATTCCCGGAGAACCCCTTGTCCCCGACAAAAAGCAAACCAGCCGGAGCCTTGGTAAACACCGTGCTGCGCACGTTCTGCGCAAACAGATTGGGATCGAAACGATTGATCCAACCATATTTCGAAGTCACCGCCAGGAACGGATCCCAACGGACACCGTAGCCCACGGTGAGGCGCGAAGATAGCTTCCAGTTGTCCTGAATATACGCACCGAAGTAATTCGAGCGGTCGTACACCAGCGTGGAAGTGGCTTGCGTAAACGCCGACGGTTTGCCCAGCAGAAAGTCCGCCAGGGCAGCTGCTACCTGAGTTGTGCCACCGCTAGCGTTGGCGATTGCCGGGCCCGAAACGGTGCCGGCAAAAGTAAAGGGACCGGTCGCATTCAAACCGGAATAAGCATTCATATACCCGTGAATAAAATCAGCACCAAAACCAAATTGATGCGCGCCGCGGATCAAGCTAACGTCATCGGTAAACTCAAAATCCATGGTGTTATAGGTGCTGGGCGATTCGTTGTTGGATGCAATATTGAATCCGCCCGTCATGGCAATGCGCGTCAAACCAGGGACACCGTCCCAGATGTTGATACCAACCGAAGAGGGCGAAAACACCTGCGGGTTGGTTTTGGGAACAGCGGAGCGATTGAGTGTCGCGCGAAAACTATTCACGGTTCCAGCGCCAATCAGGTAGGTGTCGCCCAGCACAGCGCTCTGCACCCGGAAATTCAAGTTGGCCGTGGTGCCGGCCAGAAGATTGTTGGGATCGTGGTCGGAGGGTTGTTCCAACTTGGCCTGCAGGTAGCGTAAGAACAGGAAATGTTTTTCGCTCTTTTGGTAGTCGATCCGGCCCAGTGAATCGTACTGGTTGGTGGCCGTGCGGCGCCCGAAATTCACCAATCCGCAAACCTGGTCGGACGTTGTGGGGAAACCTTTCAGGTTAAGGATATTCAGCGCAGGCGCGGAGAACAAACTTGGGCTGACCTGGTTTCCGACAAAAGGAGCCTTCAACGTCACGCCTCCCGCGACGCCAAGGCACTTGGCGGCATAGTCGGTAAAATCCCCAGCCAACATTTTTGCTGTGGGAATATTGCCAATGTTATTGGGAACCAGGCTGCGTTGTACGGTGGCTTGCACGCCCGCAAAATAGAACAACTTATTCTTGATGATGGCCCCGCCAACCGTGCCGCCGAACTGATTCCGCTTTAGCGTGTCTTTGGAATTGGCCACTCTTTTGGAGAACGTATTCTGCGCGTTCACGGCGCCGTTGCGCATGAACTCGAATAGATCGCCATGAATTTCGTTGGTGCCGGATTTGGTGACGGCGTTGATGGCGGCGGCGGAGTGATGCCCGTACTGAGCGGGCAGCGCGCTGGTTTCCACTTTGAATTCCTGCAGCGCGTCAGGGAAGGGCAGCGGCAGATTCAGATTGTTATATGGATCGTTATGGGTGCCGCCGTCCAGACGAAACGTCAAACCGTTGGACAGGCCGCCGGCGACGGAAATGTCAACCGTGGGGAAATTGCGCACGCCGGAATTCAGGCCAGCGCCATTCACCTGGGTGGCCATGCCGGAGAGAAACACCAACTCCGTCACCTGGCGTCCATTCAAGGGCAATTCCAAAACGCGCTGATTATCGATCACCTGGCCGATGCCGGCGCTGCGGGTTTCCACCAGCGCCGCGTTGGCCTCCACCTGCACTTGTTCGGTGACCGCGCCCAGTTTCAACGCCACATCAATATTGGGATTACTGCCCACCTGCAGCACGATGCCGGACTGAACATATTTACTGAAGCCGTCCTTGCTCACTTCCAAGCGATACGGCCCGACGGGCAGTGACGTCAGCACATAGCTGCCATCGACGCCGCTGGTTACGGTGCGCACCAGGCCAGTCTCGGTCTGTGCTGCCTTCACCTCCGCGCCCGGTACAGCGGAGCCACTGGCATCCTGCACGGTGCCGTTAATCTGCGCGGTGGCATTGCCCTGCGCCAGTAAGTTGGCGCTGCTAACCAGCATCACCCCCCCCATGAGACCCAAAATCAAAAGTACCTGGAAACGTTTCATGCGGTAACCTTCCCCCCAAAAGCATCTGGCGCACGCTAAGCCATCCGGCTCACGACCGATTGATGCTGTTTGAAGCATAGTATTGAAACCTGGTTGTTGAAGTCAAGTCGTCGGTTCCTTGAATTCGCCGGTTTCCGTAAATGAGGACGAGACGGGGTTGGATCGAGGGAAGTATAATCAGCTATTCAGGTTTTAGCGGTTTTCGGGTTTCGATAAGGAGACGTCATGAAAATTGTCATACGCTTGGTTGCCTTTTTGGGTGCGATCAGTTGTTTGGCTCAACAAGCGCCGCGGCCGGTGCCGCCGCCACTGGCGCTGAAAGTGGAGTGGGTGCGTCCGGCGAACCAGGAGAATACGAAAGTTCGCTACATGCCGGTGCAGGAAAACATCAGCGATCCGAATGTGGAGATGAAATTTTACGGCGCGGCGAAGCAGACTCTGACGACGGGTGTTCCGGTGGGCGTTCCCGGCAATGATGTTACGCCGTATGGTGTTTGGTCGGGTACGGCGGAGGGCCCGTTTGCGGCGACCTTCCGATTGAAGAACAGTTACCTGGACCTGACGGGATTGGCGAGTGTTCGTTGGTACACCAAGACTTCCGGTTTTCATGCGATTCGTCCGGTGCTGAAATTGGCAAATGGCACCATGCTGGTGGGCGATGCGGCTTTTACGTCAGTGACCAAACTGACGGTGAACGAGTTTTCAGTGGCGAGCGTTCATTGGGTGAAGTTGAATCCGGATAAAGTGGTGACCGTGAACAGTGGGCCCGCGGCGGCGAATGTCAGTGGGGAAATTTGGGCACCCAATGTGGACCTGAGCAAAGTGGATGAAATCGGTTTTGTGGACTTGATGCCGGGCAGCGGGCATGGCACCGGCGGGTGGATTCAGTTGGGGAATATTGAAGTTTTTGGCAAGCTGGTGGCGCGGGCAGAGATCAGCGCTGGACGCTAAGAAAAGTTAACGGCCGGTAGTCGCGTTGGGGCTAGATGGACTGGGTATTTTCGCGAATTGGAAAATGGCTAGTCCAACGGCGGCTTGCCATGCCGCAAAACATAAGAAGAGGCCGATGGAACTGGCAGCGGTGAAGAGGAGTGCCGTTAGCATCCCGACGATGCCAATCCCGAAAAAGTATTTTGGCCGAAAAATGTGGCGGACGCCCAGGCCGATGGAGGCTGCAAGGCCCAATGCGCCCATCAGGCCGGTACCAGCCCAATAAAGCATTCGCATAAACAGGGAACCATTGTCGTTCAGCACGGAGCCCAGTAGGGCCATGGTTAAAAATGCCAATCGCCAACTGAGCAGACAACCAACCGCCGAAATGGGGATTAACCAAATCGGCCTTACCTTTACCGCGGCGAGCAATACACAAAAGGGCAGAACGCCGCGGTAGAAAGGCCAATACGTGGAGGGCTCAAAGCCGCTATTGTATGCGGTGAACAAGCCGCATACCGCGCAAGCCGCCGTGAAGGCGATGAGGTAAGCCGGCGTTTTGGTAAAGGGCATGAAAGACCTATCGTAGCGTGGCGGCTTACGCGACTATTCGGCTACGCTGGCCCATTTGACCGCGCTGATGGCTTGGCCGACGTGGCGCTGGGTGTGTTCGGCGATGTGGACCAGCAGGCCGATGACGGTGCTGGGCAATTTTTTGCGTCTGACGCCGCGTGGTTCGGTGAGCGTCGCCACACCGAGAGAGCGGACGATCGCGCTGGCGTTTTGGAGCGCGCGATTCAGTTCGTCAAGCAATTCCTCACGCGTCGCGCCGGGTTGTTTTTCGGACTGCAGAAACGCGAGTTGGGGGTCAGTCAGTTGCCGGTTTTGCAGATACGTGATGAGGCGGTCGACCGAGCCGGAGATGTGACGGAGGTGGAAGCCGACGCTTCCAAAATCGTGGGGCGTGGCCCAGAGTTGTTCTTGCGTGAGGCCGTCAGTCCATTTGGTGAGGTCTTCGGAGGCTTGTTGGAAGGAGAAAAGAACGGGCGCGAGCAGGGGATGGACGCCGGGGATGGGTCCGCGCATCCATGGTTCGGGTTGGGGTGGTTCTACTTGCGGTTTCGGGATCGGTTGAGAACGGGCGTCAGCGGAAACGTTTTGGGACATGGCGGTTTTCAAAATGGTCTTCGTGCAAGGGCGCTAAATTCATGGTAAACCGGGTGAACACAAGGCGGGCGTACGGGGACGGTTACAGTGCAGAAGTTATGGTGAACCGAGCCGTGGTGTCCGATCCAGAGATCATGAATGGAACTCCTTGTTTCCAGGGAACGCGCGTGCCGTTTAAGAATTTGATCGACTACTTGGAAGGTGGTCATGCTCTTGATGAATTCTTGCGCCAGTTTCCCACCGTTTCGCGAGGAAAGGCAATCCAGGCGCTTGCGGAGGCAAAGGATTCGCTGCTCGATAGGATCGCATGAAGGTCCTGCTCGACGAATGCCCGCCGATTGATTTCCGGCACCACTTGCCCGGGCATGAGGTCCACACAGCCGAGTGGGGCAGGCTTCAAGAGTCTAAAGAACGTTCATAGCGCAGCCCCACCGATCCATTCGCATACGACTTGCATTCGGTCAGCTTGAAGTTACGCTGGGGGAATTTGCCGGGGAAGGCGGGGATGCCGTCGCCGAACAGGACGGGGCCGATGCCAATGAAGAGCGCGTCTACCAAATCTTCTGCGAGGAAACTGCGGGCCAATTCGCCTCCGCCGCCGAGGTAAATGTCCTTGCCGGTGCGGCGTTTCAGCTTTTTCACAAAGGCGGTGAGAGAGCCGTTCACCACTTCGAAGCCATCGCGTTTGCCCGGTTTCGATTTGTCAGATTTCCAGCGCCGGGAAACTACGTAGGTGGACATGCCGGGAGTGTCGGGAATCTCACCGCTTTTGCGCATTTTGATCCAGCCTGCGGCGGTTTTGCGGCCCATGATGGTGGTGTCGATGTTAGCGAAGAAGTCGGCCATGATGGCTTCGCCCTCTTTGTCGATGACCAGAAAATCGAGGTCGCCATTGCGGCGCGCGATATAGCCGTCGAGGCTGATGCCGAAACCTAGAATCACTTTTCGGGGGATGACTTTTCTTGGCATTTCGCGATTGTAAGATGGGCGGTTCGTTGGCGTCAAAGGAGTCGATGTGTTGGCGGTTTGAGTCGGCACGCGGCGCCGCCGTGTTAACCTTCGTCCGTTGGAGTGGATCGGCGAGAGGGTTTTGACGAGGATTCGGATCCCAGTGGTACACGGAACGGTTCCACTGGAATGCGCTGGTAACACACTTCCAGCACATCCAAGTATTCTGTGCCGCCCGGCGCTTGGAGTACAACGCTGTCGCCCTCTGCCGACTTCAGCAACGCGCGCCCCAGCGGCGAAACCCAACTGATGTGGTTGCGGGCGAGATCGACTTCGTCTGTGCCCACAATGCTCACCACTCGCTCCACTCCGGCGGCATTGGCATAGCGCACGGTCGCGCCGAAGAATGCCTTCGTGGCCGCTTGCCCGGTTCGCGGAGTTTCCGGGTCCACCACTTCCGCCGCTTCCATTCGCTTCCTGAGAAAACGAATCCGCCCATCGATCTGGCGCAGCCGCCGCTTGCCGTAATGATAGTCGGCATTTTCACTGCGATCGCCGTTACTGGCAGCCCACGTCACTACGTCGGTCACGGCCCGGCGTTCTCGGGTGAGCAGAAACTCGTGCTCATCTTTAAGGCGCTGTAGCCCGGCTGGCGTGATGTAGTTCTTGCCTGGGGTCGTAGGCTCGTCCGCTTTCGGTTTTCTCGTGAACCCTTTTCGCATCTGGTTGTCCTTCCAGCGTAAAACTAGTGGGTGCCGCCACGCTCTCAGGAAAAGGCTACACGTTGCCGGATCGATTCTGCTTGAAATTGCACAACACACGAAAAGAGGTTGTCGAACGCGCGGTGTCGCTATCTATATGTCGCCTTGTGGAAAATAGCAGGACCAATGTCCTAGAACGCCGTTTGAGGCCATTGTCCGAGTAGCCGGTATTTCGAGCGGGACCAAACTGCTGTATTACTTCACACGTCCCATAAGCCGACTCGCCCGGAGTAGCCTTCAATCTCCGCAAGGGCACATGTGCGCTCACAGATTACTTGGGAAACAAGACTGCGTCCTTCGGGTCCTGCATTACTGAGAGTATGTTTTCGGCTACTTTCTCAAGCAGCTTCGTTCCCCAGAATGGATCGTCCTTGTCATAGTAGATGACGCGCACATGACGAAGATCAAAGGGGACATCTTCCTCATTCGCTTTGGAGCACACGAGTATGACAGGCTTGTGAAGCGCATGGGCTAGACCCAGTTCATAAAGCACGTTTGCATTGCGGTTTGTGAGCTCAGCCAATAGGACACGGGCTGAGGTAATGCCCTTCCATATCTGATCAATGATTTTCCCCGTCCCGTAGAGATCCGCGTCGGCCCGATCTGCCTTTAGCTTGGCTTTCTCAATTGCAGGTTTATAGATGCTGTTGTAGTAGGCGCCGATAGGGTTGACGAACGGCATCATAACGAAACACGCATCGTCAGCGGATACCGTCAACCCCTTGGAGAGTTTCTTTATCTGCTCCTCCCCAACTTGTGTAGTGGTATCAGCCGGAGACGAAACATCCAGAACCCGGAACTTGCCACTGCTCAATTCCTCCAGTAGCTCCGCTTCCTTCAGCGTTTCGGTGAAGACTTTGATAAACTCAGCGACCTGTTCACGGGGAACATTGAATGAATCCACGAGCGTGTTGACGAGGAACTCTGTGTCAGGAAGATTTTCGCTCCGATATTTCGTATAGACATCGGAAATAACAGGAGCATTCATTACAGCCTGTCGCAACGCGTTGAGCTTGTCCTTCGGGTCTTGCGGACGAACAATCTTGCGCGTTAGATCGGTGGGCTTGATCTGCCCCGGAGAAGGACGTTCTAACAATCCGTACTTGAGCGCAGAACTGATCTTAACCGAAACTTCACCAGTCCAACCAATTTTAGCGTAAGCTGCACCTTCACGGTCGGTGCACGATTCACCAGCATTTTGGTCGATGATCGCCTGCGGGATTCTGAGACAATCTAAGACCGGGTCTTTGGGATATTTCACCCGTGCGCCCCAAGTACCACTTCCGGCGGCGGCCTTCTTCCTTGCGGTCTTTTTCTTCTTGCGGGTCGCTTTTTTCCTCGTTGGCTTCTTAGCCGGTGGTATGGCTCCGACTGCTGATTCCCGTAAAAAAGCCTCGGACGGCTGCTCCGCATTATCGCTTTTAGCCATGAAAAGACTCCTGTGGCTCAAAAATTGGTCTTTGTGGGTGATCTGTCGACCATTTTACTCTACTTTTACAGCCTATTAGAGCGGAATTAATGTCAAGCTTGCATGAGATCGGGAAGCGGCTCTGGAAAAAGTAACGGCGAATCGCCTCAGCGTGCTCGATCGCGGCC
>JANXYJ010000051.1 GCA_025350105.1 Terriglobia bacterium | reverse complement strand
CGCGGCGTCAGCGTGCAGCACGGGCAACTTCTGCGCCAGAATATCCGCCAAAACGCCCACACCGGCCGAATGTAAATTGAAGCGCAACTGCGACCAATGCGCGCCCATCTTGCTGCGGCCAAACAAATTCGCCACAGTCAGCCCCAACGCCAAACGCCGCACCCGGCTCACACCCAGCAAGCCCATCGCCTGGCCAATCCGATCCACCCGGCCCCGCCGCGCATAGCGCGCTGAATTTACCGTCCGCAAAAGCTCCGCGCACAGCAGCGTATCTTTTTCGACAATCCCTACCACCTCTGAATAATCAACATTCGGATGCGATAACCTGCCTACCAGCTTCATCGCCATGGGCGACAACGTGGGCAGGTCCCGCAGCACCGCCTCACGAAGACTTTTCTCACTACGAATTGTTGTGGACGTCATTCATGGTGCTTATCGGAGTCCGCCAGCCGTTTCTTTAAACGTTCTCGCCGTTTCAACAGTCCATCGGACCGCCCCACCTTTAACGCCCGTTCCGTCATTTCCAACGCCAACGCGTAATCTTTTAAACCGTGCTCATGGTGCTTCGCCAGTTCCTCCAGTGCCCTGGCCTGGTACCCATTTCGTGACCCCGCCAAATCATTCCATACATCGCGCGCCGCATCCGCCGAACCCAACTTCTTTTCAAGCGCTGCAATATCCCACAGCGTCCGGAACAAAAGCGCGTCCGGCAGGCCCGCCTCCACCGCGCGGCGAAACAGATCCCGTGCCTGTGGCAATTCCCCCGCCTGGTGCAGCCACCTGGCCATACCAGCCATCTCCGCGCCATGCCGAAAAGGCGCTTGCGATGGATTCCTAAACGCGTACGGTACGATACCCGTCAAACACGCCAGCGTCAAAATATCCAGCGCGTTGTGATAGAACACCGGCCCCAAACGCCCCATCTCTCCCGACTGCAAATACTCAAAATACATCGCCGGAATCAACGCGCCCGGAATGTCACCGTAGCGCTCGAATCCTAAAACGCGTTGCTCCAACTCCACCAGCCGGCAACTCTCATACCGCAGCTTCCACAACCGCCGCGCACCGTACAGCAGATCCAAATGCTCCATCTTCGCAAACGGAGGCCGCCTGCGATTCATGCGATACCGCGTCTCCAGTAAGGGTTGATCGAAGGTGCGGCCGTTATAGGTAATCACCACCCGGAACTGCTCCAGATGCTGAGCCAACCCGTGCAGCAGGCTGGCCTCTTCTGCAAAATCCCGCATGAAAAATTGCCGTACACGAAACCCATCCGGAGTGATGCGCCCCGCCCCCACCAGAAACGCGCAGGTTCCAGTACCGCCCGCTAATCCTGTGGTTTCCGTGTCCAGAAACACCCATTGATTCACCGGTACATCACACAGCGTCCCGCCGGAAATCGCCTGTAGCAAATCAGCAGGCAATTCACACAGCGCGCCTACATCCGCGCTCCCATGCCGCTGATGGCTGGGATAGAACGTTTCGGTCTCATAATGTTTACCTTGATCCGTCTCAATTTCCTCGCCCGGCGGGAGCGAATGCACGGATGAAACGCGTGGTACTACTGGCCCCCGCGCCGTATATTGCGCCGTTCCCGGCGCGTTCTCCATCGAAAAATCGTCCGCATGCAGCACGTCAGCGGCGGCGGCCTCGTCAACCAAACCCTCGATCCGCTTCCGGCTGAGCGGCCCTTCATACTTCTCAGCACAGTCCTCCAGCACCCGGGCCATCCGAGCCCGCAACGCGGCTAACTGTTCCTGCAGTTCACTCATGAGATCGGCGGGCACACCGCGAGCGGGAAGGCTCTCCAGCACCCCTCCCGCTCCAAAACTGCTGAAAACATTACCACTCGAGAATGTTTGATGCAAAAACCCGCTAAAAATATAGGTTTTTTTGCACTTTTCTCTTTACAGTAGCATGAATGATCCCGTATGATGACTTTTAGCCTCGGGTAGAAACCGTCGCACCGCGAAACCTACATCGGGAGCAACAATTCGATCCGAGTCGTCGACGAGTCGAAAAAAGATGAGTCAAAAATGACGGCTCAAGAAAAAGGAGTATTATGGCTGCAGCAAAAATGACCCAATCGCAGATGATCCGGCACCTGGCCGAGACCGTCGGTGTTCCGAACAAAGTCGCCAAGGCCTTCACGGTCGCCTATGCCGAAGTCGCGGTCAGCGAAACCAAGAAGCACGGCGTCAGCATCCTGCCCGGCATTGGCCGGCTGGTTCGCGTGGACCGCAAAGCCCGCCTGGGCCGCAACCCCGCCACTGGCGAATCGATCAAGATTCCCGCCAAAAAAGTGGTCAAGTTCCGCGTGGCCAAGGCCGTCAAAGACGCCATTGTTCCGCCCAAAGTGAAGAAATAGGCGCGAAGTAGCATCAAAAACCCCGCGTGGCCGAAACGCCAACGCGGGGTTCTATTTTTGCAAGTCCGATTAGGCCGGTCTACACTGCAAGACCGTATTAAGAACTCGCAAAACGGATTACCCTTTGCGAGCTCGCCAGGAAGTCTTACGACTGCTTCTTATCGTCGGGGGGCTTGTTGGTATCGTCGTCTTTCAGGGCCGTCTTGAAATTCTTGATGCCCTCGCCTAAGCCCTTCGCCAACTCAGGAATTTTCTTGCCGCCAAACAAAACCACTGCGACCAGCAAAATCACCAGCAGCTCGGGTAAGCCAATGGAACGTAACATAGCACCTCCTTCCTCACTCAGGATACCATAGTCATTTAGTCCAACTCGCTGTGAATCCTGACGTTTCAGAAGGCGCGCCATGCCCGCAAAACGCAAAAAACCACCGAAAAACGGCACTAAAATCAAGTTCGATCAGCACACCGAAGTCCGTGCCATCGCCCGCGAACGCGTAGGCGCCGTAAAGCCCGCGCAGGCCATTTTGCCCAAAACCGATCGCAAGAAGCCCAAGCACAAAAAGCCGATTGGGAGCGACGACGTCTAAATGCCCCTCATCAAAATCGGACCCCTCGCGCAACTCCCGCCTGGCGCTGCCACCCACTTTCTCGCGGGCGAGGAAGCCATCGCCGTCTGCAACGTTGCCGGCGAGTTGTATGCGATCGACGGCATTTGCCCACACTCCGGCGGGCCTTTGGGCCACGGCGCGCTGGAAGGATATCTTATCGCCTGCCCCTTTCACGGCTGGGAGTTTGATTGCCGCACCGGCACCAGTCCTGTGGATGAGTACTTGAAACTCGCGACGTATCCGGTGCTAGTAAAAGAAGACAATATCTACGTGGACGTGCCGTTTGCCTGAGCTCCCCGAAGTCGAATCCGTCGTCCGCACCCTTGCACCCCATCTACCGGGCCGCAAAATTCTGGCCGCAACATTTTCGTCCAAATTTGTCACGCCAGGAAATCGCAAGAAACTCGCCGAAAAACTCACCGGCCGCACCATCCAGTCCGTCAAGCGCCGCGGTAAATATATCGTGATGTTGCTCGATCAAACCGATGAAACGCTGGTGGTGCACCTGGGCATGACCGGCCGCTTACTCTTGGACGCAAAACCCGAAAAACACACCCACGGCAATTTCACCCTCGATCACGGCACTCTGATCTACAATGACCCGCGACAATTTGGGCGCATTCTGTTTCAGCCCGACCTTTCGCACCTTGGGCCGGAGCCCCTGGAGATCACCCGCGATGAATTCGCCACACGCCTGAAGAAACACAAAACCCGCATCAAAGCACTGCTACTAAATCAGGCCTTCGTCGCCGGCGTAGGTAACATCTACGCCGACGAAACGCTGATCAGCGCGGGTGTCCATCCGCTGGCTCTCACGTCGCGCCTGAAGCCGACGCAACTCGCGGCCATCCACGAATCCATGCAACGAATCTTGGCGATGGCGATTGAAAAAGGCGGGTCATCGATTTCCGATTACGTCGACGCCAACGGCGAAAAAGGCTGGTTTCAATTGGAGCACCACGCCTACGGCCGGGAAGGCGAACCCTGCCACGCCTGCGGCACGCCCATCAAAAAGA
This sequence comes from Terriglobia bacterium, assembly GCA_025350105.1. Lineage (GTDB taxonomy): Bacteria > Acidobacteriota > Terriglobia > Bryobacterales > Bryobacteraceae > Palsa-187. The sequence goes on along the minus strand of JANXYJ010000051.1, from coordinate 43,339 downwards.
TCCTGGTCGCTCAACGTGGCACGCACTTCTGTCCCAATTGCCAAAAACGCTAGCTGGACTTTGGTTTCGGTGGTGGACGAAAGGATCGCCGTTCCGGTGGCGCGCCATCACGCTTACCCGAGCGCTTATCGTAGGGCTTTGACGTTGCATTCCCCATGCCGGTTTTGCTGAAGCCAGGTTTGCTGAAGCCAGGTTTGCCTGTGCTAGGACGTCCCGAACTGGGTCTTTCCGAACCGGCTCTGCCCGACTCGGGTCTCCTGGTGTCCTGCCTTCCGGCGTCTGATCTCCCGTAGCTGGGTCGATCCGAGCTTGGTCTACCCGAACTGGGTCTACCCGAGCTTGGTCTGCCAGAACTGGGTCTGCCCGAGCCCGATTTAGAAGGCCCGCCTTTCGCGAACCCTGATTTTGAAGACGCCGGTTTTGAAAATGATTTTGCCGCAGACCGTTCACTCGTCGAAGCCCGTCCACCCGTCAATGAACCAACACTCCGTGGCTGATCGAACGCCGCATGTTCTCCCAGCTGACCCTCCAGTGCCGGTTCCATGATCGGAGTGCGGACGATCGCAGGCCCTTCTATTGCGGGCCGGTTCATCACCGCGTGATCTGTGGTTGGCGACTCGACTACGGGCCTATTCAGTACAGCGTGATCGATCACGGGCCGATCAACCCCCGGGCGATTCAATACCGCATGATCTGGCGCTGGCGAGTCCAATACGGGGCGATCCATTGCCGGCCGATTCAGCGGCGGACGGTTCGGTCCTCGGCTGGGTCGCGCTGGCTCTGCATCTTGTCGCAGGCTGCGTACTGCAAACTGTTCACGCACCACGCCGGTCGTCTCAATCACCGCTTGGCTGCGCGCGCGAGCGATCTCGTCCGCCACTTCCGCTACCGATTTCATTGCCTTCACATCGTGCACCCGCACCAAATGCGCGCCGTACAAAATCGCCGCCGCCACCGCGCCCGCCGTGGCAAATTCCGTGTCTGACAGCGACTCCTTCGCCAGAAAGTGTTTGCGCGAAGGCCCCACCAGAATCGGATACTCCAGCGACGCCAACTGCTCTAAACGTCCCAAAATTTCCGAGTTCTGCTCTTTTCTTTTGCCGAACCCCAAACCCGGATCAATCACAATGCGCCGCCGTTCCACGCCTCCACGGGTGGCGCGATGCGCCGCCGCTTCAAGCTCCAGCGCAATCGTCGCCAGCGCATTTTTCAACGGCGGCAATTTGGCCCACGTCTCCGGCGTGCCACGCATATGATTGATAATCAGCCCCGCGTCATGTTGAAGTACAGCCTTCGTTATTTCAGGATCGAACGTCAGGCCGCTGGGATCGTTGATGATGTCCGCGCCCAGCTCCAGCGCCTTCAGCGCCACACCGGATTTGTAGGTGTCGATCGAAAGCGGAATCGTCAGCTTGTTTTTCAAGCGCTTCAGCACCGGCACCAGCCGCCGCAATTCTTCGGCTTCGGAAATTCGGGCGGCACCTGGCCGGGTGGACTCCGCGCCAATATCGATGATGTCGGCGCCCTGCTCTTCAAGATTCAGCGCATGCGCGAACGCGCGATCCGGGTCGTCGTACCGGCCTCCGTCGGAAAACGAATCCGGGGTCAGGTTCAGCACGCCCACAATCAGTGTGCGTTCGCCAAGCTGCAAAGTTTTGTCGCGAAATTTCCATTCAAAGTGCTTGCGGGGCATGAGTAGTCTTAAGCGTAACGGGTTTTGCCGCCCTTGCCAATGTGCGAACACCGCTCCGCATGCGCCACAATAGAACTTCATGCTGGAAACAATTGAGTGGATGACGGATTCGCGCGGTGATTTTGTCCGCATGATCGACCAGCGCCTGTTGCCCGCCCAGCAGGTATTTGTCGATTGCCGGACCTATGTGGAAGTTGCGGATGCCATCAAAACCATGGTGATTCGCGGCGCACCGGCCATTGGCGTTGCGGCCGCGATGGGCGTTGCGTTGGGCGTGCAACACAACGCCGATTTTGAAACCGTCTGCCAAACCCTGGCCGCCACCCGCCCCACGGCGGTGAATCTCTTTTGGGCCATTGACCGCATGCGGAAATTGCATGCGTTGTTGACGACGGCAGAGCACGCAACGGCTGCTCGCCTAATCAACCAAGAGCACGCAACGGGTGCTCGCTTAGTAAATGAAGCCCAACAAATCCGCCTCGATGACATCAACATCTGCAAAGCCATCGGCCGCCACGGCGCCGCGTTGGTGCCGGACGGAAAAACCGTTCTCACCCATTGCAACGCCGGAGCGCTGGCCACCGCAGGTTATGGAACCGCGCTGGGCGTGATCCGCGCCGCCATTGAATCCGGGAAGAATATCGATGTCTTCGCCGATGAAACGCGGCCATTTCTGCAAGGCGCTCGCTTAACGGCCTGGGAACTGCAACAGGACGGCATTCCCACCACCGTGATCACCGACAACATGGCGGGGCACTTTTTGCAATCCGGCCGCATCGGTTGCGTCGTGGTAGGCGCGGACCGCATTGCGTCCAACGGCGACGTGGCCAACAAAATCGGAACTTACTCCGTGGCGGTGCTTGCGAAAGAAAACGGCGTGCCGTTTTACGTCGCAGCACCGGTTTCAACATTTGATTTAACGCTCCACTCCGGCGATCAGATTCCCATCGAACAGCGCCCGCGCGAGGAAGTCACGCACGTCTTCGGCGTGCCTATTGCCCCGGAAAATATCGGCGTGCAGAATCCGGCGTTCGATGTCACGCCCGCGCGCTATATCTCGGCCATCATTTGCGAAAACGGAGTGGCCAGGGCTCCGTTTAAACAGTCGTTGGCGGTTCTCGCCTTGAAAGCTTCGCTCGCTAAGGTCTAAACATATGCGCAAATTTCTGTTTTTGAGCTTCGTTCTGTTGGGTGCCGTTTTTTCCTTCGCCGAAGGCCTTGCCGGCCGGCGTGCGCCCAGTTTCTCGCTCCCCGATTCCGCCATGAAGCAGTACGATATTTTGGATTACCGCGGACGTTGGCTGCTGATCAACTTCCTGCGAACCGATCGGCCATCGTCGGCACCGCTCACGCTTCTGCTCGATGGCTTGAAACCTGCACTGGGCGCACGCGTCGCCATTTTGTCGGTTCTGATGCCGCCCGATAATACAGCCACCGCCAGCAAATACTCCGCGGCGACGAAGACCACCACGCCGATGCTCTTCGATAGCGGCCAAACCGCCATGTGGTATTTCAAGGCCACTCCGCAGCACCCCCAATTTGACGCGCCGCATCTCTTCGCGGTCAATCCGCAGGGCATGATCGCCCGCGATTGGAATGAATACGAAGTTGCAAAACCCGAATTCGCCGCCCAGCTACAAGCCCTGATCGCGCGGCCAGACGCGGCGAAGAAGTAGGCGTCTTTCTGGGCTTGCCTTCGTCAAGCTACTTTCGAATATGGCTCGCGTTGGGAATTGCTTGCGCGTGCTGCTGGCAGATCCGATCGAGAATCTCCGGGATCTCAAACACAGCGCGATTTTGAATCTTGCTGACGCTGCCGCGGTAGCTGTCGAGTGACGCCAATAATTCGCGAACGGCTTCCCTAATTCCGCGGAAGTTCTTCACCACCATGCCGGCGTTTTGTTCGCGCACCCAATCGGCGTTGTACCGTTCCTGGGGCAGGGTCCACGCATTGCGTTCGACGATCACTGGAAGCTTCATCGCCACCGCTTCGCTGATGCTGCCGGGTCCAGGTTTGCCGATGAAGAAGTCCGCAAGATGCATATAATACGGCACTTCTTGCGTAAACCCTTCCACAAAACGTGGCGCGCTTGTGGGCAGTTTGCGCAAGCGGTCCGCCAGCTTGGCGTTCTTGCCGCATATGAAAATCAGTTGCGTATCGGGCAGGTTTTGGGCGATCTCCAACATTACTTTTGACCCTTGCCCTCCAAACAGAACCAGGCCGGTGGGACGGGTGGCGTCCAGGCCTAAACGCTGCCTTTCTGCCACCCGGTCCACCGTTACCGGCTGGTAGAATTTCGGCTTGATGATCATGCCTGAAGTGCGGAAGATGCGTTCGTCTGGGTAACCCATGGTGCGGGCTTGCTCGACGGCCAGCTGGGTGCCGCACACCAGGTACTGTTGCTGTTTGGGTTCCATCCAAAAATGGGGCGGGAAATCGGCGAAATCGGTCAACACAGTGACGAAGGGAACTTTCGGCAGCGCGCTGCGTAAGCTTTCGTAGAGGGCGCGGTCGAAGTTTGGAACTAGCGACACCACCAGGTCGGGCCGCGTGGACTGCCAGTGCTTTTCAAGCAAGCCCGTCACCGGGCCGTGGTACAGTCGGATTACGGCGTGCATGAAAACCAAGCCTTGCGCGGAACCCAGCGTCCAGCCCTTGGCCAGCATCTGGTTGTAGATATCTTCCAGTCTCAGGCCCGTGATTTTCCTGAAAACATCCAGCGGATCGAGCAAAACCTGCAAATTAACCAGACGGATTTCGGCATCAATAAGGCCACCAGCGCTCTTCTCTTCGATAACTGCTTTGAGCGCCAAGGCGGCGGCGCGATGGCCTCCGCCGGCATCAAAATAGATGAAATCCACCGTCATGAAGCCGCTATTCCGGGGTTTGGCATTCCGTCTAGTCCTTTTTTTAGTGCTTTGCGAACCAAGTTGACACTTGATTTATACCAGTGTCACACGGGTGTCATCCAGTGGGCCTAAAAAGGTAGCATGGCGGCCCCAGTCTCCTCAGTATTGACGTGGGTAAGCGCGCGGGATCATCATCTGATGCGCCGCGTAAACCGTTGGACGCCCCCACCTTTCATCCGGTTGTGGATGGTGGCGGCCACCCGTGGCGGCGACGGGTGGTTGTGGTTCATCACCGGCGCTTTGGTGCTGTTCACCGGCGGCCCCGAGCGTTTTCGGGCACTCTTGGCGGGCGTGCTGGCCGTGGCGGCGGGCATTGCTCTGTTTGTGAATGTGAAACGGGCCTGCGGGCGCAAACGGCCGTGCGCGCTGGAGCCGCACTGCTGGACCACGCTACTGCCGCCGGATCAGTTTTCCTTTCCGTCGGGCCACACCATCACCGCTTTTTCGGTGGCAATCTGCTTTGGCACATTTTATCCGTTGATGTTGCCGGGCTTGTTGTTCTGCGCCTGCAGCGTGGCGGTTTCGCGGGTAGTCCTGGGCATGCACTTCCTCAGCGACGTAGTGGTCGGCGCCGCGATCGGCGGCACGCTGGGATATACGGCGGCGATGCTGCTGCGGTAAGGGGCTCTCCGGTCTGGCGACCGGAGCTACCAGGCTGCTTGCGCTACCTATTCCTCCGGCTCAAACGCCAGCAGCACATTTCCCGCCATGCCTCCGTTGCGCGGGTAGCCGGAGTTGATGAAGATCATCCCGCCCGACACCACCGGCCCGGCGCCATCTAGTGACCCGCCTTTCGCTGCGACGCCATTCACGGTGGTGAAATCGCGGACGGTGTCCATGTCCCAAATGACTTTGCCGTCTTCGGCGTTATAAGCCCGCATGTGGCCGTCGAGCGCACCGGAGAAAATCACGCCGGGAATCATGGTCACCGCAGCTTCCTGCGCGGGAGTGCAACCGGGGCGCGGCGGATTGCATGCCTGCGGCGGTGCGAACCAGGCTTTGGAACCGTCGGTCAAACGCAGCGCTGTGAGGCCTCCGCCGGCTGAGGGGTTGTAGGCGGCGTTGCCCACCAGCGCGGCCCCGCGGTCACCGCCGCCGGTGAGTTTTTCGGAATCGGCGGAAGCCGCGTAAACCTTCTGGCCATCGCTGGCCATGCCCCATTGCACGCCGCCGTTCAGTCCGCCTTTGGCCACGCGGGTTTGCCACAACACCTTGCCTTTTTGCTCTGGATCCAGCGCATAAACCACGCCGGACTTTTGGCCAGCCAACACGATCTCTTTTCCGTTTTCGGCTTTGACTAACAGCGCCGAGGACCCGAAATCATAATCCGGGCCGCTGTTGATCGGGCAGTTGGGGGCCGCTTTGTTTCCGCACGCCGAGTTGTAAACGTCTTCAGGAAGGGTCTGTTGGCTCCAGACAATTTTGCCGGACTTGATGTCCAACGCCACAATGGCGTCGCTGGTCTTCGATGACGGATGCGAATAATTGTCGCCGGTGGTGACGTACATAAGGTTGCGCTTGGCGTCGATGGTGGGCGCGGACCAAATGCCGGCGCCCGAGGGTCCCCAGGTGGCGGTGCCCAGTTTGGTGGCGCCGGTTTTCTTGGGCACCTCGATCATGAATGATTTCCAGACTTGCGTGCCGTCTTTGATGCGCAGCGCCGTCAAACTGCCGCGGAAAGTACAACATGGATATTGCGGATCGAGCGAACGCGTTTCCTCCCACGAAGCGGCGGGGATGTACACCACTCCGTTGTGCGAAACGGGCGAACCGGTAAGGCGGGTGGCTTCGTGATCTTCAATTCTTTTGCGCCAAAGCTGTTTGCCGGTAGCGGCGTCCAGCGAGTACACCCAACCGATTTGATCGCCGAAGATGAGCGTGGTTTCTTTTCCGACCTTTTCTTGATTAACGACGGCAGCGAGCAGTGCCATGCGCACAGGGCCGTTGGCTTGGAAAACCCAATGCGTGCAGCCGGTTTTGGCGTCCAGGGCGTAGATGGCTCCGCTGGCGCTGCCCGTGAAAACGGTGCCGTTGATCACCGTGGGCGCGCCGAAAGCAGTGATGTCGCCGGGGAAACCGAAAGCCCATTTCAACTTCAGCCCGCGCACCTGATTCAGCGTAATGCCGGCCTTTTCAGTGGTTTGGTAGCGGGCGTTATCGAAGCTGGGGCTCCAGCCATTCCAGTTGCCGGTGGAGGAGCCGGCCATGGGTCTAGATGTGCACGAATTGGTGATCGACGGAACATCCGGCGCGTTGGTGCCCAGGAAAGTGGCGATGGCTTCGCGGTCTTCGCGCTTCAGTGTGTAGGCGATGTTCATCATCAAACCGAAATCCAGCGTCCGAAGAATGCGCGCAGCCGGCAGTTTCTGCAAAGCCTCGCGCGGCGGTATGCGCGGTGTGTTCTGGTCGTGACACGTGGCGCAGCGGGCTTTGTACAAGTCTTCTCCGGAGGGGGCGGCGAAGGCGGTGAGCGCGATTAGGCTGATCAGCAGAAATTTCATGGTCTGTACTAGTTTAGTGAATTGGAAAGAGGAAGTCCGCGACTCCCAAAATTGGCATTTGCTGCGGGACAACCAGAAAGGCGGTCGGGGCGGGAAGGCAAACTGGCAACATGTTGGTAACACGGGAACAAACAGGGACGTCCTGGTTGTCCCCGGAATTTGGACGGGAACGTTATATAATCACCCCAGCAGGAGTGTGCCGCATGATGGTGCGAGTTTTTGTGTTCTCTAGCTTGGTGTTGGTGGTTTCGGCGGTGGGTCAAGCGCAAACGCCAACCAAGAAATACAGCGCTCCGCGCACCGCTGACGGCCAGCCGGATTTGCAGGGGGTTTGGACCAATGCGACGGTGACCCCGATGGAGCGGCCGGTGGAATTTGCGGGCAAAGCGTTCTTCACTCCGGCGGAGGCGGTGGCCTGGGAGCGGAGCATCGTCGAAAAGAACAACGTGGACAAGCGGCCGAAGGATGCGGCTGCGGATGTGGCCGCGGCGTACAACGATGGCTGGTATGACAGGGGAACACACGTCGTCAAAACGCTGCGCACGTCGCTGATTGTGGATCCGGCCGATGGCAAGTTGCCGGCGATGACGGAGCTGGGGCAGAAGCGCGTAGCGGAGTTGGCCGAGCAGAGGCGATTGCATCCGGCGGACGGTCCGGAGAGCAGGGCACTGACGGAACGATGTATTTTGTGGCCGATGGCGGGTCCGCCGATGGTGCCGGGTCCGTATAACAACAACTATCAAATTTTACAAACAGCAGACTCCCTCATCATTCTTATCGAGATGATTCATGATGTGCGGATCATCCCTCTCACCAAAACACCGCATCTCAGTTCCGCTGTTAAATCATGGATGGGCGATTCGCGCGGGCATTGGGAGGGCGAGACCCTGGTGGTCGATACCACCAATTTCACCGGCAAGAGCCGCTTCCGGGGGACGGGCGAGAACCTGCATCTGACCGAGCGCTTCACACGGACCGATGCAGATACTATCCTGTATGAGTTCACGGTGAACGATCCGGAGAATTATACGAAGTCTTGGACGGCGCAACTCACGATGGGGAAGACCAACGCCAGGGTTTACGAGTATGCTTGTCACGAGGGAAATTACGGGATGGAAGGCATACTGGCGGGGGCCAGGGCCGCTGAGAAGGATGCGAAATAGTTTTTGAGAGGAGCCAACCTAATTATGAAACGGAACATTTTTGCGACCGCGCTGGCAGCCACAGGCTTGCTGATTGGTTTGATCAGCATGACGGCGCCGGCGATTGCACACCATGCTTTTGCCGCGGAATTTGACGGCAACAAGCCGGTGAAGCTGAAGGGCGTCGTGACGCGGATGGAGTGGATCAATCCGCATGCCTGGATTCACATCGACGTAAAGAACGCCGATGGCACGATGACCAACTGGATGGTGGAGTGCGGCAGCCCGAACACGTTGTTGCGCCGGGGTGTGACCAAGAACTCCGTCACTTCCGGGATGGAGATTATGGTGGACGGGTATCAGTCGAAGGACGGATCGAACAAGGCCAATGGGCGCGATGTGACGTTTTTGGACGGGAAGAAATTGTTCCTGGGCACGTCGAATACGGCGGCGGAAGAAAGTAAAGAGAGTAAGTAAGTTGGATTTAAGGCGGTTCTCTATGCGGAAAGCTTGGGCAGCGGCTTGCGTGGCGGCGGTGGTGTGGTTTTTCGGAAGCGCAATTTTGCGGAGTGAACCGGCGGTGGCGCTGACGGGGCAAGTGAGCTCGGCGGAAGAGGGTCCGATGGAAGGCGTGTTGGTGAGCGCCAAGAAGGCGGGCTCCGTCATCAGCGTGACGGTGGTGAGCGATGCCAAGGGCCGCTACAGCTTTCCGCAGGACCGGCTGGAGCCGGGGCAGTACGCGCTGAAGATTCGCGCCGTGGGCTATGAGGTGGATGATGTGGGCGCGGTGTCCGTGGGTGAGGGCAAATCGGCCACGGCCGATCTCAAGCTCCACAAGACGCAGAATCTTGGGGGACAGATCACCAACTCAGAATGGATGTCCAGCATTCCCACTGACGACAAGCAAAAAGCATTCTTGCTGAATTGCGTGCAATGTCATACGGTGGAGCGGATATTGCGCTCCAAGCACACGCCAGAAGAATTTATGAAGGTGATGGAGCGGATGGGGACGTATGCGAACCAATCCTTCCCGCTGCATATTCAAAAGAGGATGGCGACGCGGTTGCTGGAAGAGCGCGGGGACCAGTTGGCCAAAACGCGTCTGCGGCAAGCGGATTTTTTGGCGGCTTACAACTTAAGCGCGGGGCGCGGCACCTGGGCCTACGATTTCAAAACGCTGCCGCGGCCCAAGGGCAGCAACACGCAGGTGATCATCACCGAATATGATTTGCCGCGCAAGATGATTGAACCGCACGACGTGGTGCTGGACCCCGATGGCATGGTTTGGTATTCAAGCTTCGGCGAGCAGGCGATGGGCAAGATGGATCCCAAAACCGGCAAGGTGACGGAGTACAACCTTCCGATTCAGAAGCCGGGATGGCCGACGGGTGAGCTGGGGTTGGAACTGGATCGCGCCGGCAACTTGTGGTTCGGCATGACGTTTCAAGCGGCGATAGCCAAGTTTGACCGCAACAGCGAAGAGTTCACCATCATGAAACCACCGGCTGAGTACAACAAGGACATGACGCAGATCAACATGGCGGCACCGCAGTCGGCTCACGTGGACGGTAAGGTGTGGTCGCAGAATAACGGATTTGCGGTGGTGCACCGCTACGATCTGGCGACGGGCGCGACGGAGACGTTTGCTCCTTTCAAAGATGCGAAAGAGGGCGAGAATCACAATATTTATGATGTGATTCCCGACGCCCAGAACAATGCGTACTTCACGGATTTCGCCAACGAACATATTGGGCGGGTGGACGCCAAGACCGGCGCGATCAAGCTGTGGGAGACGCCGACCAAGGGCTCGGCTCCGCGGCGCGGGCAGATGGACGCGGAAGGGCGCATCTGGTTTGGCGAGTACAAGGGCAATCGGATTGGGTTGTTCGATACCAAGACGGAAAAGTTCAAGGAATGGGAAGCGCCTTCGCCGTGGAGCGCGCCTTACGACGGCACGATGGACAAGACCGGGCATGTGTGGAGCGGGTCGATGACCACCGACCGGGTGCTACGGCTGGATCCCAAAACGGGCAAGATGGACGAGTATCTACTGCCGCGTTCCACCAATATCCGCCGCGTGTTTGTGGACGACCGTGGGGCGCGGCCGGTGCTGTGGATCGGCAATAATCACGGGGCGAGTATTGTGAAGGTGGAGACGCTGAATTAAGTTTTGCGCGCACCTTGTTTGGGTGCGCTTGTTTTCGCGTCTTATTTTCCGCGGCGGATTTCTTCCGCGTGCTTTTGCCACAGTTCCCAGGGGCGGTCGAATTGTCCGGCGTTAGCTTTTTCGGCCAGTTCAGCCTCTTCCCGCGAAAGATATTCCACAGGAGTGCCCAGCCCCATTGCCTGAATTTGGATGCGCGCGTTCATCTCGGCGTACACGGAACGGCAGACGGCTTCCTTGATACTGGTACCGACGATGGTGATGCCGTGTCCGCGCATTAACGCCACGGGAGCCGAGCCCAGTGCGGCTGCCAGCGATACGCCCAGGTCGTGATTGCGAATCAACATGTCGGTCATTTGGCCGCTGGCGGTGCGGATGTCGTATTTCTTGACGTCGCGCAGGAATCCAGCCATGTGATAGACCGGCTGCAGCGTGGTCCGCGAAACACTGAAGGGGATCACCGCGGGAGAATGGCTGTGCACCACCGACATGACGTCGGGGCGCATCCGGTAGATTTCGCTATGTATGAAGCGTTCCAGATAACCGCGCCGATCGCCAGGGTTGATGGCGTTGGAGTCAAAGTCGTATTCCAGAACGTCGCCTGCCTCTACCAGCGACGGGGCCATGTTGCGGGCCAGGAAATAGTGCTGCTTGTTTTCATCGCTGCGGACGCTGACGTGGCCGAAGGCATCCACCACACCCTGGTCAAACAGGATGTGATTGGCGACCACAATATCGGCAATTAATTGTGCGGCAGGCATCGGTTCACCTCGGGTTTATCGTACACCATGACATAGACAGAGGAAAGTGTAGCGGGGAGTAGGACTGTCGATGTCATACGCAGTGTCGTACCACTGTCGTACTGCCTAAGTCCCAGATTGAACCAATTCACCTACGCAGTTGGCTACTGTAAGCGTTTGTCTGACAAACAGCCCACCCAATTCAGTACCCCCTAAAAGTATCTGAGCGACAGAATAAAGAAAACACGCCAGTTGCGGTTATTGCCGAACCACCCCACCGGGCAGCGCGATTGTAAAATCCCCGTAAACTACCGTAGCTCATAGGGTTGATTTGGTACTAGGCGTAAGGTTTTTTTGCTATTAAACCTTGACCCAGCCCCTAGTTGATGATAATTTTCAACTAGCTCGGAGGAGCCCGTTGTGAAATCTATACGTGTAATTTGTGCTTTGGCACTGGCGTGCCTTTCAGCGTCTACGCTTCAAGCGCAAGGGGATGCCACTGTCGATCTGTCGTTGCTGACACAGGGCCCAGGTGGGCCGGTGTTGGTGGTGACAACCTCCAGCAATCCCTTTTCGCAATATTATGCGGAGATCTTACGCGCGGAAGGATTCAACGAATTCACGACGGCGGACTTATCCACGGTGACGGCGGCCACATTGTCCTCCTACGATGTGGTGATTTTAGGCCAAATGCCGGTGACGGCGGCACAGGTGTCGATGTTTTCCACGTACGTCAATGCGGGCGGCAATTTGATCGCGATGCGCCCCGATAAACAATTGGCGACTCTACTGGGCATCACCGACGCTGCGACCACGCTGAGCGAAGGCTACATGTTAGTGAACACGATTGCGCCACCCGGTTCGGGAATTACCAGCGCAACCATGCAGTTCCATGGAATCGCCGACCGGTATACCCTTTCGGGTGCGACGCAAGTGGCCACGCTGTATAGTACGGCCACCAGTTCGACATCGAATCCAGCTGTGGTGATGATGCCAGTGGGCGCGGGGATGGTGGGAGCGTTCACCTATGATTTGGCCAAGTCGGTGGTGCTAACCCGGCAGGGCAATCCTGCGTGGGCGGGACAGGCGCGGGCGACATTGTATACATCAGGTGTGGTGACGTATTCGCTGTTTTACGGACCGGCGAGTTTTGATAACCAGAAAAACTGGGTGGATTTGACCAAGACGAATATTCCGCAGGCGGACGAACAAATGCGGCTGCTGTCCAACATGATTCTGATGATGAATCAGAACAAGACTCCGCTGCCGCGTTTCTGGTACCTTCCGTTCGGCAAGAATATGGCGTTAATCATGACGGGCGACGATCACGGTCAGCCGGGCGCCACGCCGGATCGCTTCGATAACTTTAAGGCATTGGATCCAGTGGGCTGCGTGGTAGCCAATTGGCAATGTGTGCGGGCAACCTCGTATATTTTCTCGAGCAGCGACCTGCAGGGGTCGCAGGTATCTTATACCAATGCGCAGTTGGTTGCCTATCAAACCTCGGGGTTTGAGATCGGTTTGCACCTGCAGGTGAATTGCAGTCCCTACAACCTGGCGCAAGTGGACTCATTTATTTCCACGCAGTTGGCGGCGCAGACCAGCAGATATCCGGGTCTAAATCCCTCAACCACCACGCGCACTCATTGCGGCGCCTGGTATGACTGGTTCACCCAACCGAGCGAAGATCCGAAGTATGGCATCCGCATGGACACCTCGTACTTCAATGGGCCGTATGGTTATTACAATGGCAATCCCGGGCCCATGACGGGTTCGCTGCTGAACATGCGGTTCGCGAATGTGGACGGAACCATGGCGGACATCTACCAGGCCGCCACGCCCATCAACGATATGGTGGGCCAGAATCTACCGAGCGACGGTTATCCAATATTGAATGCGGCGGTTGGTTCACAGGGCTACTACGGGTTCGCCACGGCGTTGATTCATACCGATGGCACATGGGAGGATTCCTACGCGGTGCCCTTAGTGCAGTACGCGCAATCGCTGGGCATTCCCACCATTTCGGCGAAGCAGGCGCTGACCTGGACCGATGGCAGAAACAATTCGTCGTTCAATAATCTGGCGTGGAGTGGCTCACAACTTACGTTTGGGGTAACGGCGGCGACGGGATCGAATGGCATGCAGGCGATGCTGCCCATCAATTCAAGCAACGGTGGGTTGTCCACCATCCTGCGGGGCGGCCAGTCGGTGGCCTTCACGACGCAGACAATCAAGGGCGTCAACTACGCTTTCTTTAATGTGACCACCGGAAATTACCAGGCGAATTACGGATCGTCGCAACCGGTGCCGGTGGTGAGTTCCGTTTCACCCTTGTCGGGCGCGACGAACGTGGCTGTGAATGCGGGAGTGACTGCTACTTTCAATACGACGATGAAGGCGTCTACGTTTACTGCCACCAGTTTCAGCTTGTTGGCCAACGGCGCAGCTACGCCAGTGGCGGCGAATATTTCGGTTTCCGGCGCAATTGCGACACTCACGCCACAGGCACCGCTGGCTCCGTCGACCACCTATACGGCCACGATCCTGAACACGGTGACCAACACCAGCGGCGCTGCAATGGCAGCGAATTATAGCTGGAGCTTCACGACGGGTGTGGTGCCGACGGTGACGACGGTGACTCCGGCGAACACGGCCACGGGCGTGGCGGTGAATTCCGCCGTGACGGCTAATTTCAGCACGGCGATGAATACGGCTTCGCTTTCAACGGCCAGCTTTACGCTGACGGCGGCGGGCTCGGCGACGAACGTGGCGGCAGTGGTGAATGCGACCAGCACCTCGGCAACGCTGACGCCATCTGCTGTGCTGACGCCAAACACGGTTTACACTGCGACGGTTACGACGGCGGCCACCAGCGCGTCGGCGGTTCCGTTGGCGGCAAACTATAGTTGGACTTTTACCACGGCTCCAGCACCGACGGTAACGACGACGGCCCCTGCAGCGGCGGCGACCAACGTTGCGGTGGCGAGCACAGTGGTAGCGAATTTCAGCGTACCGATGAACGCGGCTTCGTTTACCACGGCGACGTTTACGTTGCTGGCGCAAGGCTCAGCCACTGCCATTCCCGCGACCGTTAGCGTCACGGGATCGACGGCAACGTTGACGCCGACCAGTCAACTGGCGGCGGCGACGATTTACACCGCGACGATTGCAGGCACGGTGACCAGTGCAGCGGCGGTACCGCTGGGTAGTAATTTCACCTGGAGTTTCACGACCAATGGAATGCCAACGGTAACGGCAGTGACGCCGCTGGCGAACGCAACCGGTGTGGCGCTTGCGACGGCCGTGACAGCGACTTTCAATACGCCGATGAACGCGGCCACGTTTACCACGGCTACCTTCACCTTGCAGGCGGCGGGAGCAGCCACTCCGGTTACCGCGACGGTTGGGGTTGCGGGATCTACGGCGACGCTGACACCGGCGGCCGCCCTCACACCCAACACGGTTTATACAGCGACGATTGCCAGCACGGTTGCCAGCGGCGGCGGGGTTGCGCTGGGCGCAAACTATACGTGGAACTTCACCACTGCGGCGGCGCCCGTGGTGAGCTTAACCGCACCCGCGAATGCCGCGACCAGCGTGGCACTGAATACATCGGTGGTGGCGACGTTCAGCACTTCGATGACGGCGGCGACATTCACGACGGCGACCTACACCTTGACCGCGGCGGGATCGGCAACAATTGTACCGGCGACAGTAACCGCCTCCGGCGCCAATGCGACCTTGACACCGACGGCACCGCTGGCGGGGGGCACGGTTTATACAGCGACGATTGCCTCCACGGTGACCAGCACAGCCGGGGTTCCGTTGGGCACGGCCTATACCTTCAGCTTCACTACGGCCCCGCCGCCAACGGTGACGGCGGTAACTCCCTTGGCCGCAGCGACGGGCGTGGCGTTAAACACAACGGTGACGGCCACCTTCAGCGCCGCGATAACAGCTTCGTCGTTCACCACGGCGACTTACACACTGACGGCCGCGGGTTCGGCAACTCCGGTGACGGCCACGGTAAGCGTTTCCGGATCCACCGCAACGCTGACACCGGCGGCTGCTTTGGCGGGCAATACGGTTTACACCGCGAACATCGCGGGAACGGTGACCAGTGCAACCGGGGTTCCGCTGGGCACGGCTTATAGCTGGAGTTTCACGACGGCGACGCCGCCGACGGTGACCTCCGTTACGCCCTTGAACGCGGCGACGGGCGTTGCTGTAAACGGCGCGGTGGTGGCAAACTTCAGCATGGCGATGAACGCGGCATCCTTCACCACCTCCACCTTCACGTTGAAAGCCGCGGGTGCGGGCAGCAACGTTACGGCGACGGTAACCGCAGCGGGCAGTACCGCAACGCTGACGCCGTCGGCCAAACTGGCGGCCAATACGGTTTACACGGCGACGATTCTGAGCACGGTAACCAGCGCATCCGCAGTACCGTTGGGAGCAAACTACACCTGGACGTTCACCACGGCGCCCGCGCCCACAGTGACATCGGTAGTGCCGGCGGCATCGGCTACGGGGGTAGCGCCGACGTCCGCGGTAGTGGCGAACTTCAGCGTGGCGATGGATCCAGCGACGCTGACGACCACCACCTTCACGCTGAAGGCTGCCGGAGCTGGGTCTAACACGGCGGCCACGGTCAGCACCAGCGGTTCTACAGTGACGCTGACGCCCAGCGCCGCCTTGACGGCCAGCACGGTTTACACGGCGACGATCACCACCGGCGCAAACAGTACGGCCGGTGTGGCATTGGCCGCGAACTTCACCTGGACGTTTACTACCGCAGCAGTGCCGCCAACGGTTAGCTCGACTAACCCCTTGGCAAACTCGACCGGAGTAGCGATTAACATCAAGCCCTCGGCGACTTTCAATACAAACATGACGGCGGCGACGTTCACCACGGCCACGTTCACGCTGACGGCAGCGGGGTCGGCCACACCTGTGGCGGCAACGGTTGCTGTCTCCGGCGCAACGGCTACGCTTTCGCCCACGGCCACCCTGGCGCCGAACACGGTGTACACGGCAAACATCGCCGGAACAGTGACCAGTACGGCGGGCGCTGCTTTAGGCACGGCGTACTCGTGGAGCTTCACTACGGCGCCGGCGCCTACGGTGACCACCGTTACTCCGCTGAACGCGGCGACGGGAGTGGCAATCAACACAGCGGTGGTGGCCAACTTCAGCGCGGCGATGACCGCGTCGAGTTTCACCACGTCCACTTTTACATTGAAGGCGGCGGGAGCAGGCAGCAATGTAGCGGCGACGGTTGCGCTTTCCGGCTCGACGGCAACGCTCACGCCTAACGCGGTCTTGGCAGCCAACACGACCTACACTGCGACCATAGCGGCTACAGTAACCAACACGGCGTTGGTGCCTCTGGGCACGGCCTACACGTGGACCTTCACCACGGCCGCGGCACCGGCGGTAACCAGCGTTTCGCCGCTGGCGAATGCGACTGGAGTAGCAACCAACACAACTGTGGTGGCCAACTTCAGCACCACGATGAACGTGGCTACGTTCACCACCGCAACTTTTACGCTGACCGCGCAGGGCACGGCGACGGCTGTGCCGGCAACGGTGAGCGCTGCTGGCGCGACGGCGACGTTGACGCCGGCGGCGCTGCTGGCCCCTGGCACTACCTATACCGCAACGGTGCTGAACACAGTGTCGAGCACTGCGGCAATTGCCCTGGGAGTAAACTATACGTGGAGCTTCACCACAGCGGGCGCTCCGCTGGTGCTGTCGACAACACCAGCCGCAGCGGCCACCGGGCTCTCGGTAAATACGCCGGTGTCGGTGACGTTTAGCTCCAACATGACGGCGGCGGCCTTCAATAGCACCACGTTTACGCTGACGGCTGCTGGATCGGCCACGAATGTTACTGGCAATATTGCGGTGTCGGGTGCGACGGCAACGATGACGCCATCGGCTCCGCTGACGGCGAATACGGTCTACACGGCTACGGTGGCGGGTACGGTAACCAACTTTGCCGGATCGGCACTGGGCGCGAACTTCACCTGGACCTTCACAACCGGTGCGGGCGGAACGCCGCCCGCCGGACTGTGGACCATGAATGAAGGCACGGGCACGGTGGCAAACGACACCTCGGGAAACAACGTTCCCGCCGCGTTGGTGAACGCCACCTGGACCACTGGCCATCTGGGTTCCGCCGTGGCCATGGCGGGCACTGCCACCAGCATCGTCAACGTCGGTAAGCCGGCCGTCCTGAATGACATGAAGACGCTCACCTGGGCTTTCTGGGCCAACGCCAAGGGCACCATGCTGCACGATGGCGGACCGGCGATGGAGAAGGGCAGCGGCAGCGATGTCCGTAAGACCTTCACTTTCGGTCCCACCACCTCCAGCGCCGCGTTCAACCTGTTTGGAATGGTGGCGGCTGGCACAGTGGCAGCCTACTCCGAAGCCCTGCCTGGCACCTACGCTCTGAACGTTTGGACCCACTGGACCATGACCTATGACGACGCCGGGGATCGCAAGATCCACATCTATAAGAACGGTGTTGAAGTGGCCTACAACACCCAAACGGCAGCGGTGGGCACCATCCAAATCGATAACGACGTCAACCTGTCGTTTGGCGGCACTCCCGATTCCGGATGGGATGCCTTCAACGGCGCGCTGGACGACTTGAGGATCTACAACCGGATCCTCACCTCGACCGAAATTCAGGCGCTGGCGGCGCAGTAGACAAGTTCCTAAGCTGTTCCTCTCCCGCCGCCGCGAAGCCCCAAAAAGGCTTGCGGCGGCGTTTTCTTTTTGGCAACACTCCAGAGCCAATTTGTTGGGCACCCAAGTTGTAGGACCACCAATTTGTAAGACAACCCAGTTGTAAAGACAACCAGGTTGTAAGACAACCAGTGACACACGTAGGACATCGCCCTACGCCCCTTGCAGTAGTGCGGCAGAAACATCACAATTGTGGCAGGAAACTCTTGATTTCCACGCTGGTCTTAATGAACACTCTATATACTTCATGTTTAAAACGGATGTGTACGAAGTTGTCACGAAGCAGCCCGGCAGACTGGTCGTGATTGTTCCGGCCATGGGACAAAACAGACTGGACTGGAACCCTCTGGTGGACCGGTTGAAGGCGGAGCCTGAGCTAGCGGGTGCGGATTGGGTCACCTACACGCATAACCTGCATTTCTTCAGCACCCGGCGCCTGCACGATGTGGCGTGGGGCCTGGCGGCCAAGATTCAGGAAATGCACGACAATATTGAGCCTTACAAGGGCATTACGCTGATCGGCCACGGCGTGGGCGGTTTGCTGGTTCGCATGGCGTATCTGATCGGGCTGCAGGACCAAGGCGGCCAGGAGTGGACCAGGAAGGTGGACCGCATCATCTTGTTCGCCACCTTGAACCGCGGTTTCGATCCCAAACGTTGGGGTTGGTTCAGCGGCCCCCTGCGTGGACTGTTGCTGATCCCCTGGTTCCGCACCGCGCGCAGCTACATGAAAGGGTCCAGCCCGATCGCCGAGCTGCGAATCTCGTGGATCAAGTATTTTCGGCAATTCCAACAGCAGGAAGCAGCGGTGGGAGCTGCTGCCGGATCGTTGGCGGCGTCGGCAGTAGAGTCGGGGGCCGGCTCGCCCGTAGCACAAACCGCCCAAAGTTGGCGCGTGGAACCGCAGATCTGCCAGCAACCCACGGTAATTCAGGTGAACGGAGTGCACGATACGTATCTGGATGAAGAAGACAATGCGGACATCGATCAATTCCCGCGGGCCAAGCAGGTGCGTTTACAGGGGGTGGGGCGCAAAGACACCTACCGTCTGCCCAAGGGTGCGGAAGAGGAGCGCTATGCTTCCCTGCGGCACTTGATTTTGACGGCGGAAGGCACGCCGGATTCACCGCACACAGACCCCAGGCCGCGGGACATTGTGTTTCTGGTGCACGGCATACGGGCTTGCAGCAGTGGTTGGCCCGCGCGCGCGGCGGCCATCGTCAAGCGGGACCATCCCGGCGTGATTCCCGTGTCGGCCGGCTATCGCTATTTTTCGGCGCTGAATTTCGCCTTGCCGTTTATGCGCCGCATGCAGATCCGGTGGATGCAAGACGAATATTCAGACCGCTTCGCCAAGTATCCCAACGCGCGGTTCTACTTTCTGGGCCACAGCAACGGAACCTACCTGCTGGGCCGCATGGTTAGCCGCGTGCCCAGTGCCCACTTCGAGCGCGTAACGTTGGCCGGTTCCGTTTTGCCGGAAGATTTCGCCTGGAAGAACCTTATCGGCCGGCAAGTAGGGGAATATCAAAACCACCGTTCGGCGAGGGATATGCCGGTGGGGTTGCTGTGCAACATGCTGCGCGGTTTACTGATGCGTGATATTGGAACCGGTGGTTTCGGAGGATTTCTGCAAAGCGACGACGGCCAGGAAGTCTATTATTACGCCGGCGGACACAACGCCGCTATCAAGACCGACGACAATCTGGCGCGCCTGATTCACTACACACTTACCGGCGAAGCCCAGGCGTATTCGGTATCAAAGGATGCGGCTCCCGGAGCCATGGCGCTGGTTTCCCGGATGATGCCGATTGTGGCGGCCCTTCTTGTGTTGGTGGTCGCGCTGGGGTTGTATCAGGCCTGGCTGGCCACGGCGATTGTGCTGGTGGTGCTGGGAATCATCTTGAAGGTGATGTAGCAGCGGGCAGCGGCCTTTGTCGGTGAAGCTGAACTTCTTTTGATGCACCTCCTTGCACGCACCAGTACACCATTAAATGGATATCTACTTAAGTTGTGATTCGAAAGGCGCGAAGCGATGCGGGCGGAACGGCGATAGCGGGTTAACTGGCGGGAATCAGAGCAGATTTAGTTTCACACAGCCATAAAAACGGCGGTGATCGCGGCAAGCCCTGGAAGCGCAAAGGGCCCGGGCTTGCCGCAGAAAAGTATTCAGGTTGACGGTGTTTCCGGAAGCGCCGGTGCTTAGTTGTCGAAAACCACTTTGGTTTTGGTCCCGCCCAGGCGAATTTCGCTCAACTTATATTTGCCATCGGCGTTGGTGTAACGCACGGTGGTGTCGGAGAATTTGCTGCCGTTTTCTTCCATCTTCACCGGCGCTTCCACGGAGGCCTTCCCGCCCTTAATCATCGCCTTATCGCCAGTCAGTTCCATGCGATAATCGCCCGGCTGCAGTTCGGTTCCGGAAACCATCACGGTTTGCGACAGATGCACGAAATAACGCGGGCCGGCCGTGGCCACCGCCAACGCGACGGTGCCCAGACACACCAATAGCTTTGCAATTTTCATAACCATAATCCTCGCTGTGTTTGAATTTTTGGAACCGGCTTCAATCCCCTTCCGCCGGTTACAAATAGCTATACGGGCTGGCGGACGTTTGGTTCCGAAGAACGTGAAAAAAGTTTTTGATTACCGCGTTTTGCGTAGCGCAGGTGATTCCAGGGACTTTAGGTTCACATTCAGAAACTAGGCTGTGATGTGTCCGTCATCTACAACCAAATCCAGGAAGCCGTACTCCGCTCCACGAAATACCGAATGCGGCCCAGATCTTTTTGTCCGAAGCATGAAGCGGGCAACAGAAGTAGCAGCGGAAGCAAAAGGCGCAGGTTAGAGAACTTCCAAAATCAAACACTTCAGATACAGCGTTTCGGGCACGGTGAGCAAGATGGGATGGTCGGCCGCTTGCGTGCGGCGTTCCAGCACACGCAGAGTTTTACCTGCGTCCAGCGAGGCTTCGGCGATCACCTCAAACAGCGCTGCCTCACTCATGTGATGGGAACAGGAACATGTCACCAGAATTCCTCCGCGATCCAGCAGACGTAGCGCACGCAGGTTGATGTCTTTGTAGCCACGCGCGGCGTCTTCCACCGCGCGGCGCGATTTGGCGAAAGCGGGTGGATCTAAGATGACCATCGAATACGTGCGCGAGATTCCCGAAAGAAATTCAAACACGTCGGCCTGGCGAAATTGAATGTTGCCGATGCTGTTGTTGCGCGCATTGGCCTCCGCCGTTGCCAATGCGGGAGCGGAAGAGTCTATAGCCTCCACCGATTCGGCGTTGGCAGCGGTGTGCAACGCGAATCCGCCCGTGGACGTAAAGCAATCAAGAACACGCCCCTTCGCCCACCTCTGCGCCGCCAGATAGTTCTCGCGTTGGTCTAAATAGACGCCGGTCTTTTGGCCGTGCAGCAGATCGGCTTCCAGCTTCAGGCCATTCATGGTGATGTGAACGCGTTCTGGAATTTCGCCCGATAACGTCAGCGTCTCGAGCGGCAAACCTTCCAGGCGGCGAACGCTGGCATCATTTCTGGCGAGGATGCCCGCGGGCGTCAGCAACTCCTGCAGACAATCCACAATCACGTCACGCGCTTTGTCCATCCCTTGGGTCAGCGTTTGGATCACCAGATGGTCACCGTAGCGATCGACGATGAGACCAGGCAGTAAGTCCGCTTCGGAAAATACGATGCGGCACGCGTCTGTATTTTGCGCCACCATTTTGCGATGAGCGATCGCAGCACTCAAGCGGTGCCAGTAGAAAGCCCTGTCGATTTCCAGGGCTTGCATGGCGAGTAAACGCAGCGTGATCTGCGAAGTGGAGCTGTAGTGCGCAATTCCCAACAACTTGCCGCGGTGATCGAGCACACGAACGGCATCGCCGGGCTGGGCCTCTCCGCGATCCACCACGTCACTTGCAAACAACCACGGATGGCCGCTCGCTGCACGGTCCGCGGCCTTCCGATTAACGCGAATCACACTCATTGCGGCGACGGAGAAGGCAGGGGAGGGCAAGACTTCAGTGTGGCACAAGCATCTGCAGCTTTTGCGCCGCGTGCCGCCAGAATAGCAACAGAGCCGTCCCTATGATCACCAGGCCTGCGGAAAGCCCGATCCAAAGTCCGGCGGCGCCCTGCGCGAAATAGAAACACAACAGAGCGCCGAACGGCAGTCCGATCACCCAGTAGCCAACAAAATGGCAAAGCATCGGTGTGCGCGTATCGCCTGCGCCGCGCAGGGCACCGGTGGCCGTAATTTGCAGGCCGTCGAAAAGTTGAAAGAACGCGGCGACGCGCAGCAATGGAATCGCCGCGTCAATCACCGCTGCATCGGGCGTAAACAGCCGTGCGATCGCGCGCGGAAAAATCAACAGCGCCAGCGCCGCGGCGGACATCGCGATAGCACCGAAGCCCAGCGCAGCCCAACCAGAATGCGCCGCGCCGCGTGGGTCGTGTCTACCCACTGCTTGTCCCACCAAAACCGCGGCCGCCGAACTGATGCCCAACGGCATCATGAAGGTCATCGAAACGGTGGTGAGTGCGATCTGGTGCCCGGCCAACGAAGCCGCGCTGAGCTTGCCCACCAGCATGGTAACCGCCGCAAACACCAGCGTTTCCAGGCCTAGTTGCCCTGCCGCCGGCAGTCCCAGTTTCAGCAATTGTTTAATGCGCGCCGCATCTGCGTTCCAGTGCACGCGGGCCACCGAATGATCGCCCTGCCAGATGACGAACGCCAATGCGGCCGCCATATAGATGCGCGAAATGCAGGTGGCCCAGCCGGCACCTTCGGCGCCTAGGCGCGGGGCACCGAAATTGCCGTAGACGAAAATCCAGTTGCCGATGGCGTTCAAGATATTCGCGCTTACCAACGTAAACAGAATGGCGCGGGCCGCGTCGGTGGATTGCAAATAGCGGCGCAGCGCGAAAAAGATCATCAGCGGTGGGGCGCTCCAAATCAGCGCGTGAATGTAGCGCACACCTTCGCCCAGCACCGCTGGGTTTTCGCCAAACGTAGCCAGCAGCGGCACACTCAGCCACACTGCTCCCATCACCAGTGGGACCAGCAGCAACGCCAGCCAGATGCCATTCACCAGCGAATGCCGCGCATCGGCGCGATCGCCCGCGCCCCAGGATTGCGCCACCAGCGTGTCCAAGCCCAACAACAGGCCGCTGGCGATGATCGCAACGGTGTAGAAAACCGTTGTGCCCAGGCTGATGGCGCCCAGCGATTCGGCTCCCAGGCGGCCTACAAACATGCTGTCCACCACACCCATGGCCATCCAGCCCAACTCCGATAAAACCAGCGGGGTGGCCAACGTGAACATGGCGCGCAGCTCGGTTCGGCTGGTCATCAATCTATTCTCTGGCTATTCTTTTCTCTGGCTATTCTTTGGGAATCTATTTTCCAATGCAGAAGGTGGAGAAAATGCGATTCAGAATATCGTCGGCCGTAGTGGCACCTGTGATGGCGTCGATGGGCCGCAGTGCGGCGTATAAATCCAGCAGCAACATCTCGTGCGGAATGCCCACGTTGGCCGCGCGTTCGGCTTGCGCCAGCGCTTCATTTGCTTCGCGCAAGAGTTGTTCGTGTCGCAAGCTGGTGATGAAGCCGCCGGCTTGTTCCATGCTCCCCTCTGGTGCAATGGCGGCAATGATGGCGCGTTTCAGTTGATCGATGCCAGCGCCGGTGAGCGCGGAAACGGGCAGGGCGTTCATGCCTGCCGAACCCCAATCGGTCTCATTAGCGATTTGCCCAATCAAATCGCTCTTATTCGCAATCACCAGATGGCGCCCTTGCCGGCTGACTTTGCGCAGAAGTTCGTGGTCCTCATCATCTTGTGACTGCGATGCGTTTTCTGATTGTGACGCGTCTTCTGATTGTGACGCGGCGTCTAATTGTGAAGCGTCGATGACCAGCAATGTCAGATCGGCGTCCGCCATGGCTTGATGGCTGCGTTCAATGCCCAACTTTTCTACCATCTCGCGGCTGTGGCGGATGCCGGCGGTATCCACAAATCGCACGGGAATGCCCTCGATGTCAGCGGTTTCGGAAACCAGGTCGCGCGTGGTGCCGGGGACATCGGTTACAATTGCGCGGTCTTGGCCCAGCAACCGGTTGAACAAACTGCTCTTGCCCACGTTCGGTTTCCCAACGATGGCCAGCGTGAAACCATCGTGCACCAGTTTTCCGTAAGCGAAGCTGGCGATCAGCGTTTGTATCGCTGATTGTATCGGCTGCACGCGGCGCAAAATTTCTTCGAGCGGCGCCACACTGATGTCATCTTCGGCAAAATCAATACCGGCTTCCAGCAAAGCGATCAATTCCACCAACTGATCCTTCACCGGCTGCAAGCGCCTTGAAACGGAGCCTTCCACTTGCTGCGCGGCGATGCGGGCCTGATACAGCGTGGTGGCTTCGATCAAATCGCGAACCGCCTCGGCGCGCGGCAAATCGATGCGGCCGTTCAGGTACGCACGCAGAGTAAACTCGCCGGGCTCGGCCAGACGCGCACCGGCGGCGCAGGCCTTTTCCAGCGCAAAGCGCAGAACGACGGGTGCCCCGTGGCAGGCAATTTCGACGACATCTTCAGCAGTATAAGATCGCGGCGCGGCAAAGTAGGTGACGATCACGTGATCAACGATTCCTTGCGCGTCGCTCAGTTCGGCTAAGCCTGCGTTCCAAGTCTGCCAGACAAAGTTCCTGGGGAAGCGCAGGATTGCCTCGGAAATGCCGCGCGCGTTTTCACCCGATAGGCGCAGCACGCCAATGCCGCCGCGTCCCGGAGGAGTGGAGATGGCGGCGATGGTTCGGCGGATCGGGGTCTCGCGGGTCTTCATGAGCGGCCTTTTCACCGGCTAACGCCGGTGCCAACTTAGGGCCGCCGTCCGCCAGGTCCATCACGTCGGGGACCACCAGGGCCGTCTCGCCGGGGTCCGCCAGGTCCGCGTCCGCGATCGTCACGTCCACGAAAACCGCCGGGACCGCCTCTGGAACCATGACGTCCGCCATCATCTTCCGGCCGGGGGCGCGGCGGGCGCACCGGCTCGGGCAGCGTCGTCATTTCGGACGGGACAATCACAACTTGGCGGATCGGCCCTTCGCCCACGCTTTCGCTGCGCACATCGGTTTCATTGCGCAGCGACAAGTGCAGAATGCGCCGTTCGCGGCTGTTCATGGGGCTGAAGTGAAACGGTTGCCGGGTTTTCTTCACGCGTTCGGCGGCGGTAAGCGCACTCACCCGCAACTCTTCTATGCGCAGAATGCGATAGTCGTTGGCATCGAAACAAATCCGCGAGTGTTCCTCGCTGGCCATGCCAATGGCTTCCATGGTCAACTGTTCCAGCGCCAACAGCAGTTCGGCTTTATTGGCCAACAGCAAATCCACGTCGGTTCCGCTGAAGCGCACCAAGATATCGGGGTTTTCGAAATCCGGATGCGGCGTTTCGCCTTCACTGACTTTGTAGCCCAGAGAGAATTTGGCGTGTTCCAACACCATTTTCAGAAACTGCTCAATGCGCGGGCCGGTTTCGGCCACTGTGTATTTTTTAACGGCCATTCTTTTCTTGCCAGCGCTTCCATTTCGGAAGCGGCAGCTACTTACCCTTCTTGTTGGTCTTGGGCGCCGGAATCACTTCCACGTTCGGCATGAATTTGTTCAAAGCCCATTGCTGCGCAATCGCCACCACGTTTCCAGTTAACCAATATAGTACGAGCCCAGAGGAAGCGAAATAGAACATATACCCCATCATCAGCGGCATGAACATCATCATCTTTTGCTGGCTGGGGTCCATGCCCGGGCTGGGCGTCATTTTTTGCGAGATAAAGGTGGTGCCAGTCATCACCAGCGGCAAAATGTGAATGGCCAGAGTTTCCGGCTGCGAAAGATCCGTTACCCACAGCCAGTGCGCGCCGCGCATCTCAATGGCCACGCTCAACACTTTGTAGAATGCCCACAAGAACGGCAACTGAATCAGCAAGGGTACGCAGCCGCCTGCCACGTTGACGTCGTTCTTCTTATACAGGTCCATCAATTCCTGGTTTTGATCGGCCTTTTTGGGGTCCTTCAACGACAGGTTTTTGTATTTATCGTTGATGACCTTAATCTGCGGCTGCAACGCCTGCATCTTCTTGGACGACTTCATGCTGCTGATTTTCAGCGGCATCAGCACCATGTTGATAGCCAACGTCACCAGCACAATCGCCCAGCCGTAGTTGTGGGAAATACGGTCGTTGGTCCAGTTCAACCAGTTAAATAGCGGTTTGGCGATCACGCCAAAAAATCCCCAGTCCACCAATTGTTCCAGTTTGGGGTCAATTCTGCGCAAAAGGTCGTTGTCTTTGGGGCCCACGAACAGGGAGAACGCATTGCTGGTTCCACTGCTGACGCCGGCGCCCACCCGCAATTCATCTTTGCCGTCCTTGTCGGGGACCGTGTCGCCGTAAGTAGTTTGGTCCAGTTCCGTTTTGCCCTCGGGCAGCAACGCCGCGGCGAAATAGCTGTCCTCAATGCCCGCGAAAGTGAACTGGCCGCGTGCGTTCAGCGCACCGTCCTTGGCGTCCTTGGCCACTTTGGCCTGCAGCTTGTTGTTGGGTTGGTCGTAATAGGTGGCGTGCTGCAGCGACGTAGGATTTTGAATCGACGGATCGCCGAAACCTCCGCGCCACATCAGGGAGTGCACCAACGGCGCGCCATCCTGCGTTACTTCGCTGGTTATCTTTACCAGGTAGCTCTGCGGGCCAAACTGAAAGGTCTTTTTGATGTCCGCGTGGCCGTCGCTGTATTCAAACGCCAACTGCAAACCGTCCTCGCTCTGCGTGGTTTTGTACAACACCGCGTTCGGATCCGCAGTTGGGCCGCGTTCGCGAAAATTTAAACTGAACGGCGCGGGAACTTTCCCCAGCGCCGGTTGGTAGATGACGTCCAGCTGCTTCCCGTTGTGATCCGTGTAATCCTTCAGAATCCATTGCCGCGCCACGGCGCCTTTATTGGAAAACGTCACGTGGAAAAATTTGGTGTCCACCGTGATTGCTTCTTCGCTTGCTGCTTTGATTTCGCCGGCCACTGGTTTCGCGGCCCCAGCGGCGCGCGGGGTGGTTTTGGTGGCGGCGGCTTCCTTCGCAGTAGTGGCGGCCGCAGTCGTCGCGGCTGAAGTAATGGTGGCCGCTGCGCTGGCCCCCGTCTTTCCATCGGCTGCGGCCACAGCCGCGGGCTTATTCGCGGGCGGCACCGGCTTCATGAAAAAATTGCTCGCCAATAGCACCAGGCCCATCAGCCCGAACGCCAGCAGCAGCCTCACTTCCATCGACATTTCTTCTTTTTTCATGATGTTTGTTTTCTCATACGGCGAATACTTCAGACCTCAATCCGGGTTACCGGACCGGGTCAAATCCTCCCTGATGAAACGGATGGCAACGAGCCAGCCGCCGGGTGCCCATCCATACTCCGCGCAGCACGCCGTGGCGCTGTACCGCTTCTAACATGTACTCCGAACAAGTGGGATGAAAACGGCAGGCGGACGGAAGGCACGGCGAAACCCATCGCTTATACATACGAAGCACCAACACCACGAGGTTCCGCGGGTGACAAAAAGTCATGAAAGGGGAAATCACGCTCCGCATTTTTCAATCACCTTGCGGAAAGCCCGCTCGATTTCAGCCCAAGCAACCTCTCCGGCGTTTTTGCGCGGGTTGAGAACGATGTCCCACTGCACGCCCAATTGGGCGCGATGCAGCCGAAACACTTCGCGGAATCGGCGTTTGATGCGATTGCGAACCACCGCATTGCCCACCGCGCGCGGGACCGTAAGGCCCAGGCGGGCTGTCGTGCGGATGTTTTCGGCTGTCCCAGTTCCGTACGTCCCGGTTCCGTAGGCTTGGGCTCCGGTTCGCGCCAGGCAAAAGGCAGCGAACAACGGGCCGGAAAAACGGATTCCCTGGTCATATATGGTGCGGAATTCGGCGTTGCGCAGCACTCGCGAGGCTTTGGGCCGGCTGAAGTCCGCTACGGCGGGCCTGGTTGCAGCTTCCGGCACTCCGGCCGTTACAGCGCCGGCCGTTACAGCATTAGACCGAGTGCGCGGCGCGAACGGCTCTTTCATCACTCACCGTCAACTTGTGACGGCCGCGAGCCCGCCGGCGTGCCAGCACTGCCCGCCCATCACTGGTCTTCATGCGCTTACGGAACCCGTGCGTCTTGGCGCGCTTGCGATTGTTCGGCTGAAATGTACGTTTCGGCATTTTCTTCTAATCCTGCGTTTCTCTCTATGCCGGCCCAGACCGGCGGCGGGCAATCCTGAACCCGCTAAACTCTTGCAATCTCAAACCGGCCAACCGGGGTGCTAGCCATCACCATTTTCCAGGGATAACGCACACGTGCGCCAAGGCGAGAGATCAACTCCGTTCAGTATAGCAAACAGCTTCGTTATATGCTCAGGCGATAAGACTACCCATTGGGCCTCTGTTGATCGGGCCCGCGCTTTGTGATGGAATGGCTAGAGTCCGCTTTTCCACCGCTTTCTTAAGGAGGCCGCCGATGCGTCACATTTTGCTTTTGAGTTTGCTGCTTTCCTCCGCCGGCCTTCGGCTTTCGGCGCATCATTCTTTCGCTGCGGAGTACGACGGACTGAAACCGGTCACCGTAACCGGCACCGTCGCGCAGCTTGATTGGCGCAACCCGCACGCCTACATCTACCTGGATGTCAAAAACGAATCTGGCGCGGTGAAAAGCGTGATCGTCGAAGGCCATCCGCCCAATATTTTGCGGCGCACCGGTTGGGGGAAGGACATCATCAAGGTGGGGGAGTCCATCACCGTAGAGGGCTGGGCGTCAAAAGACGGCAGTAACCGGATGGCGGGCCGGCAGGTAACGCTGCCCGGCGGGAACAAATTGTACTGGGGCCCGCCGTCGCAATAAGGACACTGCTCATGAAAAAACTGCTTACGGTGTTTCTATTCGCGTATTTGTTCAAGCTGACGGCCTGGGGCCAGCCGGCTCCCGCCGCACCGTTGAAAAATGCTCCAGCGAAACTTCCGCGCGCAGCCGACGGTAAGCCGGATCTTACCGGCATCTGGCAAGCGTTCGGGGTGGCGTTGTTTGGCGAAACCGGCGAACTGCGTCCGGGCGAAGGCACGAAAAGCGTGTGGGGTCCACCGGTTGGGCCAGCGCCTTACCGCGCGGACTTGGCGGCGAAGGTAAAAGCGCTGGCCTCCGACGACCGCTTGAATCCGCAGGTGCAATGCAAGATGGCCGGAGTGCCGCGCATCACCGGCAGCGTGGTTCCGTTTGAGATTATTCAAACGCCGAAGAAAATCGCGATTCTGTACGAATCCAATCACACCTTTCGCATCATTCCTATCGACAAGCCGCATCCCACCGATATGTATCCGGCATACATGGGCGATTCGGTTGGCCGCTGGGAGGGCGACACGTTCGTGGTGGACGTGACCTCGTTCAATGATGTTACATGGCTGCCCGGCCCCGGTCATTTTCACAGCGAGGATTTGCATGTGACCGAGCGTTATACGCTGCAACCCGACAACACAATCTACTACGAAGCGATTATGGAAGACCCCAAAGTTCTCACCAAACCTTGGAGTTACCGCCTGATTCTGCGCCACACTCCGCGCGACGAACGCATTATGGAAACCGATTGTGCAGAAAACAATCAGGATCCGCAGCACATCATTCCTGCGCCTGTTCCATAATCTGGTACAGGCGCCGTAACTTTCGCACCAACACGAAATCGCTTCACCAACATAAATAGCCCCGCAGTTTCGCCGTTTACTTGCCCCTCTGCGCGATCACGCATTGTCCTCGCAAAAAAAACCTGCTCGCTTTGCGGTTTTGTCTTGGATTTGTGTTGGTGCCTGTTTATACTACTGATAACTTGACAGTAGTCGTGAAGTGTTCGCGTTGTCGGTCGACCGACCTGCGATGGTCTTCGATTCGTTTCTGGGAGTGGCCACTCCGTCTGATGCTGGTTCGCCCCATCCGGTGCCGGGATTGCCGCGCCCGCGGATGGACGGTAAGTTTTCTGCAACTTACTGTCCGGCCGCGACGCCTGCTGCCAGCCCGTGCGCAGGAATTGTTGGGGTGAGCAGGTGTGATGGTGCTATTTTTTCCTGGCCGCCATTGCCTTCCCCAAGCCTGAAATAGAGGCAGGGGCGCGTGATATACTCCGCCCATGAAGCTCGCTTGTACTTTCTTCTTGATCGCCTTCTGCTTCCTTACCTCGATGCTTTTTGCCCAGGACCGCATGCCTCCTTTGGCTCCGGATAAAATGACGCCGGCGCAAAAGAAATCGCTGGAATTGCTTTCGGCCACCCCGCGCGGCGTCGCGGGTGTTGGCGGACCGTTCGTGCCGCTGCTGCGCAGCCCCGAATTCATGGACCGGCTGCAAAACGTAGGCGAGTATTTACGTTTTAAGAGTTCCCTGCCGCAAAAACTCGTGGAGATGACCATCCTG
This sequence comes from Terriglobia bacterium, assembly GCA_025350105.1. GTDB lineage: Bacteria > Acidobacteriota > Terriglobia > Bryobacterales > Bryobacteraceae > Palsa-187. Next base: position 12,957 of record JANXYJ010000051.1, on the reverse strand, counting down.
ATGATCGGTCGGCAATGGACCCAACAATACGAGTGGTTCACGCACTATCCGCTGGCACTGAAACAGGGTTTGAAACTGGAAGTGGCCACGGCGATCGCCGAAGGCCGGCGGCCGAGCGGGATGACCGATGAAGAAGAAATAGTGTGGGACTTCAACACGGAATTGGCCACCAACAAGAGTGTCAGCGACGGAACGTATGCTCGCCTGGTTAAAAAGTTCGGTGAGCAAGGCGCCGTGGAGCTGGCCGGCGTCAACGGTTACTACACCACTCTTGCCATGGTGATGAGCATGGCCCACACGCCTTCTCCCACCAGTCCGGCGGTGCCGCCGTTGGTTCCGTACGCGAAATAGCGACGTTCTCCGGTCTTGGGGACGGGAGCTACCAAAGCAGCTACAATCGAGGACGCGAATGCCAACTGGTTGAGCCGTCTATGCGCTTGGTAACTTGGAATTGCTGTCGCGGATCTCTTCTCAGGAAGATACCGTTACTAGATGAATTTGCGCCGGATGTCGTTGTGATGCAAGAGTGCGCGAAGCCGTTGACCGAGACCGAGCAATGCTTGTGGTTTGGCGACAACCCGCGGCAGGGTGTAGCGATCAAGGCCTACGGCCAATACAGACTGCGCGCCTTTCCCGCCTCTGCTGACGTGCCTAGATATGTAATTCCAGTGGAAGTGCTCGGCCCAACCCACTTTCTGCTCATCGCCGTATGGGCGATGCCTAATCCGGGTTACCGTTACGTGGAAGGAGTTCTCCGTGCGGTGGAAATATATCGCAGTTTGTTTACTCAACACCAAACCGTCATCATTGGCGACTTTAACTCAAACTCAATTTGGGACTCGTCTCATCGCGCCGGGTACAGCCATGGTGCGCTGGTGAAACTACTCTCGGAACTCGGCCTGGTCAGCGGTTACCATCATTTCTATAACGAAGCGCACGGCCGGGAAACGCGCCCCACATTCTACTTGCGGTGGAACCAGCAGCATCCATACCACCTGGATTATTGCTTCATTCCTCAGCTGTGGGCACCTACGGTTAGCCGAGTAGCGGTTGGATCCTACCAGGCGTGGAAGCAGCATAGCGATCACCGGCCGCTTCTGGTCGAACTGGATGACAACGCGATTCACGATCTGTATCCTGCAAGGCGCGCACGGGCCGCTATCCGAAAAACGCCCGTTGAATGAACCAATAAGCCGCCAGCAGTCCAATCGCAATGGAGACCGCGGGCCGCAGTTTGGTCCAGCCGGATTTGATCAAGTCTTCAATTGCCGGGAACAGCAGGACCACGAATACGATCTGGCCAATCTCCACGCCGGCGTTGAACGAAAATAGCGACAGCGCCAGATCCGCGCGCGGCAATTGCATTTCGCGCAGTACGTTAGAAAAGCCAAAGCCGTGCACCAGGCCGAACAGGAAGGTGAGTTTCCAACGGTCAATGGTCGACTTGCGCAGCAGATTTTCCACCGCCACATAAATGATGCTGGCGGCGATCATGCTTTCGGTGAAGCGCGACGGCAAAACCACAACTCCGAACGTCGCCAGCGCCAACGTAATGCTGTGGGCAACCGTGAAGGACGTAATCACTTTGACCAATGACCGCAGCGACGCGGTTGCAATCAACAATCCCAGCAAGAACGCGAGGTGATCGTAACCGGTGGCGATGTGCTGGATGCCCAGCCAAATAAACCGCCCCATGGTTTGCCACCAGCGGCCGCTGGTTTCGGTAAAAAAGGCCCTGCCATTGCGCCCGTCCAGAATTTGTTGCTGCAGGCGGCCGCCTAGCGCCACACTGACCAAGTGCACGTGACCCGCACCCAGTAGGTCCGGCAAAGTCGACGTCAATTCCAGCGCCAACACCTGTTGCGGAAAGGTAAATTCCAGATCCAGCAGCAGCACGTGGTCGTCGAACAATTTATACTTTTCGCGCGTCATGCGCACCGGTGGCCCGTTGCTGCTCAACGCATAATGCGCCATAATCTGCGCGTAAACGCGATCGAAAGCCTGTTCGAATTCTTTTTGCGAAATGCTCTTGTCGGCGTTCTGATCGACGCCGGGGAAGTCCAACAGGTTGAAAGTAAGCGTATCCTTCACCACGCGGCCCTGAATCACCAATTTCGATTCGCTGCGATAAAGGTCGTGAGCGAATAGATTCAGGCTCACCACTTTCAAGCTCAACACCGCAAACAACAGACCCAGCCGGCGTGCGGACATAATCTGAACATGGTCGCACATGAACGGCGCACAGCAATGGGCTCAGGCATTCGCGGGGCCCCGCGCCATTGCTATGCTAAAAAGATCGTGAGTTCTACCCCTCTAACAGCGCCGGGCGTTTCCGCTCCGTCAACCCCCGGACTGAAAACCGCCTATCCGATTTTGGGCATTATCAGCTTCTGCCATTTCTTAAACGACATGATGCAGAGCCTGATGCCGGCGATCTATCCGTTACTGAAGCAGTCGTTTCACTTGGATTTCGCGCAAGTGGGGATGATTACCTTTACCAATCAGGTACTGGCATCGCTGCTGCAGCCGTTGATTGGATCGTATACCGATAAGCATCCGCAGCCCTATTCGCTTTCCGCCGGCATGGGCTTTACGCTGATTGGTTTGGTGATGTTGTCCATGGCTGGGTCGTTCCCGTTCATCTTGTTGGCGGTAGCGATGGTGGGGATAGGTTCCAGCGTGTTTCATCCGGAGTCGTCGCGGGTGGCGCGTATGGCATCGGGCGGCCAGCACGGTTTGGCGCAATCGGTTTTTCAAGTGGGCGGCAACGCAGGCTCCGCCATGGGGCCGCTGCTGGCTGCCTTTATTGTTCTACCGCACGGGCAATCGAGTATTGCCTGGTTTTCCGCGGTAGCTCTGCTGGGAGCGATTCTATTGGCGAAAATCGGAGCGTGGGCCAAACTTCACCGCAAAGTCAAATCGAAAACAAAAGCCGTAGCGGACCCGAACGCGTTGTCATCGAAAAAGGTGACGATATCGATTGGCATTTTGATCGCGCTGATTTTTTCCAAGTTCGTGTACATGGCCAGCCTCACCAGCTATTACACGTTTTACCTGATCGACAAATTCCACCTCCCTGTGAAAAGCGCCCAGCTGTATCTGTTCGTATTTCTGGGCGCGGTGGCGGTGGGCACCATCCTGGGCGGGCCCATTGGTGACCGCGTTGGCCGCAAATACGTCATCTGGGGTTCCATCCTGGGCGTGCTGCCGTTCACCCTAATAATGCCCTACGCGAATCTGTTCTGGACCACTGTGTTCAGCGCCATCATCGGCATGGTTCTGTCTTCCGCGTTTCCGGCCATCGTGGTTTATGCGCAAGAGCTGCTGCCGGGCCGGGTGGGAATGATCTCTGGCTTGTTCTTCGGCCTGGCGTTCGGCGTTGCTGGAATCGGCGCCGCACTGTTGGGCCAACTGGCGGATCACACCAGCATCGGCTTCGTCTACCATGTGTGCTCGTTCCTGCCGTTGATTGGTTTATTGGCGGTATTCTTACCGCAAATGGGCGAAAAGAGCCGCAACGCCTAACCGCACACGCCGCTTACTCCACGGGCAGTTGAAAGTAGAACCGGCTGCCTTTCCCCAATTCGCTCTCCACCCAAATGCGCCCGCCGTGCTGTTCCACCAGCCGTTTGGTGATGGCCAAGCCCAGCCCCGTTCCTTCGCGCACACCTTTGGTGGTGGAGCTGGCTTGGCGGAAGCTTTCGAAAATGATTTCCTGGTCCGCCGGGGCAATCCCCATGCCCGTATCCCCCACAACAAACCGGATCTCGTTTGTTCCAGCGTCGTTTTTGTGCAGGCCGGCTGAAAGCCAGATGCGCCCACCCTCTGGCGTGAACTTGATGGCATTGCCCAGCAGGTTGTAAAGGATCTCCTTGTAACGCAGCCGGTCTGCGCGCAGTGTCAATTGGGGGCTTAAATCGCCTTCCAGCGTGATATTTTTGCTCACCGCCAAAGGCCGCATACTGGACAACACTTCGCCGGCGGCCTCCGCCATGGCGAACCATTCCGGGTGCAGCTCCAACCGCCCGGCCTCGATTTTCGACAGGTCCAGAATGTCATTGATCAGGGCCAGCAGATGCGTGGCATCGCGTTGGATGTGGTTCACAAAGCGCTTCTGCTTTTCATTCAACCCACCGGCACTTTGTTCCATTAACAATCCGGAAAACCCCAGGATGGTATTCAGCGGCGTGCGCAGCTCGTGACTCATGCTGGCCAGGAATTCGCTCTTCAGCCGGTTGGCCCGCTCAATCTCGCCATTGCGTAAGGTCAACTCTTCATTCAACTGGGTCAGTTCCATCGATCGGCGTTCCAAGCTCTGGTTCAATAAGTTGATTTGCTGTTCCACCGCGCGGCGCTCTGTCACGTCGCGGATCACGCACATCACGTGGCCGGATTGCTCAAACCCCGCGCTTTCTCCCAGCGGAGTCAGCTTAATATCCACCGCCACCACTGTGCCGTCCTTGCGCAGCGCATACAGGCTCAAGCCCGCGCCCATGGGCCGCCGCACGGGACTCGCTTGATATCCATTGCGCCGGTCCGCATGGGAATAGCGGAACCGGTCCGGGATCAACACCTCCACCGGCTGGCCGGCTAATTCCTCGCGGGTCCATCCGAACAGCTGCTCGGCTTCGCTGTTGGCCAAAACAATCCGTCCGCGCCGGTCCACTTCCAGAATGGCGTCGGGGGCTTCCTCAAACAAATGCGTAAAACGCAGTGCGTCTCTGGTTTGCTCGCGAGCGTTTGAATTATTTCCAGAGCGATCCACAGTGCCACTATGCCACAATATGCGTGAATGTCCCCAGCCCTGAAAATTGTCGTCGTGGATGATACACCTGCCAGCTTAGAGCTGGTGGCGGAATCGTTGCAGCAGGACGGCGTGGAAATCTTCACGGCCACCGATCCAGAAGATGGCCTGGATCTGATCTACCGTGAGCATCCGCAAATCGTATTGCTCGATTTAGTGATGCCGAAGTTGAACGGACTGCAAGTGCTGGATCGGGTGATGGAATTCGACCCCGCCATCGACGTCATCCTGATGACCGCGCATTACACCACCGAAACCGCCGTCGAAGCCATTCAAAAAGGCGCTTGCGATTATTTGAACAAGCCCATTTCTATTCCGGCTTTGCGCGCTCGCGTGGAGGGATTGCTCGCCGAATCGCGCCGCCGGCAACGCGCCTATGCCTTAGATAGCGAGTTGCTGGAAACCTCCAGCTTTGAAGGGATGATTGGCCGCAGCCCCTTGATGTGGGAACTTTTCGCGCGCATTCAACGTGTCGCGCCCCACTATCGTTCCGCCTTGATCACCGGTCCCACGGGCACCGGAAAAGATCTGGTGGCGAAAGCGTTGCATAATCTAAGCCCGGCCAACACCGGCCGCTTCGTCACCTGCAATTGTTCGGCGGTGGTGGAGACACTGTTTGAAAGTGAACTGTTCGGCTACGTGCGCGGGGCCTTCACCGGCGCCAACAACGACAAAATGGGTCTGGTGGAATTCGCCCACGGCGGGACGCTGTTCCTGGACGAGATTGGCGACATGCCCCTCACCACCCAAGCCAAGCTGTTACGCGTGTTGCAAAATCAGGAGGTGACGCGCGTGGGTTCGGTCACACCCAAAAAAGTGGACGTGCGCGTGGTGGCCGCAACCAATCGTGACGTGAACGCGCTGATCGCCGAAAAACTTTTTCGCGAGGATCTGTACTATCGCCTGGCCATGGTGGAGCTGAAAACGCCTTCCCTCGCCGAACGCAAGGAAGATCTTCCGTTGCTCGAAAAATTCTTCCTGGCCCGTTTTTCCCGGCAGTTCAATAAAGACTTGAAGGGGATCACGCGGCGCGCCCAAATCGCGCTGGCGCGGCACTCCTGGCCCGGCAACATTCGCGAACTGGAAAACGCGGTGGGCCACGCCGCCATGATGACCATGGGCGATACCATCGATGTGGAGGATCTGCCGCCTGCCGTTTGTGGCCGTGAAAAGACCGGTGAACTCGCGCGCACTGCCGCGGTGGGAGATGACGCTGAGGCCGCCGGCTCCTTCGCCGATCACGAACGTGCGTTGATTGCCGATGCGCTGGAACGCGCCGCTGGCAATCAGTCCGAAGCCGCACGGATCCTGAAGATCAGCCGCGACCGCATGCGCTACAAAATGGCCAAGTATGATCTGCGCTGAGTAAAATTCGTAAACGCCGGTCTTTCTGTAAAACCAGTTTTCTGTAAAATAGGTGCGTGAGTTTTTGGCGAACATGGTTGCGCAAACCGCAGGCCACTTGGTTGCGTAAAGCAACCTTCCAGATCCATTTGTGGTCCGGCATCATTCTGGGAATCTACATCGTTGTCGTGTGCGCCAGCGGCAGCGTGATCGTTTTTCGCAACGATTTCTACGACATTCTGCTGGCCAAGCTGCAAGTGAAGCCAAACGGCATTTTGTTGAAGAAGGACGCTCTTCGTCAGCAAGCCGAACGCACCTATCCGGGCCGGCGCGTCGGCGCGATTCGCCCCGGCCGCGACGAACAGGAAGCGGCGGAAGTCACACTGGCGGGAACTCTGGTGGACGACCACCGTATCATGGACCCCTACACCGGCCGCGACTTGGGGCCTGGCGTGCAACGCTGGTTCAAAATCCTGAACTGGAGCAGTGACCTGCACGGCCGTCTTTTGCTGGGCGCGGAGGGCATGACCGCCAACGCCATCGGCGGCATCCTGCTGATGGCCGTGTGCGTGACCGGGCTGGTGATCTGGTGGCCTGGACTGCGCACTGGAGTCAGCACCTGGCGCCGCGCGTTGGTGTTGCGCCGCTTGGTGTTGCGCCGCGGCGTGGGCTGGAAGCGTTTTATCTGGGACCTGCACGGCGTAACCGGCTTTTGGCTGTTCGGCATCTTGTTCATGTGGGGCTTCACCGGCGCGTATTTCGTGTTTCCCGATCCGGTGCGCGCAGTGGTGAACTATTTCACGCCAATTCTGCCGCCGCCGCTACCTGCGCAGCAGCAAGCGGCCAGCGGCGCGCAAAGTAACGCCCCGGTGCCATTTCCGCAACCTCCGCGCCCGCGCCGCAGAAGGCCATTAACGCTGGGCGGAAAGATTCTGCGCGACTTTTCCTACGCCCATTACGGCAACTTCGGCGGATGGCCGGTAAAGCTGCTGTGGGTGATTCTGGGTTTTCTTCCCGTGATTTTGTTCGGGTCGGCGCTGGTGATGTGGTGGAACCGCGTTTTGAATCCGTTCAGAAAACGTTTGGTGCGGGCACAGGGGGAGCCGGAGGCGGTGGAGGCAACCACTTCCTAAGAAACCTCCCAAACTCGGGCAGCACAAAAGATATCTGGCGGATTTATTCCCTCCTGCGCGCTCTGTCCTTTAGAGGATGCAGGGGCCCCATAACATTCACGCCCAATTTTCGTGTGCACGACAACTAAGAAAGCGAGGTTGAACTCATGTCTTTAGTAAAGGGCCGAAGCCCGCACGTTTTTGGCCGATTCCGCCCGTCTCACGCCGGACAGCACCCCATTCAAGTGACACCGCCGCGCGACACCCATTTTCGCGAACTGCCGCCGCCAACTGGAAAGGAGCCTTTCCGCCTGGACCTGAAAGCGATTCTTGCCGCCGATGCTTACAGCAAGATCGCCGCGAAGAAGAAACTCACTTTTCATCTGAACGGAGATATGGGCGGCATCCAGTATGCCGTGCCGCAAGAACTGGTGGCCAAGGGGATGGAGGCGGATTTCGATCCGCAAAAGGACGCCAGTGAGACCCCGTCGTTCCTTTACATCACCGGTGACTGCGTCTATTTTAACGGCGAAGTGACGGAATATTACAAGCAGTTCTACCAGCCGTACGAATTCTACAACGGTCCCATTTTTGCGGTTCCCGGAAACCACGACGGAGAAAACCTGCCTGGGCAGAATTCGCTTGAGGGCTTCATCAGAAACTTCTGCGCCGAAGCTCCCGTCAAGATGCCTGAGGCCGGGGATTCGCATCGCACGGCGATGGTGCAGCCAAACGTGTACTGGACCCTGCTCACTCCGCTGGTAAACATTATCGGACTGTATAGCAACGTGCCTGCGGGCGGCGACATCCGGGACCCGCAGACTGCCTGGCTGGCGAAAGAATTGAAAACGCTTCCAAAGAATGTTCCCTTGTTGGTGGCGCTGCACCATCCGGTGTATTCGGCGGATGATCATCACTCTGGAAGCACGCAAATGAAAAAAGTGCTGGCGAACGCCACGGCACTAGCCGGGCGAAACCCGGACATGGTGCTGGCCGGACATGTGCACGACTACCAGCGCTTAAGCCATCTCCAGAACGATGGAACCATCATTCCGCATCTAGTTACCGGGGCGGGTGGCTACCACAATCTACACAACATCATGAAGGTGAACAACCAAAAAATGGTTCCGCCGGTGCGGTTCAAAGACAAGGATGGCGAAACCGTAACCTTAGAGAAGTACTCGGATGACCATCACGGGTTCCTTCGTCTGGAAGTTACCGACAAGCTGATCACGGGAAGATACTACACCGTGCCGCGTCCGCAGGAGCCTTTCGGGAAGGGGAATCAATTGGTGGACTACTTCGAATTCGATTGGAAGAAGAACCAATACATTCCCAACCATCTTTAAGGCCCGCCGGCAAAGGGGTTGGGGGATCGTTCCGGCTCACCCCGCCAACCCCAAATACCGGTACTCCGCGGTCACTAACCGCGCCCGGTCCAGATGATTGCGCCCGTCCAGCACTACCGGCGTCCGCATGGTGGGCCTAATCGCTTCCCAATCCAGTTCGCGGTACTCCACCCACTCGGTCATCAATACCACGGCGTCGCAGCCGCGCGCGGCTTCTTCCGCGCTCTCACAGCACGTCACTTTTAAGTCCGGGTTCTCTTTGCGAAAACGTTCCATGGCCACCGGATCGTGCGCCCGCACGCGGGCTCCGCGTTCGATCAACTTCCTGGCGATATCCAGCGCCGGCGACTCGCGCAGATCGTCGGTATCCGGTTTGAATGCCAAACCCAAAATCCCAATCGTGCGGCCCTTCAGGATTTTCAGTTCGTCCAAAAGTTTCTCCACCACGCGTTCGCGCTGGCGCGCATTCACCGCGCGCGCGGCTTTTACGATGGGCGAATCCAAGCCGTATTCGCTGGCCGTGGAAATCAGCGCGGCCGTGTCTTTTCCAAAGCAGGACCCGCCCCAGCCCACGCCCGCCTGCAGAAAGCGGCGTCCAATGCGCGCATCCAGGCCAATGCCCTTGGCCACTTGCTCAATGTCCGCGCCCACTTTTTCGGCCAACTGGCCAATCTCGTTTATATAGCTGATCTTCAGCGCCAGGAACGCATTGGCGGCATATTTAATCAACTCCGCCGACGCAATGTCGGTTGAAATCAACGGCACCGCACCCATGCTGGCGGGCCGCGCCAAATACACCGGCGCGCGGAAATCCTGCTCCAATAGCGGCCTGTACAGCGAATACAAAACCTCACGCGTGCGCTGCTGATCTGTGCCCACCACTACGCGGTCTGGATACAATGTATCGAAAATAGCCGAGCCTTCACGCAAAAACTCCGGATTCGATGCGATGGCGAAAACGTCCTCCGCCTTTCGGCCCGCATGCTTTTCGCCGGCATGTTTTTCTGCGGCATGCTTTTCATAAGCCTCACGCACCAGCGATTCCACCCAATTCCCGCTACCGATGGGCACGGTGGACTTATTCACCACCACCGTGAAATCGCCTGCAAGGCACTGCCCAATACTGCGCGCGGCGCTTTCCAAATACTTCAGGTCCGGCGCCCCGTTCACACCCGTGGGCGTTCCCACGGCGATGAAGATCACCTGCGACTGCGGAATCGCCGCCGCGTAATCCGTCGTAAACGTCAGATTGCGCTGCGCGTCTGCCAGCAGTTCATTCAGAAACGGTTCGTGAAAGGGCGCCCGGCCCGCTTTCAGTTCAGCGACCTTCGCGCTGTCGGCGTCAATGCAAGTAACGGAATGGCCCAGATAAGCCAAACAGGCGCCCGTGGTCAACCCCACGTAGCCCGTTCCAACAATAGAAACCTTCATTGTGATTTATGGAGTGCGAAAAAATTCGATGAAAAAGTTCTTCCAGTTTAGCAAGCCGCCCGGCCATTGAGTCCCGGAAGAATTCTAAACCCGGCTGGATAACCTAACGCAGTAACCGGTCACGAGGGCGCAATCGCGAAGTTTCGAGGATCGTGTGGTGTTTCGGATTTCCGACGCGTGAACTTCTTCGACTGCCTCCACTCTTAATCCCGTTGCATGGATCATGCGTTTTTGCGCTGCATGGGAAAATACGAAGGAAGGCACGAACAGAGTACGGCCTTCGGCCAGCCAAAATTCTGCGGCCATTGCTGGGGCGCCGGTTTCCGTCCGGAATCGGCTAGCCCACGCGAAAGATGGTGTCGTGAAAAATACGTACCCATTGGGCCTAAGAATTCGCGCGCACTCACGCCAAAAAGCCTCAGTGTTATAGGGGTCCCCCAGTGAAGACACAATCACGTCGAAGGACGAATTCTGAACCGCCATGCACTCGGCATCAAGAATGATTCTGCCTTCCCCAAAACTGAGGGGCGTTTTGGCCAACATCTCTGGTGACTTATCAGACACAGTAAGGGCTACGCGCAACCCCAACTGGTTCGCTAGGTCAGTGGCAAGGGAGCGACCCGCGCCAGTTTCAAGAACCGCTGCGCCGGACTCGGCGTGTACTGAAATCCATTCACGGAGAAGGGCCGCACTTGCCTCCCGAAGGTTCGCGCAGGTCGGATGCCGCTGCGGATCATAATACTCCAACGCCAGTTGGGCATAGGATGCTAGAGCGCTAGGTGCGATTGCCATAAATTTCAACCAAAGGCGCCTTTTTCTGTATTTCGGCCCAGATTTCTTCTAAGCTCTTAGTCAGGCCTGAATCTTCCGCCGCCCTGTGAATCTTATCTGCCAGCGAACTCATTTCAGCTTCGGTGCCAAAACCGTCGGGGCCTGTCGCGTCCAGGTAAAAAGCTCCGACCGGTATGCCGTCCGGTGCTTTCAGAATACAACACAGCATGCTCTGTCGACCCTTTACCTTCGTTTCTTCTTGCGTCATCCCCCAATCGGTAATCAGGCTCTTAGGCAAGTCTGGAATCTTACCATTCCAGCTGTCTTCTCGTAACCTCCAAGCTCTACCCACCATGCCGAACCGGATGGACCATGCCCGTCCTCTATTTCCCCCGGTCGGAAGGTAGTCAATTAGTTGGTAATAAGCTTGCGAAAACAGCGCGTCATGCACGTGAACCGTGGCGCGGTACTCTACCGTTTTGGTTTTCCTAATTCGCGTCAACTCCGGCTCCACGGTATCTTTCAACATGCGAGAAACGGTCTCCTTAATAGTGCGCTGCTCAGCCAGTTTGTCGTATTCCGATTTCACGTCAACTCTAAATTTCTGAAAAGTTGCTGATTGATCAATGCCTGACTTCTCTCCCCAAAGAGTGAGTTCAAATCCTCCGGGAAAGGCGACTTTTTGAATGGACGAGGCGAGGATCACCAACCGATCTTTTGCTCTGTCGGAATGCAGAACATAGGCGAGCGCCAACGCAAGAGCCAACGGCCAGCCCAGAACCAGCGATAGATCCCGAACGCTGCGAAGCATGCCTTTTAGCTGGTCGGGCCAAACGGAATCGCCTAACAACGACTTGAGTTTCTCCGCCCGGTTTTTGGTTTCCTGTTCCGCTGCCGTCCAGGACGTTCGAGCCTTGGTGGTGGCGATCTGAGCGCTCTCAAGCTGCTCCAGCACTTTTGTCATTTCGGTCTGGCTGACAAGCACTTTTCCATCTGCTGGCTTTTGGGCGGCCCAGGCTTCTACTCGCTCGCGAGCCTGAATGATCTGTTCAGTTGGCAGCAACGAGTCTTTCAATGCAGTCACCAAGCCCTGCATAGCGTCAACCTCGCCCCTTGCGTCTTCAGCATGGCTCGGTAATTGCCGAAGCACGGCGACGACAAATACCGCTATCGCGAGAACAACAATGAAGATCGCTCCCAGGCTTTTGCCCGCACCCCGATGGGGCGCTACAGCCTGGTTCATTTGTGGATTCATGTCCGTATTATAGGGAGCTTTACTTTGCTCTGGCAGACAACTTGGCAGAAATGAAGCTACCCTTGAAGCGTACATGCGCCGCGCTGCTTCCAATCTGGGCCTCTCCTTCCGCTACCTGATGCGGACAGAGGTGCACGTCTACGCGTTCTCCATTGCCGCTAACGTTTTGTTGTCGTTTTATCCCTTCATGATCGTCACCATGGCGCTGTCGCGCGCCTTCTTTGGAGCCCAGCTTGCCGGCAACGCCGTCGGTATGGCTCTGCGCGATTACTTTCCCGACGCCCTGGAAAATTTTCTGGTTCACAATCTGCCGCGTACCGGACCCATTCAATTGGTTTCGATTTTCCTGCTGCTATTCACCGCCAACGGCGTTTTCGAGCCGCTGGAAGTCGCGCTGAACCGTATCTGGGGCATTCGCGAAAACCGCAGCTTCTTCCGCAATCAACTGGTCAGCTTGGGCCTGATTTTCGTCTGCGGCGTGCTGGCCTTGATGTCGCTGGCGTTCACCGCGTTCAGTCCGTATTCGATGCAAGCCAATATCTCCCTGCCCGCTCCGCTGCAGAGTTTCGCCATCAGCTGGGCCGCGCGTTTTTCCGCTCTCTTCTTCAAATTCGCAGCGGTCTCCATCACGGTTCTGGTGCTGCTCATCGTCTATCGATATTTGCCCAACGGACGGCCGCCGATTGAACGCATCCTGCCCGCGGCCGTCGGCGTGGGCCTGGTGCCGGAGGCCTTCAAGTACATCAATAGCTGGGTGTGGCCTAGTTTTCAACGCAAAATCGCCAATGAATACGGCGTGTTTCAGTATTCCGTCACGCTCATTTTCTTAAGCTTCATCTCCTCCTTAATCGTCTTAGCCGGAGCCGAATGGGCCGCGCGCGGCCACGGCCT
>JANXYJ010000044.1 GCA_025350105.1 Terriglobia bacterium | reverse complement strand
GAAGACCTATAAGTACAGCTGGTTCGACATGCTGCGGGTGGACGATGGCATGATTCAGGAGCACTGGGATACCGCGAAGAAGAATCCGCCCCCGCCGCCGGGCAAGAAGCAGTAGTTTCATCGGCGGGCTTTATCGCGGTTCGCCCGCAGCGCAGAGCCATCCGAATCCGCAGACGCAGACGCAAACGTGCCCGAAAAACCCGGACTGCCAGTTGCTCCCGGTTTTCATGCGTAAAACTTTCCCGCCGGCACCACCGCTCCACCCCAATCCATCAACAACACAAAAACGAACTACACTTTAGCTGACCCATGCGCCAAGCCCGCGCCACAATTCTGATCGCGCTGCTAACGTGCGCTTGCACCTCCCCGCGCCCGCAGCCCCTTTGCGTCATCGCTCCGGCTTTGCTCCCGATGACCTGGCGTCCGTCAACCAACTCCTCGGCAAGTCTCAAAACCGAACCTTGGTCACCTGAGGAATCCGCCGATGCGGCAAACGCCGTGCGGACCGGGCTGCGGGAACTCACTGATTACTTTGCAGGAAACCCCGCAGCCATCCGCGAACTCGGCGACGACGCTATCGAGCCGTTTCTTGACGCGTCTTTCGGCACTTCCAGCATCCCCGGCCTCAAAGTCACCGCCCGCGAACATGCGCGCAGAGTCCTGGCACCGTTGCTGGCAGCTCGCCTGACGCACGGTTCAAGCCCGCCGTCCTGCAAAGAATTTTGGCCGCTGCTGACGCTCACGATCTACGCAAATTCACTCTTGCCGTCACACGGCGCAGACACAACAAAGATGATTGGGCTGGCAAATGGCGCTTTTCACCAGTGCGGTTCGCTGCAAGCGGCTATTGGTTACGACTATCGTCAGAAGCTACCGGGAGGAAATCTTTCTCATGATCTTTTTAACCATTTTTCTAACGACGACGCGTGGGATCTGGTCATGTGGAGCATTACCCTCACCGACGCCCAACTAGTGCCCAACTTGGAACTTCCTGCCGAAGCCCGCGACCTTCCGCCTGCGGTCTGGCGTTTCCTGCAACACTACCCGCTCACCGGAGCGCGCGCCTATCCCGATGGCGCAAGAAACAAAAACTTTTACGACACAGCGTATCTAGCCACCCACATCGCCTACGTCCCCACCGGTTACGGCCGGCATCAAATCTACATCGAAGACGCGCCGGAACTGTACCGTTTTCTCCGCGAAAACTTCTATCCGGTGCTCGAAAGAGGTGAACTGGATCTGGCCGCCGAATTCGTCGACCTGTTCCGCGAGTACGGCTGTACCGAGCAAAACGACGTGCAGCTGCGCGATGGAACCCGCTATTTGCTGGCGCTTTTTCACCAAGCGGGAAACCGCTGGATGGCCCATCGCGAACCAAGCGAACCTGCCACCATCAACGATTACGACGCGGTCCACAAAGCCTGGACCGGAATTGGCGGAGTGCGTGCCCGGGTTCCCGAGCCCGCCACCGCAGGCACCTACGGAGCTGTGATTCGCGGTTGGCTTCAACCGCCGGCCGCCCGGAAAGGAGAGGCTATTTTCCCTTGCTTAACTTGCGGAAGTATTCGGCTACCGCATCGGTGAAGCCCGCCGGCACGCGGTCAGTGGAGCCGCTACGCACCTGGCCGGTTTCCATCTCGCCCGCCTGGCGGCGCAGTTGCACTTCCAGCGCTTCCAGCTTCGGTAGGATTTCGCGGCTGATGCGCGCATCCAGCTCAGCCGACGCCGTTCCACCAACCGTCAAGCGCGAAAGGTCGCGGCTAAGGTCGGTGATTTCGCGGGTCATGTCCGGGTTATCCGTGAATTTATCGCGCAGATCGTTTACCTGCGCTTGCGCGTCACGCACCAACGCACCCGGCTCCGCGGGCCCCTGCATACCGCCGTTGGGATCAAAAATTCCTTCGGGTTGATAGCGGCCTCCGTCGCCGAAACCACCACCAAAGCGATTACCACCGAAGCGCCCGTTGGCGCTGCCGCCCATCTGGCCTCCGCCTTGGGCGCTATTGCCCTGCTGGCCGCCACCCTGGCCATTGCCGGCTTGCTGGCCTCCCTGCCCTTGACCTTGGCCGCCTTGCTTGCCTTGACCGCCTTGTTGACCGCCGGCTTGATTGCCACCCGGTTGACCATTGCCGTTGCGTTGATTCTCGCGGTCCTGCAACATTTGTTGCATCTGGCCGCGTAGCCGTTCCAGCCGCGCCAGTTGCTGCTCGGTGCCTTTGTCGCCGGTGCCCGCTTGCGCATTCGGATTCACCGCGCCTTGCGCCGCGTGCAAATCCTTGTTTAACTGTTCCAGCGCTTGCGTAATGGCACCTTCGCGCGGAACCATCAAGGCTCCCTGGCCATCGCGAATCCAGCGTGCTGAATACTGCATCCGCATTTTCGCTTCGGTTTGCTGGATATCGCCCAGGCCGTCGCGCACGCGCGCCGCCGCTCCAGGTTGGGTTCCCGCCATGTCGCGCGCGGCCTTCTGCATATCTTTTTCCAGTTGATCGAGCGACTGCGCCATCTTATCTTTTTCTTCGGCGAGCTGACGTTGCTGAGTTCCACCCGGGCGCCCGGCTCCACCCTTGCCGTCTTTGCCTTGTTGACCATTTTGGCCCTGGCCGTTTTGGCCCTGACCAGCGCCAAACGCCTGACTCAGACGGTTGGCGAAGTCCTTCTGCTGGGAAGTCAGGTCCTCAGCGCGCTGCGCCAAATCGTCCAACTGCGACGCCGACTGCTGTTGCCGTACGCCATTCATCATGCGCTGAGCTTCGGCCAAACGTTCGGCTGCTCTGCGGGTTTCGGCTTGGGCGGCACCTTGTGAACCCTGCTGTCCGCTCTGTTGCGATGCCTGTTGCGCTGCCCGCATGTCATTCAGCGCCTGATTCAGACGATCAATCGCCTGCTGCATCTGCTGGGCGTTTTGTTGTTGCTGCTGATTCTGACGGCCATTGCGCGACTGCTGGCCGGACTGTTGACCCGACTGTCCGCTCTGGCCGGATTGACCCGACTGTCCACTTTGGCCCGACTGTCCGGATTGTCCTTGCTGACCCTGCTGGCCTTGTTGTCCTTGCTGACCCTGTTGACCCTGTTGGCCTTGTTGGTTGCGCGCCAACTGCTCCATCTGCTTGCGCAATTCTTCGGCTTCGCGGCGCAACATTTCCTGCTGCCAACGTTGTTCAAACGTTTGTTGCTTGCTTTGATTTTGCTGTTGGGCCAATGCCTGTTGACGGCGCGCCAATTCGCTCAAACGCTGCAGCGCTTCGTCCACATCTTTCTTCTGTTGTTCCTGCGAACCGCTAGCGCCGCCGCGCTGGCCGGTTTCGTACTGATTTTTTTCGCGATCAAGTTCCAGATCGAACATGCTGGCCAGGTCGCGACCAGCGCCACCACCGCCGCCGCCTCCACCCTGGGCTCCAAAGGCAACTTGAATATCGCGGAAGGTGGCTTCGGCGCGCAACAAGTGTTGCAACGCTTTTTGTTCGGGAACCAAGGCGTCTTTCCAGTTTTGGTTTTTCAATTTATCCGCCGCCGGATCCATGGCCGCCGCGGCTTCGTCCAAATCTTTTACAAAATTCTGAAATTCCTGATTGTTGCCGGCCAACTGGCGCGAACGGGCGCGCTCGGCCAGCGACTTGGCTTGTTCCTTCAGCTTGCTCTGCACCTCCGATAGAAAGCGCGCATTTTCGCCGGCCTTGTCTTTGCCAATGCCGCGAATGGCGTTCCACGTCGCCGAAATGATTTCCTTTTCGCGCTTGGAGATCTCATCCTGATCCTCCATCCCGCCACCGCCACCACCCCCGCCGCCGCCCTGCTGCGATTGCGTGTAGTTGCGCTCAAAGGGTTGCGCTTCGATGAACACCATGTCGGTGCGCGCGGTGTTGCGGGCATCCTTCGCGGTGGCGTACATGGCGATGACGTCGCCGGGCGACATCTTATAGTCTTCGAGCGCAATCTGGGTTTTGCCGGTGGCGGTTTTCACGCCTTTCGAATTGGGAATGGCAACTACCTTTTCGTCCCCTCCGTTGACCGAGTAGTGCAACTCGGCTCCGTTCAAAGCAAAGTCGTCGTTGGCCTCCACCGTGATGGCAACTTCTTCGATCGGGCTCACCTTGGCATCGCTGCCGGGGTGGGTGATCTTCACGCTGGGCGGATTGTCTTGCCGCGCTTCGATGAAATAGTCTTCACTAAGCCGGACGCTTTCGCCCTGTTGTTTCGCTGCAAAGTGATACACGCCGTCTTTCTGGACGGGCACGCGCGCGCTGAGGAAGTTCCCTTCCTTGGTGTCCAGCGAGATGTGTGAGCCGTCATCCATTTCAATGACACCACCGCTGAGCGGCTTGTCGGTTTCGACGGTCAGTTCCGCGTTGGTGCCGCCAACCGCGCGCAGGTCGCCTCCGGGGTCTTCCACGCTATCGGGAATGCCCAGCCACGAGGGGTAATGATAGGTAACCTTGATGTGCTTAATGCCCGGCAGGTCGATCACGTCCAGCTTGAAGGTCTTTGACTTCACGCCCGAAGCTTCGACGTAGTATTCGACGGGCTCCGGCAGACCGGCAAAGAGGAATTCATATTGGGCTCCGTTGCGCGAGGCCATCAAGGCTTCTTCCCATTTGGCGGAGCTTTGATATTTCGCAAACAGGCGGACCGTTGCTGCTTGAATACCGGTGAGCTGCGCTGTGACAAGTTGATCGGTCTTGCGGCGAATCAGTTTATTGCCGGGCTCGACTTTAATGTCGTAAAAGTTGACGCCGGTTTTCGGCGCGCCGGCCCATAACAGAGACGCACCGTAACCAAGGAATCCGGGACCTGCCGCGATTAACCAAATCAACGCAGCGCCAGCGGCTCCGGCAGAGGTTGCCAAAGCGAACATGGACTTACGCGGGGCAACATTCTCAGGTTCGGTCTTCTGCGCCACCGACATGGTGTCAGCGGCTAGCAGATCAAGCATGGGATCCGCGTTGTTACTTTTCTCCACATAAGTGAGCAGCCGCTCCTTAAACGCAGGGAACGTAGATTCAGCCTGGCCCGCGGTGCGCCGCCGATTCAAATGGAGCAGAGGAATGACCAACGCAAAACCGACAGCAGCGGCCAGGGCGAGAAACAACACCATGCGCGCGACCGTAACGCTGGTGGGCGAGAAGGCGAGCGCGTTGGTAATCAACACCAGCGCGATGGTGGCACCCAAGGCCACTCCGGCGGCCACGGCCGCGCCTTTCGAAACCGCCATCCAGCGCAGGCGCCTTTCCAGGCCTTCCAGATACTGATTCAGTTGGTCGCGCGTGTTCATGCCGCCCCTCCTAAAACCGCGTACTTAAACTACTGTTCGTTAACTCACTTTGCTCAACGTCTGGTCCAGCTTCAGATCGTTCTGTTTAGTGTCATCCCGCGCCGGCGCTGCTGGCCGTAAAAAGCCGTTGGCTACGATCGATTCGGCCACCGCTATTCCTAACAATAACAGCAAAATATAGAACCAAAGGCTGTAGGGTTTCTGCGGCGCGTCGACACCCGAAGCGGCCCCCGGAGTGCCGGGCACAGGATCGTTGGTTCCGGTGCCTCGCCATAAATCGAGCGTCTCTTTCGGGATCACCGAAAGATCGGATTCGCGGCGGTCGGCGTGGACGGCCAGTAAGCTGCTGCGGCCGCTGGCGGTTTTCACTTCGTAATAGCCTTCGCGGTTCACCGCGTAGTTCTTGGCCTTGATGGCTTCGTCTAAGGAAAGAGCGCGTTTGCCATCGGGATCCTGCACTTCGGCTGCGGCACCTTTACTGTCGCTGGCGCGCAATTCAACATAGGAATCAACGGGCACATTCACCGGTTGTTCAGCGCCACCACCGCCCAAGTACAGCGCGGTCTGCGCGATGAACGGCACCCAGGAGGCGTGCAGAGGCAGATCGTTCGAGACGTTGTCAAAGGTGGACGCGAACGCCAGTACTTTGCCTTCGCCAATGGTGCGCTCCAAAACCAGCGGCGTTTGGTCGTTCAATTTCGCCAACACCCGCGACTTCGTGGCGCTGACGTGAATGGCCTGGAAGAATTTGACGCCGTTGAAACGCTCCACGCTACGCAGAGCGGGATGGCCGGTATCGATATCGACGATGGAGAGAAAGCGTTCGCCTTCACGGCCGGCATAACTGGATTTTTCAATGGCTTCGTCAAGCACGGGCACGCGAGGAAGCGCTGCGGCGCTGGGGCCAAGCGTCACCAGTACCGCACCGCCGCCATTCACGTAGTGCTGCAGGCTGCTTTCCAGATTCTGCGGGACGCTGCTCAAATCGTTTAAGACCACGTAAGCGTAGTTGGTGAAGGCCGCGCCGGCGGCGTTTTCGGGGCGCATCGATTCCATCTGAAAGCCGCCATCGCCGGAGGAATCAAGCGCGGAGCGGAAATACAATTCGGCGCGCGGGTGGCGGCCATCGTCGACGAACAGAACCTTGCGCGGGTCTAATCGTTCTACGGAGAAATTGTAGTGATCGTCAGCGGCCAGGTTGTCGGCGGAGTCGATGCGGACCTCGCCCTTACTGAAACCGTAGGTCGCCTCGAGACCGAGAAACTCCACTTGCGCGCGGCCGTTTTCGGGGATGTCAACCGTTTTGGTTTGCAGGTCGCGGCCATTCAATTTTAGGGTGACGGTGCGCTTGGCGGCGGGCGTTCCGTAGCCAGTCACCATGGCTTGCAGTTTTACGCGTTTGGGATCGTAGATGCGGCGTGGTGCGACGACGTTTTCCAGAGTCCAATTCTTTTCAGCATTGCCAATCGAATGCAGAACCAGAGTTGTGCCGGGGTTCAGACGCAAATCGGCGAAGCCCGGCGGCATGGCGGATTTCTGCAGATCGCTAACCAGGTGCAGTTCGATGGGGATTTTTTGCGCTTCGCTAAGTGTGCGAGCGTAGCGCGCTAACTCTCCGAAAGACGCACGGCTGTCGCCGGGTTGAATGGAGTTGACTGCGGCGCGCAACTCGGCTGGATCGTTCACCGTTTGCGTGAGTGCCTGAACGTTGCCGGCCAGTGCCAGCACCTGGGCGGAGTCGCCCGGTTTGAGACCCGACAGAATTTTTTGCGCTTCGTCTTTGGCTTGCGAAAGGCGGTTGCTGACCGTGGTGCCCGTCCGCATGGAGAAGGATTTATCCACGGCGACCACCATGAGCCGTTTTCCGTCGGCCGCGGCGCCAGACCGGCGGATGAAGGGATTGGCGAACAGCAGCGCCAGTAAAAACAGCATCAGCGCGCGTAGCGCCAGTAAAAGGAGATGCTCCAGCTTGCGATGTTTGACCGAACTGGTCTCCCGATACTCAAAAAACATGAGCGAGGGGAACTGTTTGGGGTCGGTTTTCGAGCGCTTGAGTAAGTGCAGCCAGATAGGCAAGCCGACCGCAGCGATGCCAGCCAAAAACCAGGGAGCAAGCAGACCCATTTACTTTCTCCCTCCGCGCGCAGCCAGATATTCGCGTAGCGCGGCGTCCAGCGGACGGCTGGTGTCGATCAAAAAATAATCCAGGCCGTTGCCCTTGGATTTGGAGCGCATTTCTTCCAGATGCGCGTCGATCTTAGCGGGATATTCCTTGGCCGCGTAATCGGGCGAGACCTCAAGCGTCGCGCCAGTTTCCAGGTCTTCCATTAGAACCGGATCGTCGAATTTCGGGCGGATTTCCATGGGATCCAGCACATGAAACAGCACCACCTCATTGCCGTGGAAGCGCAGTGGGGCGATGGTTTTGATAACGTCTTCGGGCTTCTCCCAAAAATCGGAAATGCAAACGATCAGCCCGCGGCGGTGAAGAAACTCACGAAGATGCGCAAAGGGACGGGCGTAATCAGTTCGCGTGCCGACTTCGGCTTTTTCGACCGCATGCAACAAGCGCGCCAATTGACCTTGACGTGTAGACGGCGGAACGAACTGGCGGACTTCATCGTCAAAAACGATCAGGCCAGCAGCATCGCGCTGCAGTCCGGCCATATAGGCGATGGATGCGGTGAGATAGCGCGCATATTCCAGCTTGTCGATTTTGTGCGAGGTGTACTTCATCGACCGGCTGGCGTCCAGCAGAATGGTCACCTGGCAGTTGGTTTCGCCGCGGTAGCGCTTCAGATACATGCGCTCCGTGCGGGCGTAAACGTTCCAGTCCACGTGACGCAGATCGTCGCCCGGATTGTACATGCGGTATTCGGCGAACTCCTGGCTGAAGCCGAAATCGGGCGAACGATGCAGCCCGGAAATAAAACCATCCACCACTGTCTGGGCGACCAGGGTGAGGTTCGAAATGCCGGAAAGAACGCTGGGATCCAAGAAGCGCTGCTGCATATTTAAGCCCTGATATTAGGCGCGGGGAACGGGTTTCGCCTCCAGCAATTTCAGCAGCAGATCGTCGGTGGTCAAGCGATCGGATTCGGCCTGGAAGTTGAGCAGCACGCGATGGCGCAGGATGGGGCGGGCCAGCGCGGTGACGTCTTCGTAGCTGACGTGATAGCGGTGTTGCATCAGAGCGCGGGCTTTGGCGGCCAGCACCAGGAATTGCGCGGCGCGGACGCTAGCGCCGAAGTTGACGTACTTCTTGATGAAGTCCGGCGCGCTGGGATCGGTGGGGCGCGTGCCACGGACAATGTCCACGGCATAACGGGCGATGGAATCGGCGATGGGCACCATGCGGACCACTTGTTGGAAGTCCAAAATTTCTTCCGCGTTGGTGACCGCGTCTACCTTCGCCATGTGCGTGGTAGTAGTCAGGTCCAGCACTTTCACTTCCTGATCGGCGGAAAGATAGTCCAGCAGCACATTGAAGATGAAGCGATCCAGTTGGGCTTCCGGCAGCGGATAGGTGCCTTCCAGTTCAATCGGGTTTTGCGTGGCCAACACAAAAAACGGCGCCTGGATGGTGTGCATGTTACCGCGGACGGTGCACGACCGTTCCTGCATGGCTTCAAGCAGCGCCGATTGCGTCTTGGGAGGCGTACGGTTAATTTCATCGGCCAGCAAAACGTTGGCGAAAATCGGACCGGGCACAAAAGTCCAGGTGCGGCGCCCGGTGGCGGAATCTTCTTCGATGATATCGGTACCGGTAATGTCGGACGGCATCAGATCCGGCGTAAATTGAATGCGGCGGAACTCAAGCCCCAGCGCCTGCGAAAGGGTGCGCACCAGCAACGTTTTCGCGGTTCCCGGCAAACCGGTGATCAGGCAATGCCCGCCCACGAACAGGGCAGTCAGCACCTGATCGATCACCTCGTCCTGGCCGACGATAATCTTGCGCACCTCGCCGACGATGGCGTCCTGGGCCTTCTGAAACCGCGCGATCCGCTCTTGTAACCCGGCGGTATCAGTCATGTTTTGTGGAGATGTCATCGATTGCTACCGATCTTCCCTTCCCAATCATTCTCTCTTCTTTGGCTGTTATTCTTTGGCACTCAATTCCAGTAACAGTTTTTGTGCTGGCTTAAAACCCGGCGCCGCTTCCAAAGCGGAAATCACTTCTTCTTTCGCGTCCCCCACCCGATTGGTGGCCTTGAAGGCCAGGGCCAAGCCAAAATGCGCGCTGGCGGGATCCAGCGGCTTACCAGCCAACACAGCTTGATATTCACGCACCGCTCCGGCGGGATTGTTCAGATCCATGTGGAGAGCGCCCAGCCGCTGATGAACCGATTCATCCTCTACATAGATGAAGTTCAGGCGTTCGAGCGTGGCGGCGGCGTCTTTTTTTCTACCTTGCTCCAGCTGCATTTCCGAAAGCTGCTTCAACGATTCGGGACTGCGGCCGCCCAGCTTGGAATACCGTTCCAGCTCCGCCAGCGCTTTGGTTTTATCGCCCTTGCCCGCGTGGGCCTCCGAGAGGCGTTCATAGACGCTGTTCATTTCGACATATTCGGGATAGAAGTCGCGGATGGCCTCGCCCTCTTTAATGGCCTCGTCCCATTTCTTGTCTTTCATCAGAGTCCCCATGTCGCGCAGGCGTTTGCGCCAGTCGTCATAGTGCTCCACTTGATTTTTGACGCGGGGATCGTGCCATGCGTTGAACTGGCGGTCGAATTCTTCGGGCTTCAGATCGAATTCCTTTTCGATCACTTGCGGCGTGGTCAGGCTGGCCCCGAAATCGTGAATCATCGAAACCAGTTTGTCGTAGCCCCATTTTTCCTTGATAAACGTGCAGATCTGGCCGCCCTGATAATAGGACACCGTGACTTGTTCCGGATAAGTGGGATGCACGAAACCACGGTCGAGTTCGGCCACCGGCAGAAGCTTCTTGCCCTTGATGGCGCTGATGGTGCCGGGGTCCAGACGATCACCCCAATCGGGCGAAGCGGCGGTTTCCTCATACACGGCCAGGCCTTCGGTGAACCAGCGCGGGACCTTATGATTGGTCATTTCCAGGACGTAGACGTGGCTCAATTCATGCCACATGGTTGCCGCCCAGTGCCATTGCCCCGGCGGGCGGGCGCTGGGGGAATCCATGGCGACCACATAACCGAAAGTCACACCCAAAATGCCCAGGCCCGGAACGCCGAGCGTGCGCACGGCGAAATCGTCGTGATTGGGATAGACTTCCAGCTGCACCGGCTTGCTGAGTTTGAATTTATACTTCTGGTCGTAGGCGGTAAGCGCGCGTTCGAACTCCGGCTGAAAGTAAAGCTTCAGTAGATCCGCTTCTTTCTTGTGCAGCATCAGAATCGTGCGCGGCGTTTTGAACTTGACGTAATCCTTATAGGTATCCATCAAGCGCAGCGAGTTCACGGTTTCCAGATTTTGATAACCGCCATTGTAAGTGGTCTCAAGTTCCTTGCGGGCTTCCTCTTCGTAGCCGAGTTGCATCAAGGCTATGCCCAGCGCGCTGCGTGCGGCGGGCAGGTTGGGATCCAGTTGCAATGCCTTGCGGAACTGCGCAATGCCTTCTTCATAGCGCCGGTTGATCATGAAAAAATGCGCGGCGATGGCGTAGGCGTTGCCATAAGACGGATTCACCGCTAGTGCTTTGGCGAACCAGGGCGAGTCTCGCTTGTCATTCAACAGGTCGATACTGGCCAGGATGGCCATGGCGTCCAGGGCTTCGGGCGAAATCGTCAAGGCACGTTGCGCGGCCTCCGCTGCTTTCGCGGGACTGTTGTCTTCCAGTTGAACCCGCGCAATCACTTCCTCGGCTTCGTACAATTTCGGATCGGCCTTCAGCGCTTTTTCGGCGTTCTTGATGGCCGCGCCTTCAAACTGTTCACCAGCGACGATAGCGGCGCCCAGCAGCGCGGGAGCGTAGTCGGGATTCAACTTTAAGGCCCCGTCAAACTCCGCTTTGGCATCGGGAGCTTGGCCGCGTTCCAAAAACATGCGGCCCCAACGCACGCGAGAGACGGGGTCTTTCTCACGCGACTTGGTTAACGCTCGAAATAATTCGTTGGCCGATTTGTAGTCGCCGGTATGCCAGAGGCCTTCGGCTTGTGCCAGCGAATCGGTGGAACGAATCAACGCCTGATAGCAGGCCTTGGTGCCAGGGTCGCCGTGATGCAACAGAGCTTGGCATTTGGCGACGGGTTCGGGAAGTTGCGCGAACAGCGGTCCCGCCAAAATGACGCCCCAAAACAGTCTCATGGTCACTTGTCCAGGGCCTCCTGGGTCTTGGCCAGTTCGACCAGAAGTTTGGAGAGTTGCCCGCGGTAGTCCGGCACAGACATGGAGGCTTTGCGATACTTCAGCTCGTCAATTTGCTGTTCGATGTCTTCTTTCTGCTTCAGCAGTTTTTGTTTTTCGGGATTATTCGCAATGGCCACCGCGGAGCCGGTGTGCAGCAACGCGAAGCGTCCGGCCACAATTCCCTGCCCGTTTTCGACCGTTGCCGATTTCACGCCGTCGCCTTTGCCGGTGTCTTCTATAAGAGGATGTTCAGTGGAAAGACGTTTCAGTTCGTCGTAGAACTTGGCGGTTTTGCCTTCGGCGTAGCGAAAGGCCTCGAGAACGGTGATGATTTCGTTCTTATCGGCGTCGGCCGAGGGGTCGCGCAGGGCTTCGACGAAGTAGCGCGCAAAGACGGTGGCGTTCTTTTCGGTGCCGGATTTCGTGGCGGTGACGATCACCCGTTTCGGCCTCTGCAAGATCGGCGTGATGCCGCCGCTGGCGCTGGACATATCGATGATGGCCTGCTTGGCGGGAATCTTGTCGAGCAAGACGCCGAGTTGGGTCGCACTGATGTCAGGGCCCGGGATATTGAACTTGTATTCGTTCTCGTCGTAGGTGCCGTGGCCGATCAGAAACAGCACAAAGCTGTCTTCGGCTTTGGCCTGCTTGGCGATCTCCCCCATTTTCGCTTCGATGTTGGCGCGGGTGGCTTGGGCGCCAGAGAGCGTGGTGATGTGGGCGTTGGGCTCGCCTTTCAGGATTTTGTCGAAATCGGAGGCCCAACCGGCAAAACGCTGTTCGTATTCCTGCTCGCCGCCCAAACCAGCGATGGTTAGATAATACGTGTCCGCCGCTTGCAGCAGACTTCCCCCGAGAAGTAACAACAGGGCGGCCGAAAAAATCCTCAAATCACACCCCACTTTCTACGCAATAACCATTCTCCACCGCGTAAACACAGCAAGAGAAGAAAAATGATGGGCATGTCCCACAGGTCGCGGGTTTCGCGGACGGCGATGCCAGCGTCTGAATAGGTAATGTCTTTGCCCAGCTTCTGGGCGTCTTCTGGTTTGTAGTATTTGCCACCGGTCTCCGACGACAGCTTTTCGAGCAATTCGCGATTCTGGCCGATGTGGAAATTTTCGGCCACGCCATCTTCGCGGCGGAAGGTCATCGTATCACGGCCCAATTCTTCGGTACCGCGGGTGGCCGTGACTTCAACCAAATAAGAACCCGGCTTAGGGGCGGTCCAATCCGCGGTGTAGACGCCGGATTCGACGGCATCAGGCCGCAATTCAACTGATTCGGCCAAGCCTTCGGGTCCTAAAATGTGCGCTTCGGTCTTGGCGTCGGATGCGGGCAGAAAAGTGCGGTCGCGCACTTCGGCGCGCAGCGAAATGTGCGAGTCATCGGAAATCAGCGACTTCGGCATCGACGTGGTGACTTTGCGCGGTGTATCGGAAACCAGCCAACGCAAAAGTTGTTGATAGAACATTTCGTGACTCTTGTCGGCCAGGGGTTGCAGCATCTGCCAGCGCCAACTGCCGCCGGTGGCGAAAATGCCGCTGCGGCCGCGGCCAAAGTTTTGTGTGATGAGCAAGGGAACGCGCCCGCCGGTAGTCGGCTTAGCGTCCACCAACACAACTGCGCCGGGTTTGGGTTGGCCAGGATCCTGGATGTTCATTACGTAAGGGAGCTTGGTCCAGCGTTCGACGTTTTTCGCGGGATCGTCCTCGATGCGTGTAATCAAACTGTCGCGGCCGGCGGCAGTTAACTCAACCGTTGCGCCGATGCGGACGAAGGTATCTTTGCGGTCCGGAAGAATGGTGGGCAACAGTTCCACGTCCGCCGATTGCTTCCAACCGCCGTCGGCCAGCGCGTCTTTGCCGCCCAGGAATAGCACGCCTCCGCCGCGGCGGTCCACAAATTCTTTGATCAGCGACTGCTGGCCCGGCGTCAGATACGGCGCATCCACGCTGCCAATGATCAGGCCGTCGAAAGCAAACAGTTCCTCCACCTTAGTAGGAAAGCCGTCTTCCAGTTCCTTGGGATCGCTGATGCCCTGACGATAGATCTTGTTCTGCGTGGTGCGCAGCATGGTGACCAGATCAATCGTGCGATCGTCCTCCACGGCGCGGCGCAGAAATTTGAATTCCCAGCGGGGCTCGCCTTCCAGATAGAGGATGCGCGGCTTGCGCTGGTCCACGTTCACCAGCCGCTGGATGGCGTTGTTTTTGGTGCTCTCCTCACCGGACAAAGGAGTGATGGAAGCCTCCACCGTGCGCACACCGGCAGTGCCGGCGTTAAACAAAACCGTTTCGGTTTGTTCGACGCCATCGCCCTTCAGCGTGATCTGTTGCTGCGCCAAAATTTTGGCGCCTTCTTTGACCGCGAGCAAAGCTTTCTGCCCGTTGTAGCCATGCTGATGAAAACTGACCTGCGCGCCTAAACGCGAATCGGGAAGCGTGCGCGCGGGAATCTGGACGTCGCTCAGTTCGATGTCTTTGGACGCCTGCTCTTTTCCCACGCCAATCGTGTGGATGGGAATACGCTGGCGGCGGATCTCGGCGATGGTTTCGAGGTCGACACCACCTGAGTTATCCGAACCGTCACTCGCCAAAACCACAGCGCCGATAGGGAGACTGGCAGCGTCGGCGACAACTTGCTTCAGCGCGTCACCAATATGAGTGGCGGGAATCGAAGCGTTCAGTTGTTCCAGTTTGTCCAAGCGATCCAGGTGATCACCCATCCTATAAAGGCGGACCTGAAAACGGTCCTGCAAAGACTTGAGCAGACCGGCGTTCAGTACTTTTGCGACGGCGTCCTTGCGCGTGGCGCCGCCGGCCTCATCGGGTTGCGCCATGCTGCCGGAATCGTCGACTAAAACGGCGACGATGTTTTGCTGGGGCCTGAGGGTGGCGATGCTGAGCGCCGGATGCCACAACATGAACAGGAGCAGACAGGCCAATAAAGTCTGCAAAATCCAAACGATGGCCTTGCGGGGACCGGCCATGCGAGCGCTGCCAGAAGCGCGCTGCCAGATCAAGTATCCCAGCGCGGCGGCGGCAAGCAACATGGCCAGCAACAACAACCACTTGGGCAGTCCGCTGAGCAACACGAAGGTGCCGCGCGCGAAAACCGATTGTGGGTACTTGAATAAAAATTCGAACATGGCCGCCTAATGTGTCAAATCGTACGTCCAATAATTCACTGCAATCCGGTACGCCAGCGCCGCAAACTTCTCCGGGTACGCTGGATTGTCCGAATGCTCCCAGGCGTCACCAAGATCCATATTATGACAGATAGCCACCATCACACGGCCATGGTCGTCATAGACCCCGCGCCAGTGGGCATCGAATCCGCCGTACTCCGACTTCGAGCCGCTGTAGAGGTACTGGAGCCCGGGAACTTGATATTTGTCATCCAAATCATATATGACGTGGAACAGGGGATCTTTGTTATCTAAATCTACGATTTTTCTATCGGGGAAGATTTTTTCCATGCCGGCGACGAAATTGCCCCACTCTTCCTGGCCGTGAAAATCGTCCACCATAAGGAAGCCGCCGCGCAGGAGAAATTCGCGGAGCTTAGCGGCTTCTTTGTCACTCAGGTTCCAATGGCCCACTTCGACGGCGTAAAGCGAGGGCCAGTTAAAGATGTCATTCTCATCGCCATCCACGCCGCTATCAGCGTCGACGATCTGTTCGACGGAGCGAGTGTCAATGCGGGTCAGCCGACGCATGCCTGCAAGCAGATGGCGATCGGAGCGGGGATAATCGACGGTCCACTGCAGGGGCGAAGCGCGATAAAAATGGACCACCGGAACGGGATTATAGTGCAGACGGGCACGGGTCCATTCGGCGGGCTGGCGGTAGTCGTCAGGAAGCGGGAAATCGGCGTACTCCGCCGCACGGTATTGGCGGAAGGGCCGCTGGGCTCGCAGGACGCCCCAACCGGCCAGCGCAATGATGAACAGCCCGATGAGCGGACGGGAGACGGGGCGAAAACGCATTCCTGCCTATCGAAAAGAATTCCTTCGGCCGTCGCATATGCCGAAGGTCGGCTTCAGAATAGCATAGGCGTTTGGGAAGGGGAGAGTGCCGAAAGGCGAGCGGTGTAGGGGACTCGCATTTTCGCGGAAATACCGGCCTAGAGCCGGTTATAACGCGCCCTGTGCTCAGAACTTTTTGCGGAGGGTGACTAGCGTCCACCCTTGCTCAAATAGTAAACATATAGGCCCGCGAGGCCCGCGCCTAGTTTCAGCCACGCGCGATAGTTCTTTTCACCTGACCTAAACGCCCACCCAGCAAGCCCAGCCCAAACAAGAAGCAGTGTTACAACCTTCACTGCGGCGTCAACGATCATTGCCAGAGTGAGGTCAGCAAATCTCGTTGAAAAGGCCGACCAATCTGCACTCACTGTGGCTAAGAAGAGAAGGTAGCCTGACGCGCTGAAGAACACCCAACGCAGAATAAAACCAACGCCACTCAAGGCGGTCCCGAACATCGCCTCCTGACGGCATGGCGGGCAACGAATTCGACCGAGCCGCGC